>CALMSL010000193.1 GCA_937872445.1 uncultured Microbacteriaceae bacterium | reverse complement strand
GCGATCTCGTCGACCATGCCGTAGTTCTCCGCATCCGGCTCGCTTACCTCCCGCACGACACCGGAGTCATCGATGGACCCCTCGAGGGTCGAATCCATGTCGAACAGCAACTCCGCAACCCCGGATGCGGTCGCCGCGCGAGCGACCTCGCTGAGCTGGCTCGTGGCGAGCCCATTGCTGCGCAGGGTTCCGAACCGTTCCCGCCAATCCGCCAGCTTCGATGCGTAGTGGGCGTCGAGGATGACGCGGGCCCGCGTGTTCAGGTCGTCCGTGCTGAACGCCTCCGGGTTGGCTCTGATGCCCTGATCGAGAAGGCCCCGATACGTGTTGACCGCGCGATACGCCGGCTCAAGGTCCGCACTGGCGGCGAGAATCATGGGCAACGTCGACTCGGCGACGTGGGGGAGCACGGCCTCCTGAACCAGACGGCAGAAACGTTCCCGTTCGATTCGGTCCCCGGTCGTACCGTCGGCGCGGTGGCGGTCGAACCGCCCCTGATACTTCGGGTCGTCGAGCACGCCCTCCGCTTCATCGGGCAGGTCGAGTTCGAGTTCGATCGGGCGTGCATCCGCAGACAGTTCAAGGAGGCGGGTGCGCCCTTCCGCAACCGAAAGCACGTAACCGCTATTGGAGAATGTCACGGAGCGCAGCAACGGTCCGACATCGAACCGGTCACCGACGGCAACGAGAGGCTGCAGCGAATTCGCCAGACGGAACGCGTGCACAACGCCGGGGGCGACGAAGATTGCCAGCGAATGCCCCTGGAACCCCCAAAATTCCCGGTCGGACTGAAGGCCATCGAGCGACTTTGCGACGTCGTCCACCTGCTTCTTGTGGATGCCGAGGCCCCGCAACTGGGTTTCCACCTCGGACGCCGCGTTTTTCAACGCGATTTGCACGGCATCCACGTCGCGCGTGATCGGGGTTGACGGCAGGTAGATGCTCGCGCTCCCGGTATCGCGGTGCTTGGTCAATTCGGTCAGATCAAGGTCTGTGGGAAGTGTGAGGCGCATGCCCTGACCATATCGGAGTGACCGGTGAAACCACTGGGTATAGTCCGACGCGGGAATACTTTCGGCCCTGCATCCGTTGGCAGTATCGACCGCGCCCGCGCAAGGAAAGGCCACGCCACCCATGACCGTCCAATTCGGAGTATTCACCATCGGTGATGTCACGACAGATCCCACCACCGGCAGAGCCCCGAGCGAGTACGAGCGCATCAAGTCGATGGTCGCGATCGCCCTCAAAGCCGAAGAGGTGGGACTCGACGTGTTCGCCACAGGGGAGCACCACAACCCGCCGTTCGTCCCGAGCTCGCCGACAACGATGCTCGGATACATCGCGGCCCAAACGAAAAACCTTCTCCTGTCCACGTCGACGACGCTCATCACCACGAACGACCCGGTGAAGATTTCCGAAGACTTCGCCATGCTTCAGCACCTCGCCGACGGCCGGGTCGACATCATGCTCGGGCGCGGCAACACCGGCCCCGTGTACCCGTGGTTCGGGCAGGACATCCGCCAGGGGATCCCGCTCGCCGTGGAAAACTACGCGCTGCTCCACAAACTGTGGCACGAAGACGTCGTCGACTGGAGCGGCCAGTTCCGCACCCCGCTGCAGGGCTTCACGTCCACGCCCAGGCCGCTGGATGGAGTTGCGCCGTTCGTGTGGCACGGCAGCATCCGCTCGCCCGAGATCGCCGAACAGGCCGCGTTTTACGGCGATGGTTTCTTCGCGAACAACATCTTCTGGCCGAAAGAGCACTACATGCGGCTCATCGGTCTGTACCGCCAGCGCTTCGAACACTACGGCCACGGCAGCGCAGACCAGGCCATCGTCGGCCTCGGCGGTCAGGTGTTCATGCGGCCGAAGTCGCAGGATGCCGTGAACGAGTTCCGACCGTACTTCGACAACGCGCCCGTGTACGGCCACGGCCCCTCCCTCGAGGAGTTCACGGCCCAGACCCCGCTCACGGTCGGCAGCCCGCAGGAGGTCATCGACCGCTACGCGAGCATGCGCGACAGTTTCGGCAACTACCAGCGCCAGTTGTTCCTCATGGACCACGCCGGCCTCCCGCTCAAGGTCGTGCTCGAACAGCTCGACATCCTCGGCGGCGAAGTCGTTCCCGCGCTGCGCAGGGAGTTCGCGAAGGATCGCCCCGCGCAGGTTCCGGACGGCCCGACGCACGCCGCGCGGGTCGCCGCTCGCGATGCGGCTCTCTCTTCCGATGCCGCGAATCCTGTTGTGCAGGACAATCCGGCCGAAACAGCCCTGGATGGCGCCAAGTGACCGGGGAATCGTCAGAAAGTCCTGTACAAAAGGGAGGGGCTGCTTCCGAGGCGAGCGCGGTGTCTGAAACACGCACTGCGCCGGCCGAGGGAACGGTGCGCCGGATCGCGGTCGTGTCGGCAGGGTTGAGCCAGCCGTCGTCGACACGGATGCTGGCCGACAGGCTCGCGGACGCGACCGTTCGCCGCCTGGAGGGCCAGGGCATCCGCGTGCAGGTCGAGACCATTGAGCTTCGCGACCACGCGCGCGACATCACCAACAACATGCTTGCCGGCTTTCCGAGCCCCGCGCTGGGAGGCGTGCTGGAAACCGTCATCGGTGCCGACGGCCTCATCGCGGTGAGCCCGATCTTCGCCGCGAGTTACAGCGGACTGTTCAAGTCGTTCTTCGACATCGTGGACCCCGAATCCCTCGAGGAGATGCCCGTCCTGATCGGCGCGACGGGCGGAACACCCCGCCACTCGCTCGCACTCGATTACGCGCTGCGCCCGCTGTTCACTTACCTGCGGGCCGACGTCATCCCCACGGGAGTGTACGCGGCCTCAGCCGACTGGGGCAGCGTCGGCGACACGGCGTCCAACAACTCGCTTGCGTCGCTTCCCGAGCGAATCGAGCGGGCGTCCATCCGGTTCGCGCGGGCCGTTGCGGCATCAGATCGCTCGAGCCGAGTGCAGGATCCGTTCGCCCTCGACCCCTCGTTCAACCCGACCGGCGGTTTCACCGCCACCTGAGTTCCGCCGCCGCCCACGAAGAGGTCCGGCTGAAATTCCGTTCTCTAGTGCGGCAGGTTCGCGACGACCCGGTCGAGATAGAAGTCCGAATCGAAGTCGTCGAGGAGGGCGAGCTGCACGAGGTAGCCCTGGCACGCGCTCAACAGGAGGGGCGCCTGTTCGCGGGCGAGGGCATCCGCTGCCGCCGGTTGCAGGTTGTGCGCGGTTTGCTGCCAGGCGGCAAGGTAGAGGCGGAATGCGTTGAGCAGCCGACCGAACGCCTCGTTGGCGAGCGGGCGGAGCTGGCGGTCGTTGACGGCCTCGCCCCAGACCTGCAGGACGATGCTCGGGTTCCCCAGCTCGTCGCGAAGCCCGGCGAGGATCGTGCGGATGAGGTCGCTGGGAGCAGGCAGCGTTTCGCGGCCGGCGAGACTCTCGATACTGGCGATCCGGGTGCCGAGCACCCGTCCGGCAACCTCGGCGATGATGTCCGCTTTGCCCGGGAAGTACGCGTAGATCGCGCCGGCAGACATGCCGGAGTCGGCGATGATGTCGGCCATCGAGGTTTTCTGGAAGCCTTTGCGCGCGAACACGCTCAGCGCGGAGTCCGCGATCCTCGCTCGCTGGGACTCTCGATACTCGTCGGACACTTTGGGCACGTTCCGAGTATAAAGAGAATGATTGTTCTTGTTTAATTCGCCCCACGGGAGGAAACTAACAGAACGATCATTCTCTTATCGGGAGGTTTCCCATGAACGCAACCCTCGCCAAAACTCCCTGGGCCCGTTTGAGCGTCATGGGCGTCGCGCTCGCCGCCATCGTGGGGGTGATTCTGCTCGCGTTCCTGTGGCCCGCCGTCACGGCGGAACCGAAGAGCATCCCGCTGGCCATGGCCGGCCCCGACGCCCAGGTCACGCAATTCGAATCGGGGATAGCGGCCCAGTCGCCCGACCTCTTCGCATTCTCCACCGTGTCCGACCGCGACGCTGCAGTACAACTCATCCAGACTCGGCAGGTTTACGGCGCCATCGTCCTTGCACCGAGCCCCGAAATCCTCGTGAGTTCCGCCGCGAACGCGGCGATCGCCGGGATGCTCGGCAAATTCTCGCCCGAACTCGCGGCGAACCTCACGAAAGCGATGGCCGCCCAGGGTCACGCGCCATCGACACCCATCACGGTGCCGGTGACCGACGTGGTTCCGCTGGTTTCCGCAGACCCCAACGGTGTGATCCTGTCCGCGTCGACATTCCCCCTGGTTCTCGGCGGGCTGATCGGGGGCGTGGTCATTTCGCTCGTCGTTGTCGGACTGTGGCGGCGCCTGACTGCGATCCTCGTCCTCGCCGTCGTCGGGGGATTCACGATCGCCGGAATCCTGCAGGGGTGGTTCGGCGGGCTGCAGGGCAACTACCTGGTCAACGTGGGGGTGATCGCTCTGGCGCTCCTCGCCATCGGCGGCACCACGATCGGTTTTGCCGCCCTCCTGGGGCGGGGAGGGCTCGGGCTTGCCGCTGTCGTCTTCGTCCTGTTCGCCAATCCGATCTCCGGCGCGACACTGCCGCCGGAGTTCATCGTGCGGCCGTGGGGCGCAATCGGACAGTGGTTCCCGCCCGGGGCGGCAGGCAACCTGCTGCGGAACGAGTCCTACTTCCCGAGCGCAGACAGCCTCCTGCCCTGGCTGATTCTTTTCGGCTGGGCGGTCCTTGCGGTCCTCCTGATCTCCGTCGCAAGCCGCACGCATCAATCAGCGGCCGGCGAACCCACGCCGTCCGCGAGCCACGGAGGTCCCGCTACAGCGCTTTGACTGCCGCGAGCACCGCGCCGAGCGAATCCTTCGCGTCCCCGAACAACAGTTCCGTCTTGGGGTCGTACAGCAACTCGTTCTCGATGCCGGCGAAACCGGGGCGCATCGAGCGTTTCAGAAACACGATCTGGTTCGCGTCGCCGACCTCGAGAATGGGCATGCCATAGATGGGGGATCCCGGGGTCGACTTCGCCGCAGGGTTCACGACGTCATTCGCGCCGACGACGAGCACGACGTCGGTGGACTTGAACTCCGAGTTGACCTCATCCAGTTCCTTGAGCGACTCGTACGGCACATTCGCCTCCGCGAGCAGCACGTTCATGTGCCCGGGCATGCGGCCCGCGACGGGGTGGATGCCGAAGACGACATGCACGCCGCGCTCCTCGAGCGTCGTCGCCAGTTCCGCGATCGTGTGCTGACCCTGCGCTACGGCGAGACCGTATCCGGGCACGATGACGACGTTCTGCGCGTAACCGAGCTGCACGGCGACATCCTCCGGGGTGCTCGAGCGCACCGGGCGATCGCTCACGGTCGTCGAACCCGCGGTAGACCCGCCCTTGAACGCGCCGAACAGGATGCCGGTGACGCCTCGTCCCATCGCCTTGGCCATGGCCATGGTCAGGATGGTTCCACTCGCGCCGACGAGCGTGCCGGCGACGAGAAGCAGCACGTTCCCGAGCACGATTCCGCTCGCCGCGACGGCGATGCCGGTGAACGCGTTGAGCAGCGAGATGACGATCGGGACATCCGCGCCGCCCACCGGCAGCACGAGCAGAACACCGACGATGAGGCCGAGAACGAGAAGGGCTACAGCCCACACCCAGTTGCCGGACATCACCACGAACACGCCGGAGCCAATCGAGGCGAGGACGGCCAGCGACATGATCCAGCGCAGGCCGGGGAACAGCACGGGACGCGTGGTCATGAGTTCCTGCAGCTTCAACACGGTGATGGCGGAACCGGAGAACGAGATCGCCCCGATCAGCATCGTGAAGACGACGGCGATGCGGAACCCGATGTCCTCGTGCTGGCTCAGCTCGAGCACCGCGACGAGCGCTGCCGCGCCGCCGCCGACGCCGTTGAAACCGCCGACGAGCTGCGGCATTTGCGTCATTTGCACCTTGCGCGCGATGGGCACGGCAATGGCCGTTCCCACGGCGATGGCGGCGATGATGAGCAGGAAGTTCTCGACATGGATCGACAGGAACACGGTGACGATCGCGATGAGGGCGCCGGTGGCGCCGATCAGGTTGCCTCGTCGCGCGTGCTTGGGGGAGGAAAGCCCCTTGAGCGCGAGGATGAAGCAGACGGCGGCGACCAGGTAGAGGAGTGCGGTCCACTCGGGGCTGAGGAGTTTCACTTGGCAACCTCCGCGGTGGCGCTCTCAGCAGGTGCCGACGACTTCGCCGGCTTCTTCGACCGGAACATTTCCAACATCCGGTCGGTGACCACGAATCCGCCGACGACGTTCGCGGTCGCCAGGACGACCGCGATGATCGCGACGGTCAGCAACCACGGGTCGGTTGTCTCGCTCGCGACGATGATGGCTCCCACGAGGATGATCCCGTGGATGGCGTTCGCGCCCGACATGAGCGGGGTGTGCAGCTTGCTCGTGACCTTCGAGACGACTTCGAAGCCGACGAAGATCGCGAGCACGGTGTAGGTGAGAAGGACGACGGCCTCCATCGGTTCCATCAGTTCGCTCCCTTCCTGGTGGTTGCTGCTTTCGCGGCGGTTGCGGGTTTCTTTGCCGGGGCTTTCTTCGCTGGCGCTTTCTTCGCTGGGGCCCTCTTTTCGGCCAGGGCGTTCGCGGTGGGCTCGTGCACGACGGTGCCGTCCCTGGTCAGGCATGCTCCGCTGACGACCTCGTCGGTGTAGTCCGGTGCGACCGTGCCGTCAGCGGTCATGAGCGCGAGCAGGTTCGCGACGTTCTTGGCGTAGAGCCGCGACGCGTCGGAGGGGATCGCGGAGGGGGCATCCTTGAGTCCCACGAGTGTGACGGTACCGCCGTCCACGGTTACCGGCGTGTCCTTGCCGGCAACGACGCCCTCGACGTTGCCGCCGGATTCAGCGGCGAGGTCGATGACGACCGAACCGGCGCGCATCCCCTTCACCATGTCGGTCGTGACGAGCAGGGGCGCGGCGCGTCCGGGAATTGCGGCCGTCGTGATGAGCACATCCGAGGAGGCGATGTGCGGGGCCAGCAACTCGCGCTGACGCTTCGCCCGGTCTTCGGCGAGTTCCTTGGCGTAACCGCCGGTGCCCTCCGCCGCCGCGTCAAGGTCCAGGTTGATGAACGTGCCGCCCATCGAGCGCACCTCGTCGGCGGATGCGGCGCGGATGTCGTTGGCGGAGACTCGTGCGCCGAGGCGCTTCGCCGTGCCGATCGCCTGCAGTCCGGCCACTCCCGCGCCGAGCACGAGCACTTTCGCGGGCGGGATCGTGCCGGCCGCGGTCATGTACAGGGGGAAAAAGCGCGGATATCTCGCGATCGCTTCGATCACGGCGCGGTAGCCGCCGACGAGCGCCTGCGAGCTCAGCGCATCCATCGACTGGGCGCGGGAAATCCGGGGGATGAGCTCGAGGGCGAACGACGTGACGCCCGCCTTGGCGAGTGCAGACACCGTGGGCAACTCGGTGGACGGGGAGGCCATTCCGATCGTCACGGCGCCCTTCCTGAGCGCTTTCGCCGTAGCCTCCGACAACGGTCGCACGTGGAGAAGCACATCGAGCTTGCCGAGTGCGAGCGTCGGTGCGATCGTGGCGCCCGCGTGCTTGTATGCCGCATCCGAGATGCCGGATTCGACGCCCGCCCCTTTTTCGACGACGACTTCGAGGCCAAGCGTGGTCAACTGCTCGACCGTTTCCGGTGTTGCCGCGACCCTCCGTTCTCCTGCACGTTGTTCTCGCGTTACACCAACTCGCACGGGCGACTCCTTTCGGGATAGTCCCAGCGTACTCACTGCGCGAGGGAATTCTTGACAACGCAAAACCGTTGTCGGCCATGGGAGGCTGGGACTCATGACGGATTACGGGCACGACATCCAGTTCGGCACGTTCATCACGCCGAACGCGGCGAAACCGGACCGGGTGGTCGCGCTGGCGGAGTTTAGCGACACGCTCGGATTCGACCTGGTGACGTTCCAGGATCACCCCTACCAGCCCGCCCTGCTGGATGCGTGGAGCCTGCTCGCGTTCGTCGCCGGCCGCACCACGCGGGCGCGGCTCTCAGCGAATGTGACGAACCTGCCATTGCGGTTGCCCGTCGTTCTTGCGCGGGCCTCGACAACGCTGGATCTGTTGAGCGGCGGCCGGTTCGAGCTCGGTCTGGGGGCCGGCGGGTTCTGGGATGCGATCGAAGCGGTGGGCGGCCGACGGCTCACGCCGGGCGAGTCCGTGCAGGCGCTCGAGGAAGCGATTCGCGTCATCCGCGCCCTGTGGTCGGTCGATGAGCCGGGTGGCGCCCGCGTCGACGGCGAGTTCTATTCCGTTCGCGGCGCGAAACGCGGGCCAGCGACACCGCACCCGATCGGCATCTCGATCGGAGCTTACGGCCCGCGCATGCTGCGCTTGACCGGCCGCGTGGCCGACGGTTGGGTTCCGTCGTTCGGCTACCTGAAGAGCATCCATGCCCTCGCCGACATGAATTCCAGAATCGATGAGGGCGCGAGAGAAGCCGGCCGCGCGCCTGAAGCCATCCGCCGCATGCTCAACATCGATGCGGAGAGCGCCACCGTGGAGCGCCTGGTTCACCTCGCGACCGAGCACGGGATGGGCACGTTCATTCTCGCAACGGACGAACCGGCCACCCTCGAGCGCTTCGCGGCGGAGGTCATGCCGGCGGTCCGCGCGGAGGTCGCGCGGGTGCGCGGGTAGCGTGGAGCGTGGCGGTTTTCCGGTCGGTCGCGCGTCGCCGCTAGGTTGCCGGGGGCACGGCTGGTAGACTCTACGAGGTTGTTTCGGTACCGCTCCTTCGGAGTGCGTCCGGGCCGACCACGGAGCAGGCTGGCAAGATGCTGGTCACCGGTGGTGGTATCCCGACTCGCACGGTGTATTTCTACTGTTGATCAGAACCGGCGCCCCGGCGCAATCGCTGCGCGCCCCTGACTGCCTTCTCCTGCTCCGACGTTCGCGCCGCGCCCCACACGGGGGCGCGACACCAGCAAAGGAGAAAACCCCCACATGGAGGGTCCAGAAATCAAATTCGCCGAAGCCGTTTTGGATAACGGCAAGTTCGGCAAGCGCACGGTCCGGTTCGAAACCGGCCGTCTCGCGCAGCAGGCACAGGGTGCCGTCGCTGCATATCTCGATGAAGACACCATGCTGCTGAGCGCCACAAGCGCCGGCAAGCACCCCAAGGACAACTTCGACTTCTTCCCCCTCACGGTGGATGTTGAGGAGCGTTCCTACGCTGCAGGCAAGATCCCCGGCAGCTTCTTCCGCCGCGAAGGTCGCCCATCAACGGAAGCCATCCTGGTCTGCCGACTGATCGACCGTCCGCTGCGCCCCTCGTTTGTCGATGGCCTGCGCAACGAGGTCCAGATCGTCATCACGGTGCTCAGCATCGCGCCGGGCGAGTTCTATGACGCGCTCGCGATCAACGCGGCCAGCGCATCCACCCAGATCTCCGGTCTGCCGTTCAGTGGTCCGATCGCGGGAATCCGCATGGCGCTCATTGGTGACCAGTGGGTGGCGTTCCCGAAGCACGAGCAGCTCGAGGAGGCCGTCTTCGACCTCACGGTTGCCGGCCGCATCGTCACCGACAAGAACGGCAAGGAAGACGTCGCGATCATGATGGTCGAGGCCGAAGCCACCGAACACGCGTGGGAGCTCATCAAGGCCGGTGCCACGAAGCCCGACGAAAAGGTCGTGGCCGAGGGTCTCGAAGCGGCGAAGCCGTTCCTGGCTCAGCTGGTGAAGGCTCAGGCGGAGATGGCTGCTCAGGCGGCCAAGGAGATTCAGGACTACCCGGTGTTCCCGCCGTACGACGATGCCACCTACGACGCGGTCGCGGCGCTCGCCGAAACCGAGCTCGCCGGCGTCTACCAGATCGCCGGCAAGGTCGAGCGGCAGAACGCCGACGACGAGCTCAAGACTCGCGTCAAGGACGCCATCGCGGCCAAGGTCGAAGCAGGAGAGCTGCCGGAGACCGCGAACAACCAGGTGAGCGCAGCGTACAAGTCGGTTACGAAGAAGGTCGTCCGCGGACGCATCCTCACCGAGGGTGTTCGCATGGACGGCCGCGGCCTCGCCGACATCCGCCCGCTCGACGCCGAGGTGCAGGTCATCCCGCGCGTGCACGGTTCGGCGATCTTCCAGCGCGGAGAGACCCAGATCCTGGGCGTCACGACTCTGAACATGCTCAAGATGGAGCAGCAGATCGACTCTCTCGCGCCGGTCACGAAGAAGCGCTACATGCACCACTACAACTTCCCGCCCTACTCCACCGGTGAAACCGGCCGAGTGGGCAGCCCGAAGCGTCGCGAGATCGGGCACGGCTTCCTCGCCGAGCGCGCGCTCATGCCGGTGCTTCCGCCCCGCGAGGAGTTCCCGTACGCGATCCGTCAGGTGTCTGAGGCTCTCAGTTCCAACGGTTCGACGTCGATGGGTTCCGTATGCGCATCGACCCTGTCGCTGCTGAACGCGGGTGTGCCGCTGCGCGCACCTGTTGCCGGCATCGCGATGGGCCTCGTCTCCGACACCGTGGATGGTGAAACCCGCTACGCGGCGCTCACCGACATCCTTGGTGCTGAGGATGCCCTTGGCGACATGGACTTCAAGGTTGCCGGAACGAGCGAGTTCGTCACGGCGATCCAGCTGGACACGAAGCTCGATGGCATCCCGTCCTCGGTGCTCGACGCTGCGCTTGGCCAGGCGAAGGAAGCCCGCACGGCAATCCTCGCGGTCATGAACGCCGCGATCGACACACCGGATGAGATGGCACCGACCGCGCCCCGCGTGATCAGCGTGCAGATCCCGCTCGACAAAATCGGCGAGCTGATCGGCCCGAAGGGCAAGACGATCAACCAGATCCAGGACGACACGGGAGCCGACATCTCGATCGAGGACGACGGAACCGTGTACATCGGCGCCGTCGACGGCCCGTCCGCCGAGGCGGCGCGCGCCGCGGTGAACGCGATCGCGAACCCGCTGAACCCGGAGGTGGGAGAGCGGTTCCTCGGAACCGTCGTGAAGATCGCCACGTTCGGTGCGTTCGTCTCGCTCACCCCGGGCAAGGACGGACTGCTGCACATTTCCGAGGTGCGCAAGCTTGCGGGAGGAAAGCGCGTCGAGAACGTCGAAGACGTGCTCTCCGTCGGCCAGAAGATCCAGGTGGAGATCACCAAGATCGACGACCGCGGAAAGCTGTCGCTTTCCCCGGTTGAGGACGCCGCTGCCGCCGTCTCGGCGGAGGCGGAAGAGGTTCCAGCCGAAGTCTGATCCGCATCCCGGCTTCGAAACACAGAAACGGGTCCGCCCCACAAAGGGCGGGCCCGTTCTTTGTCCCTCGCGGCAGGTTGGGTTGTGAATTCCCAGCAGCACTGCGTAATCTCGCTATATGCCAGTCAACGGTGCTGGAGCGGGTCGGTCTGCCAACAAGCTGGGTCGGTCCTCTGGAGTGGATCAGCGACTCACCAGTCGGGAATCCCGAAGGAAGGCGTGAAGTGTTGCGTACTACTGTGTCAAATTCCAGCGACTCGGAGGTCGACCTGCTCGACGACCGCGAATACGTTCAGCTCATCGACGCCGAAGGCAAGCGCCACGCCAACCCCACCCTCGACCGGTGGATCGCGGACGTCTCCGATGAGCAGCTTTCCGACCTCTACGAAGACATGGTCGTCGTACGGCGCATCGACGTCGAGGCGACGGCGCTGCAGCGTCAGGGCGAACTCGGGCTGTGGCCGCCGCTGCTCGGCCAGGAGGCCGCCCAGATCGGCTCCGCTCGCGCACTCCGCGACGACGACTTCATCATGCCGAGCTACCGCGAGAACGGCGTCGCCTACTGCCGCAATGTCCCGCTCGACGACCTGGTGCGCGTGTGGCGCGGACACGCGCACGGCAGCTGGGATCCGACCGAATACCGGATGGCGATCCCGGCCGTCATCATCGGCGCGCAAACCCTCCACGCCGTCGGCTACGGTGTGGGCGTCCGCATGGACGGTGCCGACTCCGCCGTGATCACCTATTTCGGCGACGGTGCGACAAGCCAGGGCGACACGAACGAGGCGATGATCTTCGCCGCCACCTACAACGCCCCCGTCGTATTCTTCTGCCAGAACAACCACTGGGCCATCTCAGAGCCGGTTCGGCTTCAGGCCGCGAAGCACATCTCCGAGCGCGCGCCGGGCTACGGTATCCCGAGCATCCGCGTGGACGGCAACGACGTGCTTGCCGTGATGGCGGCCACGCGCATCGCGCTGGACCGCGCTCACCGCGGTGGCGGACCGACCTTCATCGAGGCCGTCACGTACCGCATGGGGCCGCACACGACGTCCGACGACCCCACGCGCTACCGCAGCGCGGAAGAACTTGCGGAGTGGAAGGCGAAGGACCCGATCACCCGGCTGGAAAAGTACTTCGAGGACAAGGGCATCTTCACCGACGAACTGAAGGCTCGCGTGAAGGCGAAAGCCGATTCCGTCGCGGCCGAATTCCGGGCCGGATGCAAGGGGATGGCGGAGCCGGAGACGATGAGCGTTTTCGACTACGTGCAGATCGACGCGAACCCTGTGCTGGAGCGCCAGCGTGCGCAGTACGCCGCATACCTCGCGAACTTCGAAGGTGAGGAATGATGACCACCACGACAGCGACGGCGGCAACCTCCCCAACGGCCACGGGAACATCTACCCTCACTCTCGCCAAGTCGATCACGGCCGGGCTTCGCCGCTCCATGCGGGATGACGACAAGGTGATCCTTCTGGGAGAGGACATCGGCAAGCTTGGTGGCGTGTTCCGCGTCACGGACGGTCTGCAGGCCGAATTCGGCACCGGTCGCGTCATCGACACTCCGCTCGCGGAATCCGGCATCATCGGCATGTCGGTGGGACTCGCGATGCGCGGTTACCGCCCCGTCGCCGAGATCCAGTTCGATGGTTTCATCTACCCGGGTTTCGACCAGATCGTCGCGCAGGTCGCGAAGTTGCACTACCGCTCTCGCGGCACCGTGCGCATGCCCATCACGATCCGGGTGCCGTTCGGCGGCGGAATCGGTTCCGTGGAGCACCATTCGGAGTCCCCTGAGGCGTACTTTGCCCACACGGCAGGACTTCGCGTGATCAGCTGCTCGAACCCGCAGGATGCCTACGACATGCTGCGTGAGGCGATCGCGAGCGATGACCCGGTCATGTTCTTCGAGCCCAAGCGCCGCTACTGGAGCAAGGGTGAGGTGAACCTCGAGCCCGAAGAAACACTTCCCCTGTCCCGTGCACGAGTGGTATCGCCAGGCTCCGACGTGACTCTCGTCGCGTATGGTCCGCTCGTGGCGACCGCGAAAAACGCCGTCGAGGCTGCGGAAGACGACGGAATTTCGATCGAACTCATCGACCTTCGCTCGCTCGCCCCCATCGATTTTGACACCGTCGCAGCATCCGTGCGGAAGACCGGCCGGCTGGTCATCACGCACGAGGCGGCGCAGTCCGGTGGGATCGGCGGGGAAATTGCCGCGAGCATCACCGAGCGCTGCTTCAACTGGCTGGAGGCGCCCCCTGCCCGCGTGACCGGGTTCGACACGCCCTACCCTCCTGCGGCGCTCGAGGAACATTTCCTGCCTGACCTTGACCGGCTTCTTGACGCGGTCGACCGGGTCCTCGGCCGCCCCAATTCTCTGAGCGACTGGGAGGACTAAATGGCTGCGAAGGACTTTGCTCTTCCGGACCTCGGCGAGGGACTCACGGAGTCGGAGCTCGTGGCGTGGCATGTCGCCGTCGGCGACACTGTTGAACTGAACCAGCCACTTGCCGATGTGGAGACGGCGAAGGCTCTCGTCGAGTTGCCGTCGCCGTTCGCCGGCGTGATCACGAAACTGTATGCGGAGCCTGGAACGACCGTGCAGGTGGGCGCCCCAATCGTGGCGTTCGAGCTGGAGGGAACCGCCGCCGACGCTCCCGATTCCGCCTCTGCGGGCGGGAAGCCGGAGCGCGAGCCCGTGCTCGTCGGATACGGCCCGCCCGTCGAGGGCGGCGGCCGTCCGTCGCGCCGCGCCCGAAAGGGCTTCGGGCCCGCCGAACCGGTCTCGCCGTTCGCGCCGCCCAGTCCCCGCCCGGAGGAGCGGCGGGAAGTTCCGGACCGGCCGAATCCGGAAGCTTCCCAGCCATCGCAGCAATCCGAGCGTCGCGACTCGGGCGTCGACGGGCCCGGAACCGAAACCCCGCGTTCAACGCCTCCGGTCCGCAAACTCGCGCGCGATCTCGGCATTGATCTGGCCACGGTGACGGGCACCGGCGACAAGGGATTGATCACCCGGGAGGATGTGGAGGCCGCCGCGAAGACAACAGCACCCTCCGGGATCGCGGTCGGTGCGGGCGCCGGCAGCGAGGTTCAGGTCTGGCCGGGAGCGCGCGCGGGCGAGCGGGAGTCCCGAACGCCGATCCAGGGCGTTCGCAAACACACCGCGGCAGCCATGGTGCGAAGCGCGTTCACGGCGCCGCACGCGAGCGAATTCCTGACGATCGACGTGACGCCGACGATGGACCTCATCGCGACGCTCAAGGAGTCGCCGACGTTCCGCGGCAAGCGGCTCAACCTGCTCACGGTCGTGGCCAAGGCGCTGTGCATCGCCGCAGGGCGAAACCCCGTCGTGAATTCGCGCTGGGACGAAGCGGCGCAGGAAATCATCCAGTTCCACTACGTGAATCTGGGGATTGCGACGGCGACGCCGCGCGGCCTCATGGTGCCCAACATCAAGGATGCGGATGCGCTCGACCTGGTCGGCCTCGCGGATGCGCTCACCGAACTCGTGGAGACGGCGAAGGCAGGAACGGCGTCCCCCGCCGATCTCGCGGGCGGGACAATCTCGATCACGAACATCGGTTCGTTCGGGATCGACGCAGGCACGCCCATCCTCAACACGGGGGAGGCGATGATCCTCGCCCTCGGCGCGGTCAAGCGGATGCCGTGGGAGTACCGCGGCGACATCGCGCTGAGGCAGGTGCTCACGCTGAGTGTGTCGTTCGATCACCGCCTCGTGGATGGCGAGCAGGGCAGCCGATTCCTCGCAGATGTTGGTGCGATTCTGGCGAACCCCGCCGTGCTGCTGACCATGGTCTGATCGCCGGGCCGGCCACGGTCGGTCAGCGTGCGAGGCGCTCGATGTCGTTGAGGACGGCGGCCGGAACCACCCCGCTCGTTGCCGGGTTGCGCGGGTGCGGTCGATTGCGGATCGTGAATTCGTAGTCGCCCGAGGTGCCCGAGGCGCTCACCGCGTGCGTGGTCAGTGCGGCATTCGGGTCGGCGACCATGGTGACGACGAGCTCATCCCAGAGGTCCGTGGCGAGCGCGATCGCGGCCGCGATGTTGAGCGAGCGCGGGAACAGGTCGATGGCATCCTTCACGTTTCCGCTGAACGCGGTGATGGGGCCCGCCGCCTCCAGCAGGGTGCGCCGTTGTTCCCCGCTCATCCACTCCTGCACCACAGCCGCGGGCGCCTTGGTGGTGACGAGCTGCGCGGCGGACAGTCCGCCACCTCGGGATGCCGCGGACAGCACGTCCAGTCCGCCGACCGCCCCCGAGGTCGTGAAGCACCTCCCCGGCCCCTGAGCCAGCATTCGCTTTCGGAACGGTTCGTCCACGAGCGCGCCGACGGAAGAAACCAGCAGGTCCACGCCGGCCTCGATCACCCGTACGCCTTCGACCCGCACGGCGGGAACGCCGGCGCACTCCGCGACGAGATCGCTCGAGCGAAGTGCGTCGTCGAGACCGATGATCGGAAATGCCGGGGATCCGCTCGCGTCGGGGCGCCGCACGATGACTCCCGCCAGGCGCGCGTTCTGCACCTCTCCGGATGCGAGAGCGGCCGCGACGGCGGTTCCGATGGCGCCCATCCCGAGAACGGCGACGCGCAGTGGTTGTGACCGATGTGCCATGCCTTCACCCTAGGGCGAGACGCGCTACTGCTGCGGGCCGGGCTTGACGACGTCGCCGCTCGGGCGGATCACATACCAGTATCCGCCGTCCAGGTACTGGTTCTGTCCGGTGGCGGTGCCCGCGGCGACATCCCCGGCAAACAGGTACAGCGGCCATCCGTGGTACGTCGCAACCTTGTTGCCGTCGCGATCGGTAGTCGTGGACAGCAGCGCCGGATCGACGCCCGCTCCCGCGGCCACTCGCGCGCCATCCGGAACGATCACGGGCGGCCAATTCAGCGCACATCGGTCGACGCACGTCACTGCCCGTTGCTCGTCCGGCGGGAACATGTACAGCGCAAACCCCTGGTCGCTCACGAGAATCGTCCCGAGGTTGCCGACGGGTGCCGCGTCGATCGTCACGGCGTTGTCGGTGACCGAGTAGTTGCCGTGCGGGCGCGACGGGGAAGCGACAAGGCTCACGACGAGGACCACCGCCGCGGCAACGAGAGCGGCCGCGATCGCGATCAGCAGAACCGGGCGGCGGGAGCGGGACGGAGCGGAACTCACGACTGCTCCTGGGCAGCGTGCACCGCGTCGTTCATGGCGCGGTCGGTCAGGGTGACCATGAACCCGAGGATGCCGAGGGTTGCCACTCCCATGATCAGGAAAACCGGGGGCAGACCGAGGAACTGGCCGAGGAGCCCGCCGATCGCTGCGCCGAGCGGCATCGTCCCCCAGGCTAGCAGCCGGTAGCCGCTGTTCACGCGCCCGAGCAGGGCATCCGGCGTAATGGTCTGGCGCAGCGACACGGCCACGACGTTCCACACGACGACCCCGAGACCTCCGACCATGAAGGCGGCGCCGACAATGAACACGTTGGCGGTGAACGCCGGCGTGATGATGAGGACGGCGCCGCCGAGCGTCGCGAAAATGAGGGACCGCGAACGCCCGATCGCGTGTTCGATGCGTTCGGCAAGGAACGAGCCGATCAGGCTCCCGATGGCGGTGGTCGTGAACAGGAGCCCGACCTGCGCATCGGTGAGCTTCATCGCGGAGTCCGGGCCCGCCGCGTACAGCACGAAGATCGCGAACACGGCGCTTGCGGTGAGGTTGAACACGCCGGTCATGAATGCGAGGCTGCGCAGCACAGTGGTCTTCCACAGGAAGCGCAGGCCGACCATGATTTCCGACCGCATCGAGGCGGGGGCATCCCGTACGACGCGGAAGTCGCCGCGCACGAGGAACAGCATGCCGA
Organism: uncultured Microbacteriaceae bacterium; assembly: GCA_937872445.1. GTDB lineage: Bacteria > Actinomycetota > Actinomycetes > Actinomycetales > Microbacteriaceae > Terrimesophilobacter. The sequence goes on along the minus strand of CALMSL010000193.1, from coordinate 63,491 downwards.
CCGCGACGATCCACAAGCCCGCCGGAACCGCGAAGGCGACCACGGCGCCCGCGGCGACGAGGACTCCGCCCAGGGGAGGGCCAATGAACTGGTTCGCCGTCATTTCGGCCGTGTACAGCCTGCCGTTCGCGCGGGAAAGCTGGGTGCGTTTCACGATCTGCGGCAGGATCGACTGCGACGAGGTGTCGTACAGCGTCTCCGTCGTGCCGATGCAGAACGCGACCGCGTACAGCACCCAGATCGACTCGATGCCCACCGCGACGGCGGCGGCAACAGCCGCGAGAAGCACGGCCCGCGCGATGTTTGCGGCGAGCATGATTTTCCTGCGGTCCAGCCGGTCGGCGAGCGCGCCGGCCTGGAGCGCGAACACGAGCCAGGGCAGCGACAGCACGAGGCTCAAGCCGGCGATGAGCACGGGCTCCTGCGTGTACCGGATCGCGACGAGCGGCAGCGCGAGCTTGACAATGCCGTCGGCCAGATTCGACAGACCGGCGGAGGTGAGGAGCTTCCAGAACGACGCACCGAGCGGGGTGCGGTCGCGCGGGGGGTTCAGCGCGGGGTCGGTCTGCACGAGCCTAGGCTACCCGTCTCGAGCTCGTCTGATTGGATGGACCCATGACCACCTCCGATCTTGCGCCGTTCACCCATTCGGGAGCCCGCGAATGGACCGCACCCGAACGGATCGCGTCCGCGCGGGCATTCCATCGCACGCTTGACGGCTACCGGATGTCGCCGCTCGTCGAGGTGCCCGCGGTCGCCGCCGAGCTTGGCGTCGGCCGCGTGTTCGTGAAGGACGAGTCGCAGCGGCTGGGATTGCCCGCGTTCAAGATCCTCGGCGCATCCTGGGCGGTTGCCAGAGCGCTCGCACTGCGTTTCGGCGTGGGTCTCGAGGCTGTTTCCCTGGAGGCGCTGCGCGAATCGGTGGGCGATGCGTCGGTGACCCTCGTGACCGCGACGGACGGCAACCACGGTCGCGCGGTCGCGCACATGGCCCGCCTGCTGGGTATCCCGGCCCGGGTGTACACGCCGAAGGGGGTCAGCCAGGCCGCGCGCGCCGGCATCCGATCGGAGGGGGCAGAGCTCATCGAGTGCGACGCGGAGTACGACGACGTCGTGCTCACCGCCGCAGCGTCGGTGGCGGATCAGGATTCCGACCTGCTCATCCAGGACACCTCCTGGCCCGGATACGACCAGGTGCCGCGATGGATCGTCGAGGGCTACACGACGCTGTTCTCGGAGATCGACGAACAGCTCGCCGCGCTCGATGCCGCGCCGGATATCGTGTTCGTCCCCACCGGGGTGGGGTCCCTGATCCAGGCCGCCATCGAGTACTACCGAGGCGTGTCGCCGTCGCGTCCCGCGATCGTGTGCGTCGAACCGACCGCCGCCGCGTGCGTTCTCGCCTCCCTGCACGCCGGCGAACTCCGCTCCGTCGACACCTCTGCGGGGTCGATCATGACCGGGCTGTGCACGGGAACGACATCCCGGATCGCCTGGCCCGCGCTGCGCGACGGGCTCGATGCGGCCGTCGCGGTCGAGGACCCAAGCGTTCGGGACGCCGTCGCTGAGCTGACCGAACTCGGGCGCGACGTGGGGCCGTGCGGCGCATCGGCGCTCGTCGGAGCGCGCGCCGTCTTTTCGGATGCGCACGTGCGCGGCCGCCTCGGACTGGCGGAGGACGCCGTCGTCGTTCTGTTGAGCACGGAGGGGCTCGCGGCCAACCCGCTGCCCTGACGCGGGGACCCGCCCTGCTGGCCGCGGGCGCGCGTCAGGCGAGCGCGTTCAGGGCCATGCGCTCGAGTTCCGCGCGCAGCGTGGCGCGGTCCACGGCCAGTCCGCTGTGCGGGGTCGAGTTCAGCAGCCCGAACACCGCGTGCGCGCGCGTGCGCAGCACGGCGGGGTCGATATCCGGTTGCAGTTCGGCAAGCACATCGACCCACAGCTCGACGTAGCGCCGCTGGAGCATGCGCACCGCGTGCAGGTCGCCTTCAGCAAGTTGTTCGAGGTCGCGATCCTGGATGCGGATGACGTCGGCGTTGTCGAGCGCGAACGCGACGTGGAATGCCACGAGCGACGCCACCGCGTCGCTCCCGCGCCTGCGCGACACGACGTCGAGCCCGCCGGAGTACAGCCCGCTGCTCGCGTCGAGAAGAATTGCCGCGAGGATCGCCTGTTTGCCGGCGAAATGCTTGTACAGGGCGGGGCCGCTCACGCCCGCCTGGGCGCCGAGATCTTCGATGGACGTGCCGGCGTAGCCGCGCTCGGCGAACAGGCGTGCCGCAGCGGAGAGGAGCGCGGCGCGGCGGCTCGCTTTCGCGGCGCTGCGCGAGGTCGATACGCTCATCGTCGTTCCCGCCCATAGACAAATCGGTTAGCGATCACTAACCTAGTTTCCACGGGGCAACACTAGCCCCAGTGTCATCCGCACCACAAGCAGTCCACGAACCAGCCCACGAAGCGGGAGTCGCCGATGGAGACCCTGAGCAGCGCACTCGATACCGGCAGCGAGAGCTTTCGGGCGAATGACGCTGCGCAGCGCGCGCTCGTCGCCGAACTGAACGAGCGCCTGAGCGCGACCGCGCTGGGCGGTCCGGAGAAATCCCGCGAGCGGCACGTCGCGCGCGGAAAGCTGCTGCCCCGCGACCGCGTCAATCGGCTGCTGGACGACTCAAGCCCGTTTCTCGAGGTGGCGCCCCTTGCCGCGCACGACCTGTACGACAACGATTCTCCCGGGGCGGGACTCGTCGCGGGGATAGGCCTCGTGCACGGTCGCCACGTCATGGTGGTCGCGAATGACGCGACCGTCAAGGGCGGCACGTACTACCCGTTGACGGTGAAGAAGCACTTGCGGGCGCAGGAGATCGCCCGCGAAAACCGCCTGCCGTGCATCTACCTCGTCGACTCCGGCGGCGCGTTCCTGCCGAAACAGGATGAGGTGTTCCCGGATCGCGATCACTTCGGGCGCATTTTCTACAATCAGGCGCGGATGTCGGCGGAGGGGATCCCGCAGATCGCCGCCGTGCTCGGCTCCTCCACGGCGGGCGGCGCGTACGTGCCGGCGATGAGCGACGAGACCGTCATCGTGCGCAACCAGGGCACGATCTTCCTCGGCGGGCCCCCGCTCGTGAAGGCCGCGATCGGCGAAATCGTCACAGCGGAGGATCTGGGCGGAGGCGAACTGCACTCGCGGGAATCCGGGGTCACCGACCATCTCGCCGAGAACGACGAGCATGCGCTCCAGATCGTGCGGGACATCGTCTCGACACTGCCCGCCCCGCCCGCCCCGGCATGGGACGTGCGTGCCCACCGCGAACCGGCCGTGGCACCGGAGGAACTCTACGGTGCCGTGCCCGTCGACGTGCAGGGCAGTTACGACGTGCGCGAAGTGATCGCCCGGCTCGTGGATGCGAGCGAATTCCACGAATTCAAGCGCGAATACGGAACGACACTCGTGACCGGTTTCGCGCGCATCCACGGTCATCCGGTCGGGATCGTCGCCAATAACGGCATCCTGTTCAGCGAATCCGCGCTCAAAGGTGCCCACTTCATCGAACTGTGCGACCAGCGGGGAGTGCCGCTCGTGTTCCTGCAGAACATCTCCGGATTCATGGTCGGCAAGGACGCCGAGGCCGGGGGCATCGCGAAGGACGGCGCGAAGATGGTCACGGCGGTCGCCACCACCCGCGTCCCCAAATTCACCGTCGTGATCGGCGGCTCCTTCGGCGCCGGAAACTATTCCATGTGCGGCCGTGCGTACAGCCCGCGATTCCTCTGGATGTGGCCAGCAAGCCGCATCTCCGTCATGGGCGGGCCGCAGGCGTCCAGCGTGCTGGCGACCATCCGACGCGAGCAGCTGGAGGGGCGCGGGGAAGAGTGGTCGGCCGAAGATGAGGCCGCGTTCAAGGCCCCCATCGCGGAACAGTACGAAGCGCAGGGGAGCCCGTACTACTCCACCGCGCGGCTGTGGGATGACGGGATCATCGACCCCCAAGACACGCGCACGGTGCTGGGCCTCGCCCTCGCCGTGGCGTCCCACACGCCGCTTCCCGACCCGGCCTTCGGCCTGTTCCGGATGTGATGGGAATGCCCGTCGACACCGCACCCCCGTTCGGCACCGTGCTCGTGGCCAATCGCGGCGAGATCGCGTGCCGGGTGATCCGCACGCTTCGCGAGCTCGGCATCCGCTCCGTGGCGGTGTACAGCGACGCGGATCGGGATGCCAGGCACGTGCGCGAGGCGGACGCCGCCGTGCACATCGGGCCGGCGGCGCCGCGGGAGAGCTACCTGAACATCGCCGCGATCATCGAGGCGGCACGGCAGGTCGGGGCGAACGCGATTCACCCCGGCTACGGATTCCTCTCCGAAAACGCCGACTTCGCGCGAGCGTGCGACGAGGCGGGAATCGTGTTCGTCGGCCCAGGAACTGAGGCTCTCGCACTCATGGGCGACAAGATCCGGGCGAAGGAGCACGTGTCCGGCGCCGGCGTCCCGGTGATCCGCGGGGTGTCGTCGCCGGGGCTGAGCGAAGCGGAATTGCACGCTGCAGCAGTCGAGCTCGGATTCCCCATCCTCATCAAGCCGTCCGCCGGTGGAGGCGGCAAGGGGATGGAGCCGGTATTCGAGGAATCGGAGCTGGCGGATGCGCTCGTCACGGCACGCCGGGTCGCGGCTTCCGCTTTCGGTGACGACACGCTCCTTCTCGAGCAACTCGTCACCTCCCCGCGGCATATCGAGGTGCAACTGCTCGCCGACGCCCACGGAAACGTGATCCACCTGGGCGAACGGGAGTGTTCGCTCCAGCGCCGGCACCAGAAGGTCATCGAGGAGGCGCCGTCCGCTTTGCTGAGCGAGGAGACGCGCGCCAGGATCGGCGAGGCCGCGTGCACCGTGGCGCGCAGCGTCGACTACGTCGGGGCGGGCACCGTCGAATTCCTCGTCTCCGACGATGCGCCGGACGACTTCTTCTTCATGGAGATGAACACGAGGCTTCAGGTTGAGCACCCCGTGACGGAACTTGTGACCGGCATCGATCTCGTCGCCTGGCAGCTGCGCGTCGCGGCCGGCGAGACGCTCACGATCTCCCAGTCCGACGTCACCCTGACCGGCCACGCGGTCGAGGCGCGACTGTACGCCGAGGACCCCGAGAACGGGTTCCTCCCCAGCACGGGAACCGTGCTCGCCCTGCGTGAGGCCGTGGGGGAGGGCATCCGCGTCGACAGCGCGCTCATCGACGGTCTCGTCGTGTCGCCGAGCTACGACCCGATGCTCGCGAAAGTCATTGCGTGGGGCACATCCCGCGATCAGGCCCTCTCCCGCCTGGATCGCGCGCTCGCCGACACCACGGTGCTCGGGGTCCGCACGAACATCGAATACCTGCGCGCGCTCCTTTCCGACCCGGATGTCGTTGCCGCCCGACTCGACACGACCCTCATCGAGAGACGGCTTCCCGAACTCGAGTTCCGGCAGCCGGATGCTGCGCTGCTGTGCGCGGCGGCACTGTGGCTGGCAGAGAACTCGGGCGAGAGCGACACGGGGGTGTGGCAGGCGGCCGCGGGCTGGCGGATCGGCGGAGCGACCGTGCCCCGCCGGTACCGGTTCGCCACGAACGCGACCGATCGCGTGGAGGTCACGGTGAGCGGCGCGTCGCTCACGGTGGACGGGACACCGCACACGGGCCGCCTCGTCGGAAACGTCGTCGAGGTCGACGGAATATCGACCGTCTGGTCGTTCGCCCGGGACGGCGACACCCTGTGGCTCGGTCAGGGTGGGTTCAGCTGGCCGCTCGGCCTGGTCGGCCGCGAAGAACTTCTGCGGGAGCAGCTCGCCGCGATCGAGCGGGAAAGCCGCCCGTCGAGTCCGGAAGTCCGCTCACCCATGCCGGGAACCGTCGTGGCGGTGGCCGTCGCCAGCGGAAGCAGTGTCGACGCCGGGGACACCATCCTCACAGTCGAGGCGATGAAGATGGAGCACAAACTTGCGGCGCCGGTGGCAGGCACGGTGCAGCATTCAGCGCACCCCGGTGACCTCGTGAAGCTTGGGGAACTTCTCGCGACCATTTCCCCCGACGCCGAGGAGGCAGCACCATGAACCACGATCTGGCCGAAGAAGAACTCGAACTGTATGCGATGGTGAAGGATTTCGCCGACACCGTTGTCGCCCCGCGATCCTATGAGGCGGACACGAAGCACGAACTGCCCATGGACATTGTGGCCCAGATGGGCGACCTCGGGCTGTTCGGCCTGCCGTTCCCCGAGGAGTACGGCGGCCAGGGCGGGAACTACTTCGCGCTGTGCCTCGCGATCGAGGCCATCGCGCGCGTCGACCAGTCGATCGCGATCACGCTCGAGGCCGCTATCGGGCTCGGTGCCATGCCGGTTTACCGGTACGGCACCGACGAGCAAAAGGCCCAGTGGCTTCCCGATCTCGTGGCCGGAAAGGCGCTGGCTGGGTTCGGTCTCACCGAGGCGGAAGCGGGGTCGGATGCCGGCGCGACGCGAACCACCGCCGTTCTCGACGGCGACGAGTGGATCGTAAACGGCTCGAAGCAGTTCATCACGAACTCCGGAACGCCGATCTCCCGGTTCATCTCGGTTGCCGCAGTCACGGGGGAGCGCACGCGCAGGGACGGCTCGGTCACGAAGGAGCTCTCCACCATCATCGTCCCGCACGGCACTTTGGGCTTCACGGTGGAGCCCTCCTACGACAAGGTCGGCTGGCGGGCCTCGGACACGCATCCGCTCACCTTCGACGACGTGCGCGTGCCGGAAGCGAACCTGCTGGGGGAGCGCAGCCGCGGCTTCGCGAACTTCCTGCGCACCCTCGACGAAGGCAGGATCGCCGTCGCGGCGCTCGCCACGGGCGCGGCCGAAGGCTGCCTTGAGGAGTCGGTGAAATACGCGAAGTCGCGCAACGTGTTCGGCGTCCCGATCGCCCGGCACCAGTTCATCGCGTTCACGATCGCCCACATGCAGGCGAGAGTCCACACGTCCAGGCTCGCGTGGTTCGACGCGGCACGCCGGTGCGACGCCGGGCTGGAGTTCAAGACGGAAGCGGCCATCGCCAAACTCGTCGCGAGCGACGCCGCGATGTTGAACGCGCGGGACGCGACCCAGATTTTCGGCGGATACGGGTTCATGAATGAAAGCCTCGTGGCGCGCCACTACCGCGATTCGAAAATTCTGGAAATCGGCGAGGGAACCAATGAGGTCCAGCTCATGATCATCGCGCGCGCCCTCGGGCTCGATGGCTAGCATGTGACTACCGGAAGGTGACGCGATGACGGACGAGACAACGAAGTCGACTGCGCGGGAGACGGCGGCCGAGCCTGGGCGGGAGGTTCTCCAGCGCGGGCTGTATTACGAAGAATTCGAGGTGGGTACCCGGTACCTGCACCGTCCGGGGCGCACCATTACGGAAGCCGACAACGTGCTGTTCACGACCATGACGATGAACAACCAGTCCCTGCACCTGGATGCCGCGTGGTCGGCAACCCAGCCGTTCGGGCAGCGTCTCGTCAACTCCATGCTCACGCTGTCCACCATGGTGGGCAGCTCGGTGGCCCAACTCACGGAGGGGACGATCGTGGCGAATCTGGGCTTCGAGAACGTCGTGTTCCCGCATCCGGTGTTCCACGGCGACACGCTGTACTCCGAGACGGTCGTGACCGCGGCCCGATTGTCGAAGTCGCGGCCGGGACAGGGGATCGTCACCCTCGAGCACACGGCGAAGAATCAGGACGGCGTCGTCGTGGCCACGGCGCTGAGGAGCGCGCTCGTGTGGTGCGAGTCTGCCGCGCAATGATCTTCGAATTCGGGCCGGCGCTCCTGTTTTGCCCCGCTGACCGCCCCGACCGCTACGACAAGGCGGCCGGACGGTCCCCGGCCGTGATTCTGGACCTCGAGGATGCGGTGGCGCACTCGGACAAGGCCGCAGCCCGAGAGTCTCTCGTGGCTCACCAGCTCGATCCGGCGACCACGATCGTGCGGATCAACCCGGCGGGCACGGCGGACTTCGCGGCCGACCTTGCCGCCGTCGAGCGCACGGAATACCGGACCATCATGCTGGCCAAAGCGGAGTCGCCCGCCCACTTGAGGGCTCTGGACGGCTACCGCGTCGTCGTCCTGTGCGAGACGGCCGCGGGCGTGCTCGCCGCCCCGTCCCTCGCGGCGCACGAATCCGTGGTCGCGCTCATGTGGGGCGCCGAGGACCTCATCGCCTCGCTCGGCGGAACGTCGAGCCGCGATGCCGGCGGGCGCTACCGGGACGTCGCGCGGCACGCGCGTGCCGCCGTTCTCCTGGCCGCCGGCGCGCACCACAAGGCAGCCATCGACGCCGTGCACGTGGCGATCGACGACACCGAGGGCCTGGCGGCTGAGGCGCAGGACGCCATGGCCAGCGGATTCGCCGCGAGTGCGTGCATCCACCCTGACCAGGTGCCAGTCATCCTCGATGCATATCGGCCAAGTTCGGAGGAGTTCGCGTGGGCGCAGGGCGTCATCGCCGCTGCCTCCGATGCCAAGGGCGTGTTCCGCTACGACGGCATGATGGTGGATGAGCCGGTGCTGCGCCACGCCGCGGGGGTGCTGCGCAGGGCGGACGCCGGAAAGTAGTCACGTAGTTGACTGATTGACTATTCTGCAATATTGCAATATAGTTGAGCGATGACCACGGACCTTCCTGTCGCCCAGCTCAAGTCAGAGTTGTTCAAAGCTCTTGCGCACCCGATTCGCGTGCGCGCTCTCGAAAGGCTCGTCGCGGGCGAAGAGTCCGTCGGTGAACTCGCCGATCAGCTGGGCGTCGAAGTGACGCAGCTTTCCCAGCAACTGGCGGTGCTGCGCCGCGCGAGCGTGGTGTCGACGCGACGGGACGGAAACACGATCTACTACTCGGTGCGCGATCCGAGAATGGCGAAACTGCTCGTCGTCGCCAGAGGGCTGGTCGTCTCGAATCTGGAAGACTCCCGCAGCATCCTGGTCTCGCTCGAAGAGGAGGGTATCGAGGCGTCGGGCGCTACACAGACCTCGACGAGTTGAGGCGCCGGGTATCGGCGGGGGGCAGATTCCTTCTCGGCCTGCTGCCGTCGCGCAAGGACTTCACGCCCATGAGGAAGTCGCCGGGGAGGGACATCCTGGCCGGACTCACCGTCGCGATCGTCGCACTCCCGCTCGCCCTCGCGTTCGGTGTCGCCTCCGGTCTCGGAGCGGAAGCTGGGATAACCACCGCGGTGATCGCAGGCGCGCTCGCCGCGATCTTCGGCGGGAGCAACATCCAGGTCTCCGGTCCCACCGGGGCCATGACGGTCGTGCTCATCCCGGTCGTTCACCAGTTCGGGCCATCCGGAGTGCTCCAGGTCGGTGTTATGGCCGGCGTCATCCTCCTCGGGCTCTCGGTTTCCGGCATCGGGCGCTATGTGCGCTACCTGCCGGCGTCCCTGGTCGAAGGATTCACCGCTGGCATAGCGGTCGTCATCGCGCTCCAGCAGCTTCCGAACATGCTCGGCGTCAAACCCGGTTCGCAGGAGCGGGTGACCGAGCTCGCATTCGACGCCCTCCTGCGGTACCTGTCGAACCCGAATCCGATCCCGGTCCTCATCACCCTCGGCGTCGCGGCGACGATCCTGGTGGGCGCGCGCTGGAGGCCGTCGCTTCCCCTCTCGTTCGTCGCGGTCGCGGCAGCGACAGCCGTCGCCTTTTTCTTCGCCCCGGACCTCGGCGTCGTCGGGGAGCTGCCCCGCGGTCTCTCGGCGCCTGCAGCGGACTTCTTCAGCGCAAGCGCGCTCCTGAGTCTGGTTCCGTCCGCCTTCGCGGTGGCCGCGCTGGCGGCCCTCGAAAGCCTCTTGTGCGCAACGGTGGCGGACGCCATGAGCGTCGGCCAGCGTCACAATCCCGATCGCGAACTGTTCGGGCAGGGCATCGCGAACCTTGTCGTCCCCTTCTTCGGCGGGGTGCCGGCCACCGCAGCGATCGCCCGAACGGCAGTCAACGTGAAGGCCGGGGCGCGCTCGCGGCTCTCCTCCCTGTCGCACTCCCTTGTGTTGCTGCTGTTCATCCTTGTCGCCGCCCCGCTCGTGGGCGTCATCCCGCTTGCCGCCCTCGGCGGAGTGCTTCTGGCGACGACGGTCCAAATGGTGCAGGTCGGCTCCATCCGCAGCATCCTCCGGTCCTCGCGCGGAGACGCGATCGTGCTCATCCTCACGTTCGCCGTCACCGTCGCAATCGACCTCGTGACCGCAGTGATCGTGGGGCTTGCCCTGGCTGGTATCGTCGCCCTTCGGGCCGTCGCGCGGTCCTCCCGGATCGCGCGGGTGCCGCTGGATGCGAGCGACCACGCCGATGAGGAGCAGCGGCTTCTCGATGACAGGATCGTCGCGTTCCGTCTGGATGGCGCCCTGTTTTTCGGCGCCGCGCACCGATTCCTGCTTGAACTCAGCGAAGTGGCGAACGTTGCCGTCGTGATCCTGCGGATGGGCCGGCTCAGCACCATCGACGCGACGGGCGCGCTCATGCTCGATGATGCGATCGTCAAGCTGGAGAAACGCGGAATCGTCGTGCTTCTCTCCGGCATCCGGCCGGGGCATCGAAAAGTGCTCTCTGCACTCACCGCGGCGCCGCGGCTCACCGATGCCGGGCGCGTGTTCAACGAAACACCCGAAGCCATCGGTTACGCGAGGGAACTCGCGGCGCGCTAACCCTCCGCGGGCGTCGACGACAGTACGGTGAGCTGGGCCCGGCCGACCACCGAGTTGCGCATCATGAAGCCAAGTACCGCGGGCGTGCAGCCGGCGGGAAGATCCAGGCTCTCGACGTCAAGCGCAGACACCGTGAACACGTACCGGTGGTCGCCATCGCCGGGCGGCGGACCCGCGCCCTCAAAGCGTTCGGCGCGCGACTCGTTGGCGACGGTGATGGCTCCTTCCGGAAGAAGGCCAGCGTGGGGATTGCCCGCATCGGCGGGAAGTGCGGTCACCGACGCGGGAATGTTGTACACGGCCCAGTGCCAGTAGCCGCTGCCGGTTGGGGCATCCGGATCGTACACCGTGACGACGTAGCTTTTCGTCGATTCCGGCGCGCCGCTCCAGCTGAGCGTGGGGGAGCGGTCCTCGCCTCCCGCCCAGGCAGTTCGAGCCCACAGCGGAAGAAAATCACCTTCCCTGACCTCCGGACTCGTCAGGGTGAATTTCGGGACAACCGGGAGCCGCCAGTTCGGATCATTCGCCAATCCCACCACGTCCTTTCGTGCGCACGGCCTTGTGCCTAAGCCCACTGATAGTAAAACACTGATAACGATTGGCGGGGGATGCGCCACGGGGAGCGCCTGCTGGCATAACCTCGCCCCGTGACCACTGTTGTGCCCACCGGCGACCCCGACGCCCGGTATCCGACCCGCGGACGCCGCCGTGTGCTTGGGGAGTCGGGTCTTCGGGTGTTCCCGGTGGCCATCGGCGGCAATGCGTTCGGCTGGACCGCCACGGAGGAAGCGTCCTATCAGGTTCTGGATTCGTACCGTGAGTTGGGGGGAAACCTCATCGACACCGCGGACTCGTATGCGGCCGGCCGAAGCGAGTCGATCATCGGGGATTGGATGCGTTCGCGCGCCGCGCGAAGCGAGATGGTCGTGGCCACCAAGATCGGCAAGAGCGCCGAGCACCCCGGCCTCACCTCCGAGGCAGTGACCTCCGCCATCGAGGCGAGCCTGTCACGACTGCGTACCGACTACATTGACGTGCTGTTTCTGCACGTGGACGACGAAGCGGTTCCGTTCGAAGAGACCCTGGTTGCCGTGGACGAGCAGGTGCGACGCGGCACCGTCCGCGCGGTCGGCGCCTCAGACCATTCGGCGAATCGGGTCCTCGAGGCCAGAATCATCGCGGCGCAATTGGGGCTCACCCCATTCACCGCGCTCCAGTGTCGCTACAACCTCATGCACCGGACCGAATTCGAGGGAAGCCTGGCAAACGTCGCGGAACAGCAGGCGCTGGGGGTGATGCCACGGTTCGCGCTGGACGGGGGATTTCTCGCTGGAAACTACCGGACGAAGTCCGAACTCGACCTCAACTCGACCGGCAACATCGTCCTGGGCGGCGACGCCGAACTGCACCTGAACCGGCGCGGCCAGCGGATCCTGGCGACAGTGGATCGGGTGGCCAGCGAGCAGGATTGCGCCCCGGCGACGATCGCGCTCGCCTGGCTCCTCACCAGGAGCACGGTGACGGCACCCATTGTGGGAGCGAGCAATGCCTCGCAGGTTGCCGACCTTGTCGCGGCCGCGGATGTGCCACTCACGCGAGCGCAGGTCGCTGCGCTGGATGACGTGTCGGCCTGAATCGGGTTCAGGCGATTTCGGCGAGGATCCGCGCGACGGAGCGCTGAAGCGCACCGGAGGCCGCAATCGGATCGCCCGCGTAGCCACCGGCCATGGCGCCGTCGTGGGCGACCATGAAGTCGTCTGCGCCTTCACCGGGGAGGGGGTGGCCAAGGTCGCCGAGCAGCGACTCGATCGTCGATGAGAACCAGTCGCGATGCGCGCTGATCAGCTGGCGGATGGGGTGCTCGGGATCGGGGTACTCGGATGCAGCGTTGAGGAAGTGCGAACCGCGAAAGCCCGGCCCCAACAGGTGGGCCACATCGCGCGCGACAATCGCGGTGAGCGCTTCCCGGGGCCCCGCGCTCTCCCGGATGAGCCTCTCGACGTCTGCTTTGTCTTCCAGGTGCTGGCCGTTGACGTAGGCGATGACCAGATTGTCCTTGGAGCGGTAGTGCTTGTAGAAGGTGGCCTTGGTGACGTGCGATTCGCCAATCAGCCGGTCGACCCCGACGAGGCGGATTCCTTCGTCATAGAACAGCTCGGTCGCCGTTTCCAGAATCTTCTTCTTTGCCCAGGGGGCACGCTGTGACGTCGGATGTTCATCAACAACAGTCACAGCGTGGCTCCCTCGGGCAGATTGGCTAGGTTTCCTCACTGCCGTCTGGGAGCGAACCGGATTTGGGGGGTAATCCGGCGTTGCCACCCGCGGTATATTCCCCGCGGGAGTCCAGCACACGCAGTATTTATAGGCAGTTTCCTGGCGACCGAACCTTCGGGGTGGCTCGGTCGCCAGAAAAGTCTGGCCGGAGGCCGGATTCGGGTTCCGGTGCCTCTTGAGGTAATACCCTAGCACGATTTTGATGACAGACAAGTCTGTTTGTCCACAATTTTGCGGACAATATGTACCCCGGTATATCGAGGCCTCCGGCAGAAGTGGTCACCGGCCAAATCCATGACCTAGGCTCGACGGTGATGAATGGCGCAGTGGACTTACCGCTTGACCTGGCCGAACTGGGTTTCACCACCTCGGGTGACTGCGCGGTACGTCGCAGCGTTCTGCCCAGCGGGGTGCGCATCCTCACCGAGCAGGTGCCGGGGGCGCGCAGCGCGACCGTCGGATTTTGGGTCGCGGTGGGCTCCAGGGATGAACAGCCGGAGCACTACGGTTCCACCCACTTCCTCGAGCATTTGCTGTTCAAGGGAACGCCCACCCGCACGGCACTGGATATCGCCGTGAGCTTCGACTCCGTCGGCGGCGAGCACAATGCCCTCACCGCGAAGGAATTCACCTGCTATTACGCGAAGGTGCGCGATCAGGACCTTCCGATGGCCATCGACGTGCTGTGCGACATGTTCACCTCGTCCACGCTCGACGCGGCCGAGTTCGAAATCGAACGCGGTGTCATCCTCGAGGAACTCGCGATGGCGGATGACGACCCGTCGGACGTGGTCAACGAACGGTTCTTCGAGGCGGTCATGGGACCGCATCCGCTCGGCCGGCCGATCGGTGGAAACCCGACCACGATTCGCGCTGTATCCCGCAACGCGGTCATGGAACATTACCGGGCGAACTACCGCCCTCAGGACCTCGTCGTCACGGCCGCCGGCGGCGTCTCGCACGACGACCTCGTCCACCGCGTGGTCGCGGCTCTGGCGCGCGCGGGCTGGGACCTCGAAAGCCCTGGTGCCCCCGTCGACCGCCGCGCGACGACGGAGGGCCTCAGAGAACCCGGCACTCCGCTTGTCGTCGTCCAGCGCCCGACGGAACAGGCGAACATCCTGCTCGGCGTTCCCGGGCTCACAGCGACCGACGAGCGCAAGAGCATCCTGGCCGTGCTGAATGCCGTGCTCGGGGGCGGCATGTCCTCGCGGCTGTTCCAGGAGATTCGCGAGAAACGGGGGCTCGCCTATTCCGTCTACTCATTCGCGCCCAGCTACTCGGACGCCGGAATCTTCGGGCTGTACGCGGGCTGTTCCCCAGCGAAGGCCGGCGCGGTCGCCGAGCTGCTGCTTCAGGAATTTCGCACGATGGCGCTCCACGGGATCAGCACGGGCGAACTGGATCGCGCCAGAGGGCAGCTCATCGGCGCCTCGGCGCTCGCGCTGGAGGACTCGGACACCCGGATGTCCCGGCTCGGCAGGTCGGAAATCACGCTGGGCGAGTTCGTGGACTTCGACGAAGCGCTGCGCCGACTCGAACGAGTGACCACCCAGGATGTTCTGGCGCTCGCCCACGAGCTGGCATCCCGGCCACTGAGCGTCGCGGCCGTCGGCGCGATCGAGGAGGCGAGCCTCTCGCAGATTGCCGACCCGCCGGCCACCGCGGCCTGACCGCGGACCATTCGACCCACACCGCAACCATGGAGGACAACAATGTCCCACTTCCTGTATCTCGTTCGCCACGGGGAACAGCAGGACGCCGAACACGGCATGCCCGATGGACCCCTGTCGGCCAGGGGAAAGCGCCAGGCCGGAGCCATCGCGAAGCGCCTTGCGGCTGTGCCGTTCGACGCCGCCTGGCACTCGCCGCTCCAGCGCGCGGAGGAGACGGCGAGAATCATGACCAAGCACCTGCCGGACCTGGAGGCGAAACCGTCGGCGCTTCTCATGGACTGCATTCCGAGCGGTCCGACGCCCGAGCTCCCGCACGCGTTCGAACCGTTCTTCGGTTCGGTGACGGCGGAGGAAATCGAGGCGGGGACGGCGCAAATGGCGGATGCGGTGTCCGAGTGGCTCTCCCCGGCCAGGGGCGAACGCCACGAACTGCTCATCACCCACAACTTCGTGATCGCGTGGTTCGTACGCGAAGTGTTCGGGGCCCCCGCGTGGCGGTGGATGGGACTCAATCAGGCCAATTGCGGTCTGACCATCATCCGGGTACGCACGGCCAAGCCGCCTGTCCTGGTGACGCACAACGATCTCGGCCACCTGCCCGCCGAGCTGCGCACCGGACTGCCGGAGGCGCAGCCATACTGAAGGGCGGGACGCAGGTCCTTCGCAGGTTGGTAGATTGACGTCATGACTTTCCGGGTCGCCGTGGTCGGCGCGACAGGGCGCATGGGCGGGCTCGTTTCCCGGCTCATCCACGAGTCCAACGACTTCGAGCTCGCAGCAGGCATCAGTTCCACGGGGGAACTCACCGAGATGCTGGGTGCCGACCTGGTCGTCGATGTCTCGGTTCCCGCGGCGAGCCCGAGGATCGTCGAGTTCGCCCTCGAGCACGGGCTCAAGGTGCTGGTGGGGACGAGCGGATGGACCGGCGAACGCCTTGGCGCACTGGCAGCGCGGGTGGGCGAGGATCCCGCCGCCGGCGTCATCATCGTCCCCAACTTCTCGCTCGGCTCCGTGCTCGCCGCGCGATTCGCCGCGATGGCCGCGCGGTACTTCGACTCCATCGAGATCGTGGAGGCGCACGGCGCGAGCAAGATCGATTCGCCGTCCGGCACCGCCATCCGCACGGCCGAGCTCATGGCGTCAGAACGGGAAAGCGGCGGCCGGGGCCTTGTTGCCGCTGCGCACACCGACCAGCGCGCCCGCGGGCAGCAGGTCGCGGGAATCCCGGTGCACAGCATCCGGATGCAGGGGGTCGTGGCGAAGCAGGAGGTTCACTTCGGCGGGGAGGGCGAGGTGCTCACGCTCCGCCACGAAACCCTGTCCCCGTCCGCATACGAGACGGGGATCCTGCTCGCGCTCCGCGCCCTTCCGGCAGCACAGGGTTTGACGGTCGGCCTCGATGCGCTCCTCGGGCTGGACGTCGAAGCCAGCCATGGCGGCGAGCCGGCCTCACCGGGTTCCCGATGAGAGGACGGATCGCGGTGGCCGTCATGGCCGTCCTGCTGGTGCTCTACCTGCTGCTGGTCATCCAGCTTGCGCTGCGGCTGATCGGGGTGGGCGAGCCGATCGCCACCGGGCTCGGGATTGCGCTCCTCGTGCTCCCGCTCGTCGGTTTTTGGGCCCTCGCGGCGGAAGTGGCGTTCGGATTCCGAAGCGAGCGACTCGGCCGAATTCTGGGCACGGAACGCGAGGATCCGTTCGGCCTTCTGCCGCGGCGGCCGAGCGGGAGAGTGGAGCGTTCGGCGGCGGAAACGGTTTTTGCGGAAGTGAAGACTGCGGCCGAGAACGCGCCAACGCGGTGGGAATCCTGGTACCGGCTCGGTCTCGCGTACGACGCGTGCGGAGACCGTCGGCGTGCGCGTGGTGCGATCCGGAAGGCGATCCTGATGGAACGCGACGGGCGGACCGCCAGCGGGTAGGTCGGTTACTCCAGGCTCGCTTCCAGCGTGATGGTGATTCCGGCGAGCGCGCGCGACACCGGGCAGGTCTGGCTGGCCTCGTTCGCGAGCCTGTGGAATGCCTCCTCGTCAATCCCATCGACTTTGGCGCTCACGAGCAGGTGGCTGCCCAGAATTCCGCCCTGCGAGGGATCGAAGGTGACCGCGGCCGTCACCTGGAGGCTCGTCGGCGGTGTTCCCGCCTTCGCGAGGAGGCTGGAGAACTGCATCGAGAAGCAGGAGGCGTGCGCAGCTGCGAGAAGTTCTTCCGGGTTGGTGCGGCCAGCCTCACCCTCGGTGCGTCCGGCCCAGGTCACCGGGAATTCCGCTGCTTCGGAGGAATCGAGACTGATGGTCCCGCTCCCCGACATCAGGTCGCCAAACCAGAGAGTTGTGGATTCGCTCGTCAACGCCATGATTGCTCCTTCCCTCGTGGTCCCCCCACCCTACGTCAGCCGTGAGAGAGCGGGGCCGCGATCACAGGCAACCCCAAGGCTGCCCTCGTCGGCGCGCCCGCTGCGGAGCGCTCTGACGGTTCGCTATCGTGAACTCCGTGCCAGAAGAGTCCGTTCCGCCCATCCAGTTTCGCTCCGATGTCACCGTGGAACTTGTGCGGTCGAGCGCGCACGACTCGGACGTGCTGTTCGCCGCGCGCGTGTCGACGCAGGGGGAGCAGACGCTCGAGTCCAGCCAGCTTGACGGCGCCGAGACGGAGCAGGATCAGAAGCGCAACCGCGGCCTCATCAACTACCTCATGCGTGACCGCCACGGATCCCCGTTCGAGCACAACTCGATGACGTTCTACGTTCAAGCGCCGATCTTCGTGTTCCGCGAATTCATGCGCCACCGCATCGCCTCCTACAACGAGGAATCCGGTCGCTACCGGGAACTGAACCCGGTGTTCTACATTCCGTCTCCGGAGCGCAACCTGTTGCAGACCGGAAAGCCAGGCGCGTACGAGTTCCACCCCGGGTCCGCAGAGCAAACCGCGCTCGTCGAACAGCAGACCCGCGACGTGTCGCAGCACGCGTACGATGCGTACCAGCGGATGCTGGAGGCCGGGGTCGCCCGCGAGGTCGCCCGGATCGTCCTCCCGCTCACGATCTACTCGTCGATGTACGTAACCATGAACGCGCGATCGCTCATGAATTTCCTGTCGCTGCGCACGAAACGGGAGGGCAGCCACTTCCCGTCGTTCCCGCAGCGGGAGATAGAGATGTGCGCGGAGAAGATGGAAGCCCACTTCGCCGAGCTCATGCCGCTCACCTACTCGGCGTTCAACGAAAACGGCCGCGTCGCGCCGTAGCCGCCCTCATCCAGTTATGCAGGACATTCCAGTCCCCTCCCTGCCACCAAACGTGTTTTGCAGGACAATCTCAATTAATTACTCGCGCCACAGGACCTTGCGGATTCAGTACCCGTAATGTCCTGCACAATCGTCTGGGGGCAGCGCCAGACTGAACTCCACTCCCTCCAAAGTCCTGCACAACCGGGTAATCCCCAGTGCATGCGGCAAAACCGCTGACAGCGAATTTCCACGGCGACGATTGGGAAATGAGTCACATTGAAGCGGACATTCTGAAGCTTGGCGGGTTCGCCAAGGCCTCCGAGTTGGCCAGACTCGGATACTCTCCGGATAGCGTATTCGCGGCAGTCCAGGCCAGCCGGATTCTGCGTGTGAGAAAGGGTTGGTACGCGATTTCCGATTGCAAGCAGCCTTCATTGCGCGCGTTTCGTATCGGCGGCAAATTGACCTGCGTGAGTGGCTCTATTCACCATGGACTGTGGGTTCCGGAACACGTGGGCTTGCATGTAGCTGTGCCGCGGCGGGCATCCAGATTGCGCACAGCAGATGACTTCAGGAAACGGCTTGCGGCTCATCCTGACGACGCAATTGTGGTCCACTGGAGTCGAAGCGGACTCGGCGGCGACCGTCATGCGGTATCGATCGTCGAATGCATCGTGCGGACATTTGCGTGCCAGGGGCGGGGAGCTGGATTTGTCGTCTTCGAGTCAGCTCTGCGAAAGCGAAAGCTGACACAGTCGGATCGCACACTGGTGTTCAATTCGCTAAAGATTGCGGACAGGCCCTTAGGTCGAATCGCGTCCACCAGATCGGACAGCGGAACCGAATCAATCATGAAGCTGCATCTTCACGCTCTGGGACTTCGATTCACCCAGCAAGCCTTCGTGGGTGGAGTTGGGCCGCTTGACTTCCTCATTGGGGAGCGGCTGGTGATCGAGGTTGACAGTCGGGAGTTCCACAGTGATCCGTACCGGGATCGTCAGAAGGATGCCGCACTAAGTGCGAGAGGGTGTCGTGTCCTGCGTTTCATGTATTCGCAGGTCGTCTATGAGTGGCCAACCGTCGAGGGTTCGATCTTGGCCGCTGTGTCTCGCGGCGATCATCAGCCCGGCTGAAGACAGCTGTACCAATTAGGGAGGCAGCCACCTCGTCGCGCTCCATCGTGTTGTGCAGGACATCCATCCAAACTTGTCAATTTTGGCTCCCCGCACGCACGCACCCATCAGGATGTCCTGCACAACACTGATTGCGGGAACGGCCGCGTCGCGCCGTAGAGTGCTTGTCCCGGCCGGTCAGCCCACCCTCGGCGCGGGCCGGAGGTCTCCTCGCGATAGCCTGTAACTCGTGACTACTCGAGAGAATCCGTTCGGCCAGGTGCTCGTCGCCCTGGTGACCCCGTTCAACGCCGATGGCGAAGTGGACTGGGCCGGGGTCGAGAAGCACATCGACCACGTCATCACGGACGGCGCGGACGGTATCGTCGTGTCCGGTACGACGGGGGAGACGAGCACGCTCACCGACCCGGAAAAGGTCAGGCTCGTCGAGGTCGGCAAGTCGGTCGCGGCCGGCCGCGCGAAGATCATCACGGGCGGCGGCTCGAACGAAACCGCGCACGCGATGCAGCTTTACCGGGACAGCGAGAAGGCCGGTGCGGACGGCGTCATGATCGTGACGCCGTACTACAACAAGCCGACGCAGTCCGGCATCCTCACCCACTTCCGGCTCATCGCCGACGCGACGGACCTTCCGGTGATCCTGTACGACATCCCGGGCCGCACGGGAGTTCCCATCAACTACGAGACAATCACCCGCATCGCGAAGCACCCGAACGTCGTGGGGATCAAGGACGCCAAGGGCGACTTCAGCCAGGTCAGCCGCGTGCTCAACGAGACCGATTTGCTGTACTTCTCCGGGGATGACGCCAACGTCCTCCCGCACCTGTCGATCGGCGCCACCGGACTCGTCGGGGTCACCGCGAACATCGCGACCCGCCCGTATCGCCAGATCGTGGATGCCGTCAACGCGGGCCGGCTCGCCGAGGCGACCGCGGCGCACCGGCTCCTCGAACCGCTCGTCAGGGCTGTCATGACGCACGTGCCGGGCACCGTCGCGGCCAAATACATCCTGCACGGATTGGGGCGGATCGATTCGCCGCGCGTGCGACTGCCCCTCGTCGGCCCCGAGGATTTCGAGGCCGCCCAGATCGAGGAGGATCTCGCGCGGATCGACCAGATCCCCGGCCTCGACCTCACGAACTTCCGCCCGGACCGCAACGCGGCAGCCGGCGGGGCGCTACCGAAGGTTGCAGGAACGACACGATGAATTCAGCTGTGTACGAACCGCGGACTCTGGCGCCGGGCACCCTCCGCGTCATCCCGGTCGGCGGCCTCGGCGAAATCGGCCGCAACATGACCGTGTTCGAAATCGACGGCAAGCTGCTCATCGTCGACTGCGGGGTGTTGTTCCCGGAAGAGAACCAGCCGGGCGTCGACCTGATCCTCCCGGACTTCGCGCCGGTGAGGGACCGGCTCGACGACATCCTGGGCATCGTGCTCACACACGGCCACGAAGACCACATCGGTGCGGTTCCGTACCTCCTCAGGCTGCGCCAGGACATCCCGCTTCTGGGCTCGGGGCTCACCCTTGCCCTCATCGAAGCGAAGCTCAAGGAGCACCGCATCACGCCGTACACGCTGGAGGTCAGGGAGGGCCAGCACGAGAAGCTCGGGCCGTTCGACCTCGAATTCATCGCGGTGAACCACTCCATCCCGGATGCGCTCGCGGTCGCTATCACGACGAGCGCCGGCGTCGTCCTCCACACGGGCGACTTCAAAATGGACCAGCTTCCGCTGGATGACCGCATCACCGACCTGAGGGCATTCGCGCGGCTCGGCGAAGCCGGAGTGGACCTCTTTCTCGTCGACTCCACGAACGCCGACGTTCCCGGGTTCACCGCGTCGGAGCGCGCGATCGGCCCGGTTTTGGAAACCGTCATCGCGAAGGCGCCGCGCCGGGTGATCATCGCGAGCTTCTCCAGCCACGTGCATCGGGTGCAGCAGGTTCTGGACGCCGCGCACGCGAACGGCCGCAAGGTCGCGTTCATGGGCCGCTCGATGGTGCGCAACATGACGATCGCGGCAGATCTCGGCTACCTGAAAGTGCCGGAGGGCGTGCTCGTCGACACGAAGAAGGCGGCCGAACTGCCCGACAACCGCATCGTGTACATGAGCACGGGGTCCCAGGGTGAACCGATGGCGGTGCTCGCGCGGATGGCGAACCTCGAACACCAGATCGAGGTGGGCAAGGGTGACACGGTCATTCTCGCCTCGAGCCTCATCCCCGGCAACGAGAACGCCGTGTACCGGGTCATCAACGGCCTCACGAAGCTGGGCGCGACGGTCGTGCACAAGGGCAACGCGAAGGTGCACGTGTCCGGGCACGCGGCCGCCGGAGAGCTGCTGTACTGCTTCAACATCATCCAGCCGAAAAACGTCCTGCCCGTCCACGGCGAATTCCGGCACCTCGTGGCAAATCAGCAGCTCGCGATCGACATGGGCATCCCGGAGGAGAACACGTTCATCGCCGAAGACGGCACCGTTCTCGATTTGAAGGATGGCGTCGTCGAGGTCGTCGGACAGCTGGATCTCGGCTACGTCTACGTCGACGGTTCGACGGTGGGGGAGATCACCGATGCCGATCTGAAGGATCGCCGCATCCTCGCCGAAGAGGGCTTCATCTCCATTTTCGCGGCAATCGATTCGCAAACCGGGCGAATCATCGTCGGCCCGGAGATTCAGTCCCGCGGGTTCGCCGAGGACGATGCGGTGTTCGATGACGTGAAACCCCTGATCGTGAAGGCGCTCACCGAGGCTGCGGAGAACGGCACGCGCGACACGCACGCGTTCAGTCAGATCATCCGCCGCACGGTCGGGCGCTGGGTGAATTCGCAGCACCGGCGCCGTCCGATGATCGTCCCCGTGGTCATCGAGGCGTGATTCTTCGACCGAGGGATTGAGACACTCCCCGGAGTCTCCCGCCGTTTGACACAGCGCCGAAGTACCGTTGACCGCATGGCTACGCGTGCTTCGTCGACGCCGACCTCACGGTCGACGTCGCGTTCGCGCGCCTCGACGACCCGCACGCGGGCGGCTCCCGTCCGTCGTCCGCCCGCCAGGAAGAAGCGCACCCCCGCGCAGGAGCCGGGGATCCTCACGAAGACGTGGCTCGGGCTGGCCCGCATGGTGGGCGGCGCTGCGCGGCTGTTCGGCCGGGAAACGCTGGCGAAGGACGAACTGCGCGACGGCGTGCCGTTCCTGTTCTTCCTGCTCGCCATCGGCGGCGCGGTCGTGGAGTGGTTCTTCCCGAATGATCCGGTCGCGATCGCCCTGGACGCGTACACGTTCGGCGGCGCATTCGGTCGGCTCGCGTTCGCGCTCCCGGTCATCCTGCTCGTGCTCGCGGTGTGGTTCTTCCGGCATCCGTCGTCCGTCCACGACAACGGCCGGATCGGAATCGGCATGGGCGTGCTTGTCGCGAGCATTTGCGCGCTCTGCCACATTTACGGCGGGAGCCCGTCGTGGGGTGACCCGATCGGCGCCTTCGCCATAGCGGGTGGAATTGTCGGCTACGCCATCGGGATGCCCCTGACCACCTACCTGACTGCCTGGATCGCGGTGCCCCTCATCGTCCTCGCGCTCGTCATGTCGCTGTTCATCATCACGAAGACACCGCCCAATCGCATCGGATTCCGGCTCCGTGAACTGTACGCATACCTGTTCGGCGCCGAGCTTCCGGATCCGGAAGAACTCGCGGCCAGGAAGGCGGCGAAGACGGCGACCGTGCCGCTCGGCACGCTCGGCGATCTCGGGCTCGAAGCGCAGGTCGAGGATGCGGACCAGGTGCCGTGGTGGAGGCGCAACAAGCTCCAGCGCGAAGAGGAGCCGGCATTCGACAGCCCGGTTCTCATGAATGCCAGAACCGGCGCTATCGACCACACGCCCAGGGACGAGTTCGGCATCGAACTCATCGAAGACCTGCTCAAGGCGGAGAAAGCGGTCAAGCGCTTCACGGGCGAAATGGATGGCGAGTCGGCGACCGGGATTCGCGACGACTCCGTTCGAGTTGGGACTCCCGGGCCCGCTGAGCGACTTCCCGGATTCTCCACGGGAGCTCACGACAAGGGCGAAGCCGGCGAATTCGATGATGCGGCGGCCAACCAGCCCACGGCGCCGTACCGGCTGCCCGCATCCTCCGTGCTCGAGCCCGGCACGCCGTCGAAGACGCGGTCGGGTGCGAACGACGACATCGTGCGCTCGATCTCCGAAGTGCTGAAGCAGTTCCAGGTGGATGCGGTCGTCACCGGTTTTAGCCGCGGCCCGACCGTCACGCGCTACGAAATCGAACTGGGCCCGGGCGTGAAGGTGGAGCGGGTGACCGCGCTCAGCAAGAACCTCTCCTACGCGGTGGCCAGCAACGAGGTGCGGATACTTTCGCCGATTCCGGGCAAGAGCGCGATCGGCGTGGAGATCCCGAACCTGGACCGCGAGATCGTCTCGCTCGGCGATGTGCTGCGTTCCACAGCGAGCACGTCGAGCGCCCACCCGATGACGATCGGCATGGGCAAGGATGTCGAAGGCGGCTTCGTGGTGGCGAATCTCGCCAAAATGCCGCACCTGCTCGTGGCGGGGGCGACCGGATCCGGAAAGTCGAGCTTCATCAACTCGATGATCACGAGCCTGCTCATGAGGGCCAAGCCGGCCGAAGTGCGGATGGTTCTGATCGACCCCAAGCGGGTGGAACTGGCCCACTATGCCGGTGTCCCGCACCTCATCACGCCCATCATCACGAACCCGAAAAAGGCTGCGGAAGCCCTGTCCTGGGTCGTGAAGGAAATGGACATGCGCTACGACGATCTGGCGAGCTTCGGCTACCGCCACATCGACGATTTCAACGCGGCAGTGGTTGCCGGGGAGATCACGCTGCCCCCGGGGAGCGAGCGAAAGCTCAAGCCATACCCGTACCTGCTCGTCGTCGTCGACGAGCTTGCCGACCTCATGATGGTCGCGCCCCGCGACGTCGAGGATTCGGTGGTGCGCATCACGCAGCTCGCGCGCGCGAGCGGAATCCACCTGGTGCTGGCGACCCAGCGGCCGAGCGTCGACGTCGTGACCGGGCTGATCAAGGCGAACGTGCCCAGCCGACTCGCGTTCGCGGTGAGCAGCATGACCGATTCCCGCGTCATCCTCGACCAGGCCGGAGCCGACAAGCTCATCGGCCAGGGCGACGCGCTCTTCCTCCCCATGGGGGCGTCGAAGCCGATTCGCGTTCAGGGCGCGTGGGTGAGCGAAAGCGAAGTCGTCGCCGTGGTGAAGCACGTCACGGCTCAGGCCCGGCCCGAATACCGCAAGGATGTGGCGGCGGCGACCGAAAAGCACGCGATCGACGGCGACATCGGCGACGACCTCGATGTTCTGCTGGCTGCGGCAGAGCTCGTCGTGAGCACCCAGTTCGGGTCCACCTCGATGCTGCAACGCAAGCTCCGAGTCGGATTCGCGAAGGCCGGACGGCTCATGGACCTGCTCGAGTCCCGGGAAATCGTCGGCCCGTCCGAAGGGTCGAAGGCGAGGGATGTCCTTGTGTCAGCGGAACAGCTTCCCGAGGTGCTCGCCCGCCTGCGCGGCGGCGTCGGCGAAATGGCGCCCGAGCACCATGACGCAGACCGGTACGACCACGACCCGGTCGCGAAGTCCACGAGCGGATACGATGAAGTCGAAGGCTCGTCGTCCGAGGATGCCTGGTCGCTGACCGACAGGGAGTAACGCGTGACGCTGCCGGACGCATCCTCCCCGGAGGACAAGGCGTCCCCCGAGGGCAGGACCTATCCGATGCGCGGCCGGGTGGCCCGCAGCGGCGACACCCCGGCCAGCACGGGGAACGTCGCGAACATCATCACGGTCGTGCGCATCTTCCTCGCCCCGGTATTCATCTGGCTGCTTCTCGCCGACAACCACGAACTCGGGGTGCTGCGCTATCTCGCGGCGGGGCTGTTTATCCTCGCGATCGTCACGGACAGCGTGGATGGCCTCCTCGCCCGCCGGCAGAATCTGGTGACCGATTTCGGGAAGCTGCTCGATCCGATCGCCGACAAAGTGCTCATCGGCGGAGCGCTCATCGCGCTGTCCATCCTCGGGGAACTGTGGTGGTGGGTGACGATCGTGATTCTGGTGCGCGAGGCGGGGATCACCGTGTTCCGGCTCGCGGTGGTGCGTGACCGGGTGATCCCCGCCTCGCGCGGCGGCAAGCTCAAGACGATCGTGCAGGCGATCGCGATCTCGTTCTACCTCGTGCCGGTGTGGCTGCTGCTGGGCGACTGGATGCACTGGTTCAATGCGGCTCTTATGGGAATCGCGCTCGCCCTGACGCTGTCCACCGGGATCGAGTACGTCGTGAATGCGGTGCGCCGCTCCCGGCCGGATCCGAAACTTCCCTGACGTGGCCGACGCGGTCGACATCATCGCGGCGCTCCGGAAGCGGGCGATGACTGTCGCGGTGGCAGAGTCGCTCACCGGCGGCCTTCTCCTGGCCGAGCTGATCCGGCCGGCGGGCGCATCGGAGGTGGTTCTCGGCGGTGTGGTCGCCTACAACACCGAACTCAAGGCGACGCTTCTGGGCGTCGATCCCTCGCTTCTGGCCGAGCACGGCCCCGTGCACCCGGATGTCGCCACCGCGATGGCCCGCGCCGTGCGGCAGCGGCTCGCGGTCGGCGGCAGGGCGGCCGACCTCGGGATCGCAACGACCGGAGTCGCCGGCCCGGATTCGCTGCACGGCGAACCGCCCGGCGTTGTGTACCTTGGGCTTTCGCTGGGCGACGAATCCCACGTGCGTCGTCTGGCGCTGTCCGGGTCGCGTGACGATATCCGAGCATCCTCGGTCGAGGCGGCGCTCGACTGGATTGCGGAGACACTCGAAAGGGGACTGGCACGGGCGCGGGAATAGGTCCAGCATCAGTTTCGTTACAACTGGTGATTCGTGGTAGCCGCACAGGAAGCACTGGTTAGAGTTTGATCACAGGACGTTGTACAGTAGCGGGGCCGATTGGCACTGCAACGGCACAGCTTGAGACAATGGTAGATATCGACTGGATGAGGAGGGTCCCATGGTTCTAGTTCGTCAGGAAATCGGAGACGTTCTCCGTGATTTCCGTCTGCAAAAGGGGCGCACCCTTCGTCAGGTCGCCAGCAAGGCCTCCGTGGCGCTCGGTTACCTCTCCGAGGTCGAGCGCGGCCAGAAGGAGGCGAGTTCCGAAATCCTCGCGTCCGTGGCTGACGCTCTGGAAACTCCCATCTCCGTCATCATGCGCGAAGTGGGCGACCGCCTTGCCGTGATCGAAGGCATCAACATCATTCCCGACACGGTCCCGGATGACCTCGTCGCGGATTTCGACGCCGACCTGGTCGTTCGCTGATTCCAGAGTCCGGTTGCCCTGCGATGTGGGGGAGCGTTCACCGTGCGGCTGAGTGAGTTCCGGCGCGCCGTGAGCGACGAGTTCGGCGAATCCTTCGGCCATGCCCTCACGCGGGATCTCGTGCTCGGAGAATTCGACGACCGGAGTGCGGAGCAGGCCATCGCCGCTGGCGTTCCCGTGCGGTCGGTGTGGCTCGCGCTGTGCCGCGCGTGCGACGTCCCGGAGAGCCGGCGGCACGGGGTGGGGCTGCGCGAACCCCGGTGACACGCCGGAGGCGATCTATCGAACATTTCTTCGCAGGTGTGTAGGCTCCTACACAGCAGCAATCGAAAACGGGTTGTGCACAGTTCGCACGTCGGTGCCGAGAAATGTCACCGGCACGGCGTACTGTCTGACTCATTGGCGAATGCAGCCAAACGCCTTGTCGCGGAACTTACTTGCCCTGCACCATCGGCGGTGAGAGGAACGGCAGCCTACAGGCACACCGATATCGAGCAAAAGGAGCCACCCATGGCATCACCAGCAGATCGCGAGAAGGCCCTCGACACCGCCCTCGCCCAAATCGACCGCCAGTTCGGCAAAGGCTCCGTCATGCGCCTCGGCAGCGACGAGCGCGCACCGGTCGCGGTCATCCCGACCGGATCGATTGCTCTCGATGTCGCTCTCGGAATCGGCGGCCTGCCCCGCGGGCGCATCGTGGAGATCTACGGGCCGGAGTCGTCGGGTAAGACCACTCTCACCCTGCACGCGATCGCCAATGCGCAGAAGAATGGCGGCATTGCGGCGTTCATCGATGCGGAGCACGCGCTCGACCCCGAGTACGCGAAAACCCTGGGCGTCGACATCGATGCCCTTCTCGTCTCTCAGCCGGACACGGGCGAGCAGGCGCTGGAGATTGCCGACATGCTCGTGCGGAGCGGCTCGATCGATCTCATCGTCATCGACTCCGTGGCGGCACTGGTGCCCCGTGCGGAGATCGAGGGCGAGATGGGTGACTCGCACGTCGGGCTACAGGCGCGGCTCATGTCGCAGGCGCTGCGCAAGCTCACCGGTGGGCTCAGCCAGACCGGAACCACGATGATCTTCATCAACCAACTGCGCGAGAAGATTGGCGTGTTCTTCGGGAGCCCGGAGACCACGTCGGGAGGAAAGGCGCTCAAGTTCTACGCCTCGGTGCGGCTCGACATCCGCCGCATCGAAACGCTCAAGGAGGGCACGGATGCCGTGGGCAACCGCACTCGCGTGAAAGTTGTCAAGAACAAGATGGCTCCACCGTTCAAGCAGGCCGAGTTCGACATCCTGTACGGCACCGGAATTTCCCGTGAGGGAAGCCTCATCGACTTCGGCGTCGAGCACGAGATCGTCAAGAAGTCGGGCGCCTGGTACACCTACGATGGCGACCAGCTCGGCCAGGGCAAGGAGAACTCGCGCAAGTACCTGATCGACAACCCGAAGATCGCCAACGAGATCGAGGGCAAGATCATGACCAAGCTGGGCATCAGCGCGGAGGCGAAGGCCGCGAACGCTGCTGCTGCGGCTCTCGCGGCCGCCGTGGTTGAGGAGGGCCTGCCCGGAAAGATCGATGACACTGGCACCGACAGCGAATTTCCGAGCGAAGTCGGGACCGTCGACTCCATCGAGGACAAGCTCGCCAGCCGCAAGGCGGTATGACGCAGGCACCGGGCGGGTCACCGATACCGACAGCTGACACGGACAGACCATGAGTTCAGACGGCACCCTGGCGCGGGTCACCTACCTTCCGGGGGTGACCCCGCCCGCCGAAGCATCGCATCACGAACCCGGGGCGGATGCCGGCGACACGCCCGGCGGCTCGCCGGTGCACACGGCGCTGAGCAATGACGAGCAGGCGAGGCGCGCCGAGAACGTGAGCATGCACGCCCTCACCCGGCGCGGCATGTCGCGGTGGGAGCTCGGTCAGGTCCTGCTGGGCCGGGAGCTCGAACCCCACGTCGTGGAGGCCGAACTGGAACGGCTGGAACGGGTAGGACTCATCGACGACGCGGCGCTGGCCGAAACCATTGTGCGCACCCAGCACGAACGCAAGGGACTCGGGAGGGCGGCGCTCGTCGCCCTGCTCCGCCGACGCAACATCGACCAGAACGTGATCGACGACGCGATGGTCCGGTTGAGCGCCGACGACGAAGTCGCGCGAGCCGAATCCCTGGCCGAAAAACGTGCAGCGCAATTGAGGGGACTCGATCACGACACCGCCGTGCGGCGACTGAGCGGATACCTGCAGCGGAAGGGCTACTCCTCCGAAACGGTGCGGGCCGCCGTGATTGCCGCCCTGCCGCGGCACCCGAGCGGCGTGCGGTTTCGCTGAGACACCGGGCAGGGCTGTGCGCGCACGAGTCGGAAGACCGTGAGGCAAGCCCTTAGGATCGAGTGCGTGAAACTGCAACGACCCGTCCTCCTTCCCGCACTCCTCCTGGGCGCGAGCATCGCCCTGTCCGGGTGCACGCTGCTGGCGCCGGCACCCGATGTGACCCCCAGCCCGACCGCCACGGCAGTTGACACGACGAAATACATCGGCGGGGTGATCGACCCGGCAGGTACCGTCTGGTCCGGCAAGGACAGCGGAGGAGACGTCACGACGTTGACGCTGCACCGCGACGGAACCGTCGCGGTCAGTTACGGCAGCAACGCCTACGACTACCCGGGCGACACCTGGTCCGTCACGGACGGCGTACTCCATGTGGAGGTGTACCTCGACAAAACCAATGGTGTGGCCCAGTACGTCGGAACCTGGAACGCAGGCACCTCCGCCATCGATGCGGTCATGCGCACCACCAAGACGGCGAAAGAACTCACGGTTACCCTCACCAGGAAGTAAGCCGACACCCGTCCCGCACACGCGCTGACTTAGGCTGGGAACACCATGACCTCGGAATCTCTCACTGCATCGACACCGCGCACCTATGAGGTGCGTACGTTCGGGTGCCAGATGAACGTGCACGACTCTGAACGGCTCAGCGGCACCCTGGAAGCGGCCGGATACGCGCGGGCGGACGGTGCCGAAGCCGACATCATCGTCATCAACACGTGCGCGGTGCGCGAGAACGCCGACAACAAGCTGTACGGCACCCTCGGAATGCTCGCCTCCGTCAAACGGGAGCATCAGGGAATGCAGATCGCCGTCGGCGGATGTCTCGCCCAGAAAGACAAAGGGACCATTCTGGAAAAGGCCCCCTGGGTCGACGTCGTCTTCGGCACGCACAACATGGGCTCCTTGCCGACGCTTCTGGAACGTGCGCGCCACAACGGGGAAGCGCAGTTGGAAATTCTCGAGTCGCTCGAAGTGTTCCCGTCCACACTGCCCACGCGCCGCGAGTCGAGCTACAGCGGGTGGGTATCCATCTCGGTCGGCTGCAACAACACCTGCACGTTCTGCATCGTCCCCTCGCTGAGGGGCAAAGAGAAGGATCGGCGCCCCGGAGACATCCTCGCCGAAGTGCAGGCGCTCGTCGACGACGGCGTCATCGAGGTCACGCTGTTGGGTCAGAACGTGAACTCCTACGGGGTCGAGTTCGGCGACCGGCAGGCGTTCGGAAAACTTCTGCGCGCTGCGGGGCAGATCAGAGGTTTGGAACGCATCCGCTTCACGAGCCCGCATCCCGCAGCATTCACCGACGATGTGATCGATGCGATGGCCGAAACCCCCGCCGTGATGCCCCAGTTGCACATGCCGTTGCAGTCCGGCTCCGACCGGGTGCTGCGCGCCATGCGCCGAAGCTACCGGTCGGAGAAATTCCTCGGCATCCTCGACCGGGTCCGCGCAAAGATCCCGGATGCCGCCATCACGACCGACATCATCGTCGGATTCCCCGGGGAGACCGAAGAGGACTTCCAGGACACCCTCCGAGTCGTCGAGCAATCCCGATTCGCGTCCGCGTTCACCTTCCAGTACTCCATCCGCGAGGGCACCCCCGCGGCAACCATGGCGGACCAGGTGCCGAAGGAGGTCGTGCAGGAGCGGTATGAGCGGCTCACCGCTCTGCAGGAACACATCTCGTGGGAGGAGAACTCCCGGCTGATCGGCACGGAAGTCGACGTGCTGGTCGCCAACGGCGAGGGGCGCAAAGACGCCGACACCCACCGAATGAGCGGCCGGTCACGGGACGGGCGGCTCGTGCACTTCGACCTCCCGCCGGGCAGCGAAACGCCGCGACCGGGGGATGTCGTGTCCGTCACCGTGTCGAGCGCCGCGCCGTTCCATCTCATCGCCGATTCGCCGGACGGTTCGCCGCGGGAAGTGCGCCGGACCGGCGCCGGCGACGCGTGGGATCGCGCTCAGGCGGAAAGCTGCTCAACGCCGACGCCGGCGTCGGCCGGATCGGGGCAGGCGCCCGTCTCGCTCGGCCTGCCGACCCTGCGGCCGCCGGCGGCAGTTCCTTCCCCTTCGCGCCGTTGACCCTTCCGCTCCTCGCCGTCGTCGGTGCCACCGGCACCGGCAAGAGCGCGCTGTCCCTCGAGCTGGCCGAGCGGCTGGGGGAGCAGGGTCATCCTGCGGAAATCGTGAACGCGGATGCCCTGCAGCTCTACCGGGGAATGGACATCGGAACGGCAAAAGTTTCCGTCCGCGAACGCAGAGGTATCCGGCATCACCTCCTCGACATCCTCGACGTGACCGAGGAGGCGAGCGTGGCCGGCTACCAGGATGAGGCCCGCGAGGCGATCGCCGACATCAGGGCGCGAGGCGCAACGCCGATCCTGGTCGGCGGATCGGGGCTCTACGTTTCCTCCGTGCTGTTCGACTTCCAATTCCCCGGCACGGACTCCTCCGTTCGTGGGCACTTGGAGAAGGACCTCGCGCAATCGGGTCCGGGGCCGCTATTCCGGCGCCTGACGGAACTCGACCCCGAGGCGGCCCGCGCGATCGGCCCGCAGAATGCGCGTCGCATCGTCCGCGCGCTCGAGGTGATCGAGATCACCGGAAAGCCGTTCGGCTCCGGCCTCCCCGACGAAAGCACCTTCCGTGAGCCGACGGTGGTGATCGGCCTGTCGGCACCGAGAGAGCGCCTCGTCGCGCATCTGGATGAGCGCATCCGCCGCATGTGGCAGGGCGGGCTCCTCGACGAGGTCCGCGGCCTGATCCCCCGGGGGCTGGAGGAGGGGATTACGGCGCGCCGTGCCATCGGCTACGCCCAGGCGATCGGCCAGATCCACGGCGAGCTGACGGAGTCGGAGGCGATCGATCAGGCTGCGGCGCTGACCCGGCGGTACGCGCGACGGCAGGTGAGCTGGTTCCGGAGGTATCCCCACGCTCGGTGGCTCGAGCACGACGACCCCGACCGGGTCGCCCAAGCGATTGCCTTAGCATTGGCCCATGCCTGAACTTCATTTCACGAAAGGCCACGGCACCGGCAACGACTTCGTGCTGTTCGCCGACCCGGACGGCACGGTGAATCTGACACCGGATCAGATTCGCCTGCTGTGCGACCGGAACTTCGGGATTGGGGCAGACGGAATCATCCGCGCGGTGCGTTCGAAGAACCTGCCGGACGGCGCGGCGGCGCTGGCGGAAGACGATGCCGCCGAATGGTTCATGGACTACTACAACTCGGATGGCAGCGTCTCCGAGATGTGCGGAAACGGCATCCGGGTGTACGCGAAGTTCCTCCTCGAGAACGGCCTCGCGGAGCTGGGCACCGGCGACACCCTCCCGATCGGAACCCGCGGCGGAGTGCGCGATCTTCAACGAAACGCGAACGGATTCCAGGTCGACATGGGCCGCTGGTCCCTTGCGGGCGGCGAACCGCTCGTGCGGGCGCGCAACCTCAAGGTCGCCCGCCCAGGCCTGGGCATCGACGTCGGCAACCCGCACGTGGTCGTCGCCCTCTCCAGCGACGAGGAACTGGAATCGGCCGATCTCGCGGTCATTCCGATCCTGGAGCCGGAACCGAAGGCCGGGGCGAACATCGAATTTGTGGTCCCGAGGGATCCGCTCGTGAAGGACGGTGTCGGTGCGATTCGGATGCGAATTCACGAGCGCGGGAGCGGCGAAACGCTCTCCTGCGGTACCGGTGCCGTAGCCGCAGCCCTCGCTACGCGCTACTGGGCGGGGGAGGCGGCGCCGAATCACTGGCGGGTCGACGTGCCCGGCGGCTCGCTCGGAGTGCGGATGTGGCCAGCGGAGGACGGCGAACACGTCTCGCTGTCCGGACCCGCGGAGCTCGTCTTCGACGGCGTTGTGTCGTACTGACGCCCAGCGCTCCGCTGTCGACGCAGCGCACCGGAGCACACCGGCTAACGCCGACGAACGCGCAACACCCGGTAGCCCTTGCTCGTCGAAGCTCGAGTTACCGCAAACTCTTCCGGCAGCGTGCCGTCCAGCCAGCGCTGAAGGGAATCGGATCCGAGGTTGCGCTGCACGACCAGCCAGGCGTCGGCACCGGATTCGAGCCTGGGAATCCAGCGCTCCAGGAGCAAATGGAGTTCGTTCTTCCCCACCCGGATGGGCGGATTCGACCGGATCGTCATGAACCGGATGTCGTCGGGAACGTCGTCGGGAATGCAGGCGGTCACATTGGCCAGGCCGAGAGCCCTGGCGTTGCGGCGAACAAGGTCGAGAGCGCGTTCGTTTACGTCCACGGCCCACACCGTGGCACGAGGGGATTCCATCGCAAGGCTGAGGGCGATGGGGCCCCAACCGCATCCCAGATCGAGAAGGTGGCCGCCGGGCGGCGGTGGGGGCGTATGGGCGAGCAGAACCTGGGTGCCCGCATCGATTCGGTCGGGGGAGAAGATTCCGTTTGCGGTCGTAAGCTCCACTTCGGTGCCCGCGAGTGTGACCTTGATTGGCCGAAACTGCAGCGTGCTGGCAGGAGTTGACGAAAAGTAGTGATCGTCGGCCATGGAAAGAAACATACCGAAATCCTGACGGCTAGGGTTAACCCAATGACTGAACGTGAAGCGCCGAACCGCGATTCCGCGGACCCCATCAACCGCGTGTTGGCTGCCGCCGACGCACGGGCGGGCGACTACGCCCTGTTCGGTTCCCGGGCGCTCGCGCTCCAGCCGGAGTCGAGTGCGCGGGACGACCACGACGGCGATCAGCTTGACCGGGAGGAACGACAGGCGCTGCGCAGGGTTGGTGGGCTGTCCACCGAACTCGCGGACGTCACCGAGGTCGAATACCGGCAGTTGCGCCTGGAGAATGTCGTCCTCATCGGCATTTACGCCCAGGATGACCTGATCGAGGCGGAAAATTCGCTGCGCGAGCTCGCGGCTCTCGCCGAAACTGCCGGCGCCGTGGTCCTCGACGGTATGCTGCAGCGGCGCAGCCAACCCGACCCGAGCACGTTTCTCGGCAAGGGAAAGGCCGAGGAATTGCGGGATGTCGTGGCCGCGGTCGGCGCGGACACGGTCGTGGCGGATGCGGAACTTGCGCCGAGCCAGCGCCGAGCGCTCGAGGACGTCGTGAAGGTGAAGGTCATCGACCGCACCGCGGTCATCCTGGACATTTTCAGCCAGCACGCGAAGAGCCGAGAGGGCAAGGCCCAGGTGGAGCTCGCGCAGCTGGAGTACCTGCTTCCGCGGCTTCGCGGTTGGGGTGAATCGATGAGCCGCCAGGCCGGTGGGCAGGTGGGTGCGGGCGTTGGAATGGGTTCACGCGGTCCCGGCGAGACGAAAATCGAGCTCGACCGGCGCCACATCCACACCCGGATGGCGAGGCTGCGCAAGCAAATCAAGGGTTTCGGCCCGGCCAGGTCCGCGAAGCGAGCCAACCGCCGGCGCAACGAGGTACCCTCCGTGGCCATTGCCGGCTACACGAACGCGGGAAAGTCGTCCCTGCTGAATCGCATCACCCGGGCCGGCGCGCTCGTCGAGAACTCCCTGTTCGCCACGCTGGACACCGCGGTCCGGCGGACCGAAACCGCGGACGGCCGCGCCTATACGCTCACCGATACCGTCGGATTCGTGCGCAACCTGCCGCACGAGCTCGTGGAGGCGTTCCGTTCGACGCTCGAAGAGGTGGAGCGGGCGGATGTCATCCTGCATGTCGTGGACGCGAGCCATCCGGACCCGGCAACGCAATTGGCAACGGTACGCGATGTGATCGGCGATCTCGGCGCACGGGACATCCCCGAGCTCGTCGCCTTCAACAAGGTCGATCGGGTGGATGACAATGCCCGGCTGGCGCTGCGCGGGCTGGAGCCGGGCGCCGTGTTCGTGTCGGCGCGCACCGGAGAGGGGATCGAGGAACTCCTCGCCCGGCTTTCCGGCCTGATTCCGCGGCCGGACATCCGGGTTGAGCTCCTCGTCCCGTATGACCACGGCGAAGTGATTTCCGCGTTGCACGACCGGGGGATCATACTGTCGACTACCTATGAGGAAGCGGGAACCCGGGTCGTTGCGCTCGTGACCGCCCAGCATGAGGCGTCGCTCAAGCAATTCCAGGTCGTCGGCGCGTAGCTGCCAGCTCTCGATTTCCGTACCGGAAAAACCCAGCCGAACTGTGGTACGTCACACGGAGCGAAGTACCGCGACCACCTTGCCGAGGATCACGGCGTCGTCGCCGACGATCGGCGCGAACGAGGTGTTGCGGGGGAGCAGCCAAGTGTGGCCGTCGCGGCGCTGGAACACCTTGACGGTGGCTTCCTCATCCAGCATTGCCGCGACGATCTCCCCGTTTTCGGCGTTCTGCTGCTGACGCACGACCACCCAGTCGCCGTCGCAAATGGCGGCGTCGATCATGGACTCGCCGACCACTTTGAGCATGAACAGGTCTCCCTTGCCGACGAGTTGCCTCGGGAGCGGGAACACTTCATCGATCTGCTGTTCTGCCGTGATCGGCACGCCCGCCGCGATCCGGCCCACGAGCGGAACCATCGCGGCATCGCCGACGGGAATGGTGGACTCGCTCGATTCGCTCGCCGACGGGATCTCGATGAGCACTTCGAGCGCGCGGGTGCGGTTGGGGTCGCGGCGAAGGTAGCCGCTCAGTTCGAGCTGGTTGAGCTGGTGGGTGACGCTGGAGAGCGATGCGAGGCCGACGGCGTCGCCGATTTCGCGCATGCTCGGCGGATATCCGAGCGTCGATACGGAGCGCTGGATGAACTCCAGAATGGCCAGTTGCTTGTCGCTGAGGCTGCGCCGGCGGCGCGTGCCCGGCTTGGCGACTGTCTGCTCGTTCTCGTCCATTGCTTTCCCGCCTGCTCTCGTGGTTTTCGAATCTCGAACGCGAACGTCTGACTCGAATGTCAGTGGCTACTGATTGTGTTTCTCCTGACAATCGAAACTGTATCCCCGAATGGCGCAGGAAACAAACATCTCTTCGAGTGTGTTGCGAAAATGCGAGCTGCCAAATTCGAAAATGGACTTGATTTTCGCATCATTCGAAGATAAATTCGGAACATAGCTTCGTATCCGGCGCTCCCGGCCGAGCGCCGGATACGGAAGTTCACAGGAGGAACGCCATGACGGCAACAACGTTGTATGCACCAGGCTCGCTGAGCGGTTCGCTGAGCGGTTCGCTGAAGCGTTCGTCGAACCGTTCGCAGAACGGTCCGCTGCCGCGATTGCGTGTGACCCGACGCGGTCGGGCGGTCGTCACGGTTCTCGTGACGGGGCTCATCATCGGCCTCGCGCTCATGCTTTCCCTGATCGGCGGCATGGCCACCGCGAACACCGATCCCGCGACGGGTGCCTTCGAGTACGTCACGGTGGAGGCGGGCCAGTCCCTGTGGCAGGTCGCCCAGTCCGTCGCTCCCGGTGCGGACCCCCGCGATGTCATCTCCGATATTGTGCGCCTGAACCAGTTGCAATCCTCTGTGGTCCGCCCGGGAGATCGCCTCGCCATCCCGAGCGCCTACGCCCGCTGACACGGCGGGGACCGCGCGTCGGTTCGGCACCGCGGCGTAACTGCAGTTCGCGCTCACGTAACATTGCGCAGGTGGTATCCCTTGCCGATTTGCCGCTGCGCGATGACCTTCGCGGCCTCGTCCCCTATGGCGCGCCGCAGGAACCCGTTCGGGTTCCCCTCAACGTCAACGAGAACTCGCATCCAATCCCGGAGGGCGTCGCCTACGACATCGTCACCTCGCTTGCCGGGGCAGTCCTTTCCGCCAACCGCTATCCGGATCGCGAATTCACCGAACTGCGGGAGGGCCTTGCCGCCTACCTCGGGGATGGCCTCAACCGGGAGCAACTGTGGGCGGCCAACGGATCGAATGAGGTACTCCAGCAGCTCCTCCTCGCGTTCGGCGGCCCCGGCAGGGCGGCTCTCGGGTTCGAGCCGACGTATTCGATGTACCCGATCCTGGCGCGGGGCACGGGCACGGCCTGGATTCCCGGAACCCGCGATGACGCGTTTGAGCTCACCGCGGAAACCGCGGTGCGCCAGGTGCGGGAGCACGCGCCCGACGTCGTATTCCTGTGTTCTCCCAACAACCCGACGGGCACCCCGCTCTCCCTCGACACGATTCGCGAGGTCTACGATGCCGCAAGAGGCATTGTCGTTGTCGATGAGGCGTACGTCGAGTTCGCACCACCCGGGACGCCCTCGGCCGTGACGCTGCTGCCCGGTCGGGAACGCCTCGTGGTGTCCCGATCGATGAGCAAGGCGTTCGCGTTCGCCGGCGCCCGGCTTGGCTATCTGGCGGCGGATCCCGCGGTCATCGATGCGCTGCGGCTCGTGCGCCTGCCGTATCACCTGTCGGCCTTCACCCAGGCCGCGGCGAGCGCCGCGCTGCGTCACTCCGGCGAATTGCTCGCTGTCGTGGGCGACATTACGGCGCAGCGGGACCGCATTCTCACCGAATTGCCGAGCCTCGGGTTTTCGCCGGTGCCGTCCGCAGCGAATTTCGTCCTGTTCGGGGGCATTGCCGACCCCCGCACGCTGTTTGCCGAATTGCTCGAACGCGGCATCCTCATCCGTGATGTGGGCATACCCCTCCACCTTCGGGTCACAGCGGGCACCCACGAGGAGACGAGCGAGTTTCTGGCGGCGTTGACCGAGATTTCCCGTCGGTAGGCTGGGACCATGACTTCGCACCGTACGGCGCAACTTCGACGGGAAACCAGCGAATCGAGCATCGACCTTTCCCTCGACCTCGATGGTTCCGGCACGTCCGACATCAGCACGACCGTCCCGTTCTTCGACCACCTGCTGACGGCATTCTCCCGGCACTCGCTCATCGACCTGACGGTGCGCGCCACGGGAGACACCCACATCGACGTCCATCACACCGTGGAGGACACGGCCATTCTTCTCGGGCGCGCGATCACCGCGGCGCTCGGGGAGCGGTCGGGAATCTCGCGCTACGGCGACGCGCTCGTCCCGCTCGATGAAGCGCTCGTGCAGGCGGTGGTGGATGTGTCCGGCCGCCCCTACTTCGTGCACTCGGGGGAGCCGGTCGGTTTCGAATTCCACCTCATCGGAGGTCACTTCACCGGTTCGCTCGTGCGGCACGTGTTCGAGGCGATTGCGCTCAACGCGGACCTCACCGTCCACGTCACGGTGCTCGCCGGGCGCGACCCGCACCACATCGCGGAGGCCGAGTTCAAGGCGCTCGCCCGAGCAGTGCGCAGGGCAATCTCCCTCGACCCGCGGGTGACCGGGGTCCCCTCCACGAAAGGCACGCTGCAACTGTGATCCGGCCATCCGTTGTCGTTCTCGACTACGGTAGCGGGAACGTGCATTCCGCCGCGAAGGCGCTGGAGGCCGCCGGCGCCGACGTGACGCTGACCTCGGACCCGGTTGCGGGTGCCCGGGCCGATGGTCTTGTGGTGCCCGGCGTGGGCTCCTTTTCGGCGGTCATGTCAGCGTTGCAGGGGGTGCGCGGCGACCAACTTATCGATCGCCGGCTTGCCGGCGGCCGACCGGTGCTGGGAATTTGCGTGGGAATGCAGGTGATGTTCGAGCGCGGCAGGGAACGGGGCGCGGAATCGGCGGGGCTCGGCCAGTGGCCGGGCGAGGTCACGGTTTTGCCGTCTGATCGTCTCCCGCACATCGGCTGGAACACGGTGGATGCATCAGAGGATTCCATCCTGTTCGACGGCATCCGCTCCGAACGCTTCTATTTCGTCCACTCGTATGCGGCACAGGAGTGGCTGCTGCCGGAGGACGGCCCGCTTCCGTCCGCGAAGCTCGCGTGGACCACGTACGGTGGCCCATTCCTGGCCGCGGTGGAAAACGGGCCGCTCATGGCGACGCAGTTCCATCCGGAGAAATCGGGCGCTGCCGGCCTTCGGTTGCTGTCCAATTGGGTATCGGCTCTTCACCATGACTAGTATCTGAGTCCTGCCCCTGCCCCGATGAAGGATGTCGATGAGTGATTTCAGCACGACCCCGAAGCTCGTTCTGCTCCCCGCGGTGGATGTCGCGGACGGCAAGGCGGTACGGCTCACCCGCGGTGTCGCCGGCACC
Organism: uncultured Microbacteriaceae bacterium; assembly: GCA_937872445.1. GTDB lineage: Bacteria > Actinomycetota > Actinomycetes > Actinomycetales > Microbacteriaceae > Terrimesophilobacter. The sequence goes on along the minus strand of CALMSL010000193.1, from coordinate 24,756 downwards.
GAAACAAACTACGGTGACCCGGTCGGCGCGACGATCGACTGGATCGATCAGGGGGCGGAGTGGATTCATCTCGTCGACCTGGATGCGGCATTCGGTCGAGGGAACAATCACGCGACGATCCGGAAGGTCATCCGTCAGGCTCGCGGCGTGAACATCGAACTCTCCGGGGGCATTCGCGACGATGCGAGCCTCGAGGCGGCTCTCGCAACCGGGGCGAAGCGCATCAATCTTGGTACCGCTGCTCTGGAAAATCCGGTGTGGACCGAACACGTCATCGCGAACTACGGCGAAGCGATCGCCGTGGGTCTGGATGTGCGCGGCACGACTCTCGCCGCACGGGGCTGGACGAGGGACGGCGGCGACCTGTTCGAGGTGCTGGACCGCCTGGAAAGCGCGGGGTGCGCCCGTTACGTCGTCACGGATGTCACGAAGGACGGCACGCTGCAGGGCCCCAATATCGAACTCCTCACCTCGGTGGCGAATCGAACGGACAAGCCGGTCATCGCTTCGGGCGGGATCTCCACCCTCGATGACATCGCTGTGCTGCGCGCGCTCGTTCCGCTCGGCCTGGAGGGGACGATCGTCGGCAAGGCCCTCTACACGAAAGCATTCACTCTCGCGGCGGCTCTCGACGTCGCCTCGAGTTAGCGGTCGGCGATGACCGAGCCCGCAAACACCGCAGACTCTGCCGGGCAGCCGTGGGCCGGGCGGCACTTCGAGCCGAACTCGAGTGCCGATGACGACGGCAGCGCACCCCCGCTCCTGCTGGAGGCGATCCGGAAGTTCCGCGGCGGCGAGGGCGGCGAGACGGAAGTCGTCGACGCGTTTTGCGCGTCGCGGCTCCTGATTCCTCTCGTCACGGCGCTCGGCGAGGCCGGGTTGGACGATCGAGGCCGCACTATCGACAAGAGCCAGGAGCTGTCGATCGTGACGGTCGAGGGGCCGGATGGCCGCAGGGTCCTTCCCGTGTTCAGTTCGGTCGCGGCCATGGCCGCGTGGAACCCGAACGCGAGGCCCGTCCCGGTGTCCGGGCCGCGGGTCGCTGCGGCCGCCGCGAGCGAGGGGACGGATCTCGTCGTGCTCGATCCGACATCCGAGACGGAGTTCGTGCTGCGCCGGCCCGCGCTGTGGTCGATCGTGAGGGATGAGGACTGGGTGCCCAGTTATCGCTCTGAGGCGGTGGCACGGGAATTCGCCGCGTCGGTCGTGGAGGAATCCGTCGTGCTGGGGGTGGCGCTGACTTCCGGCGACCCGAAGGCGCGCCTGCGGGGGCCCGAGCTTATCGTGTCGCTGACGCTCGTTGCGGGGCTCGACGGCGATGAACTGTCGGCCCTGATTGAACGCCTCTCGTCCCGCTGGTCGACGAGTGAGATCATCGCGCAGCACGTCGATTCGCTGGAGATCGCGCTCACGAGCTAGTGCCCGTCCGCGCGCAAACGCCGGTCAGTTGACCGGACCGGTGTACTTCTCTCCCGGACCCTGCCCCGGCGCATCGGGAATAGCGGACGCCTCCCGGAACGCCAGTTGGATGGATCTCAGGCCGTCGCGCAGCGGTGCAGCATGGTGGTTTCCGATTTCCGGGGCCGCGGCCGTCACGAGGCCCGCGAGGGCGTTGATGAGCTTCCGCGCCTCGTCGAGGTCGATGTCGGCCTGGGGATCGTCGGCGAGACCGCACTTGACCGCCGCCGCGCTCAGCAGGTGCACGGCGACGGTGTTGATCAGTTCGACCGCCGGAACTTCGGAGATATCCCGTGTTGCCTGGTCCTCGACTGACTCGCTCATCCCGTGTTCCTCTGTTAGACTCATGCGGGCTCTGGGACTGTGAAAGTTCCAGTGCGAAAGTGGAGATTCTCCCACCCGCGACCGCTTCTTTAGGTTACCGGGTTGTTGGCACCCCGCCGTACGGGAAGTAGACGAAACGGTAGTTCAGGGTGCAGGGTTTGTTGTGCGGTGAAAGTCCGACCTGCAAATCGGTGGTTTTCCTCTCTCGCCAGCACGGTGGCATCCGTCACCGCGTCGAGCATGTCCAACGAGAAATTTTAGAGGAGCTACCTATCAGCGATCCCCGTACGAATGACCGTATTCGTGTGCCAGAGGTTCGACTTGTCGGCCCCAGCGGCGAACAGGTCGGTGTGGTCAAGATCGAGGTTGCACTGCGCCTGGCGCAGGAGGCGGACCTCGACCTTGTCGAGGTCGCACCGAACTCCAAACCGCCGGTCGCCAAAATCATGGACTATGGGAAGTTCAAGTACGAAGAGGCGCAGAAGGCCAAGGAGGCCAGACGCAACCAGGCCAACACCGTCCTCAAGGAGGTGCGGTTCCGCCTCAAGATCGACACCCACGACTATGAGACGAAGCGCCGGCGCGCGGAGGGTTTCCTCCAGGGCGGCGACAAGGTCAAGGCCATGATCCTGTTCCGCGGTCGTGAGCAGTCCCGCCCCGACCAGGGTGTGCGGTTGCTGCAGAAGTTTGCCGAGGATGTCGCCGAGTACGGCACGGTCGAGTCCACCCCGACGATCGACGGCCGCAACATGGTGATGGTCATCGGACCACTCAAGACCAAGGCCACGGCGAAGGCGGAAGCCGATGCACGCCGCCAGGCCGCAAAGAACAACGTGAGCAAGAAAGAGGACAAGAAGGATGCCTAAACAGAAGACGCACTCCGGTGCGAAGAAGCGATTCAAGATCACCGGGAGCGGCAAGCTCATGAAGCAGCAGGCTGGCATGCGCCACAACCTCGAGGTGAAGTCAGGCCAGCGCAAGCGCCGTCTGAACCAGGACGAGCCGGTCGCCAAGGCCGACGTCAAGGCCATCAACAAGCTTCTCGGTCGCTAGACCGCCAGACATAGAAGGAATAACAGGAAATGGCAAGAGTAAAGCGGGCCGTCAACGCCCACAAGAAGCGTCGGGTCATCCTCGATCGCGCCTCCGGATACCGCGGCCAGCGTTCGCGCCTGTACCGCAAGGCGAAGGAGCAGGTCACCCACTCTCTCGTCTACGCGTACCGTGACCGCCGTGCGCGCAAGGGCGACTTCCGCCGCCTGTGGATTCAGCGCATCAATGCCGCCGCGCGGGAGAACGGCATGACGTACAACCGCCTCATCCAGGGCATGAACCTGGCGGGCATCGAGGTTGACCGCCGCATTCTTGCGGAGCTCGCGGTGAACGAGCCGAAGACGTTCGCGTCGATCGTGGCGACCGCGAAGGCTGCGCTCCCGAAGGACATCAACGCGCCCAAGGACAAGTCCGCTGCCTAGCGGTACCGCTCCCTGAGGAGATCGCGAAGCGATCGTCTCGAAGGGAGCACCCGTTTAGACTCAAAGTATGATCGACAACCCGCGTTCCCCACGGATCCGGGCGGTCGCGAAACTTCACAAGCGAGAAGCCCGGTCATCGACCGGGCTTTTCCTTCTTGAGGGACCGCAGGCCGTGGCGGAAGCCCTCGCGTACCGGGCCGAACTCGTCGTCGAACTGTATGCGACGCCGACGGCGCTGGAGCGCTACACCGACATTGCCCAGAGCGCGGTCGATGCCGGGGTGGACGTCGAATTCGTCACCGAGAAGGTGCTCGAGTCGATGGCGGACACCGTGACGCCTCAGGGCATCGTGGCGGTGTGCCATCAATTCCCCACATCGTTGAAGGATCTGCTGCGTGCCCACCCGAACGGGGCGACCCCCATGCTTCTGGCAATCCTCGAGGAGGTGCGCGACCCCGGCAACGCAGGCACCATGGTGCGCGCCGCCGACGCCGCCGGAGCTGATGGGGTGATTTTCTCCGGCCGAAGCGTCGACCTGTACAACCCGAAGGTGGTCAGGGCGTCGACCGGCTCCCTCTTCCACCTTCCCGTCGCGGTTGACGCCGAGCTGGTAAATGTCGTGGAGCGCTGCCGGGACGCCGGCATCCAGGTGATTGCCGCCGACATCAAGGGCGACGACCTTCTCCAGGTGCGCGGGGAGGGCGTGCTGGCTGCCCCAACCGCGTGGCTGTTCGGCAACGAAGCCAGGGGGCTCACGGACGAAAAGCTGGCGCTCGCCGACCACGTGGTGAGTGTGCCGATCTACGGTCGCGCAGAGTCCTTGAATCTCGCCACTGCCGCCTCGGTGTGTTTGTACGAGTCGGCATTCGCCCAGCGCGGGGCGCACTGAGTCAATTTCGCTGCACTCTGTGCAATAAGTTCGAGTACGTGTCACGTCTCGGTTACGAACCGTCTCTCAGTTCGTCTCCCGACAGGAGCGTATGACAGCCTGAAGGCATGGTGCCCTCACACAGTGGTGATCCGCTTGTCGTCATAGATCACGTCAATAAGCATTTCGGCGAGCTTCACGTCTTGAAGGACATTACGACGACGGTTGGTCGCGGTGAGGTTGTCGTCGTCATTGGCCCGAGCGGTTCGGGAAAGTCGACGTTCTGCCGGGCGATCAATCGACTGGAAACGATCGATGACGGCACCATCACAATTGACGGCGTCGCGCTCCCGCAGGAGGGGCGAGGGCTCGCGAAGCTGCGCGCCGACGTCGGAATGGTGTTCCAGTCGTTCAATCTGTTCGCCCACAAGACGGTGCTCGAAAACGTGACCCTGGGCCCGCGCAAAGTGCGGCGCATCGCCAAGGCGGAAGCGGACAAGCACGCGATGGAATTGCTGGATCGCGTCGGAGTCGCCAATCAGGCCGAAAAAATGCCGTCGCAGCTCTCCGGCGGCCAGCAGCAGCGCGTTGCCATCGCGCGGGTTCTGGCCATGGATCCGAAACTGATTCTTCTCGACGAGCCGACATCCGCTCTCGACCCGGAGATGATCGCGGAAGTGCTGGATGTCATGATCCAGCTTGCCCAGGACGGCATGACCATGGTCGTGGTGACTCACGAGATGGGTTTCGCTCGCAAGGCCGCGGACCGCGTCCTGTTCATGTCGGACGGCGAAATCGTCGAGGAAGCCACTCCGGAGAAATTCTTCACAGACCCCCAAACCTCGAGAGCGAAAGACTTCCTCTCGAAAATCCTTACCCACTGATCCGTGGGTAAGAAACCTAGCAAGGAGACAGATATGAGAATCAGAAAGACTCTGATGATCACTGCCATCGCTGCTGCCAGCGTCCTCGGACTCGGCGCATGTGCAGGCGGCACGACCGCGCCGCCGGTAGTTACCAAGCCCACTTTCGAGGCTGGCACCACGATGGCGAAGCTCGCCGACGCGGGCGCCATCACGATCGGCACCAAGTTCGACCAGCCGCTGTTCGGCCTCAAGGGCCCGAGCGGTGACCCGGTTGGGTTCGACGTGGAGATCGGCAAGATCATCGCCGCTTCGCTCGGCATTCCCGCCGACAAGATCAAGTGGGTTGAGACGGTGTCGAAGAACCGTGAACCGTTCATCGAGAACGGCACCGTGGACATCGTGGTTGCGACGTACACGATCAATGACAAGCGCAAGCAGGTCATTTCCTTCGCGGGACCGTACTACAACGCGGGCCAGGACATCCTGGTTCTTGCCGGCAACCCCGAGGGCATCAAGGGCCCGGAGGACCTCAAGGGCAAGAACGTGTGCAGCGTGTCCGGTTCCACGTCGGAGAAGAACATTGCGGCCTACGGCGTGAACCTCATCACGACGGACACGTACTCCAACTGCCTTGAGCCGCTGCGCAGCGGCAAGGTCATCGCCGTGACCACGGACAACGTGATCCTGGCCGGCCTCGCCGACCAGAACGCTGGCGAGTTCGAGGTTCTCAGCAACCCGTTCACGGAGGAGCCGTACGGCATCGGTCTCGCACACGATGACACCGTATTCCGCAACTTCATCAACGATGTGCTGGAGAAGTCCTACGCGGACGGCAGCTGGAAGGCCGCCTGGGAGGCGACTGCAGGCAAGGTCCTGAAGACGCCGCAGCCCCCAGCGGTCAACCGCTACTCCAACTAGCAACACCCGGTGAGCCCATCCGCAGGGGAGTGCGGATGGGCCTCACTGCCGGAACGACTCATGCCCACAGGGAGGTGAAGCGAACACGTGATCGACGCCATCATTGACGTCTCGCCGGCCTACTTCGCCGGCTTCCTCATGACGCTTCAACTTCTCGTCATTTCCGGGATCGGCGCCTTCGTCGTGGGGGTTCTGATCGCGACGATGCGGATTTCACCGGTCCCCTCGCTGCGGATGTTTGCGACCGCGTACACGGAAGTGCTGCGCAACGTCCCACTCCTTCTCGTCCTCATGTTCTGCGCCCTGGTCGTTCCCATCCTCGGCTCCGACCTGAACTACTACCCGCTCGCACTCATCGGCCTCACCGCATACACCTCACCGTTCGTGGCCGAGGCGATCCGATCCGGATTCAACGGCGTTCCCGTCGGGCAGGCAGAAGCCGCCCGCAGCATCGGCATGGGTTTTACCCAAACTGTCACCCTCGTGGTACTTCCTCAGGCCGCGCGCATGGTCGTCCCGCCGCTCATCAACGTCTTCATCGCGCTCACCAAGAACACGTCGGTTGCCGGTATTTTCTTCGTCGATGAACTCTTCAAGCAGACCGATGCGGCTACGCGAGACCACCCGGGGGACGTCATCCTCGTTCTCCTCTATGCGGCGCTGTTGTACCTCGTCATCACCGTTCCCCTCGGCCTGATCGCCGGGGCCATCGAGAAGAGAGTGGTGGTGATGAGATGAGCCTGAGCGTTCTGTACGATGCACCGGGCCCCAAGACGCGTCGGCGCTCCATGATCGCCTCGATCGTCGGGGTCATCCTGATCGTGGCGTTCTTCTTCTGGATGTACCTGACGCTCGCCGCACCTCGCGTGAGCGCAAACGGCGCCATCCAGCCAGGAACATTCGACCCCTCCCGCTGGGACATCGTTGCGTACCCGGACCTGTGGATTTCGTTCGGAAATGCAACGCTGAACACGCTGAGGATGGCCGCGGTCGCTGCGGTGCTCGCCGTGCTGATCGGCATCCTGTTCTCCTTCGGCCGCACCGCTCGCTTTGCCGTGGTCCGGGCGATCACGGGTGTCGTTCTCGAGTTCGTCCGGGGTATCCCGGTGCTCCTCATGATTTTCTTCGTGTTCCTCGTGTTTGCCGCGGGCTCGTATTGGTCCGGTGTGTTTGGCCTTGCGCTCTACAACGGCGCGATCATCGGCGAAGCGTTGCGTGCCGGCGTGAAATCCCTGCCGCGCGGTCAACGTGAAGCGGGACTGGCCGTGGGGCTCACCCCGATCAAGGCGTGGGCGTTCATCGAATTTCCCCAGGCGTTCCGCCAGATGCTGCCGATCATCCTCGCGCAGCTGGTTGTGCTTCTGAAGGACACCTCGCTCGCGTTCATCGTGAGTTACCCGGAGCTGGCGCGAACGATCAGCAACAACCGCAACTTCTTCGGCAGCCGTTACATGTTCACCCTGTTTGCGATCGGCCTCGTGATCTACCTCGTGCTGAACCTCACGATGTCCTGGCTCGCGCGATTCGTGGCACGGCGCAGCGGGCCGAAGCTCGGCAAGGCTCTGCCGAACACTCCGCGGCAGATCGGCGTCGACGGTACCCGGGCCATCACTCTGCCGGGCGGCGGATACGGCCCACCCGATCCACCCCACTAAACTTGGGTCTCGTGCCTGACCCCACTCCCATCACCGAACACGCCGTCACGGAAGCGAAGAATGCCGCACTCGCGGCGCTGTCTGCCGCGTCCACTCTTGCGGAAATGAAGGCCGCGCGGTCGGCCCACGTGGGGGATGGGTCGCCGCTCGCGAAGCTCAATGGCGAATTGCGGAATGTGCCGGGCGACCTGAAGGCGGCGGCGGGCAAACTCGTCGGCGAGGCTCGCGCCGCCGTGGCCAGGGCATTCCAGGTGCGCGAGGCCGAGCTCGCGGCAATCGAAGAAGCGGCTCAGCTTGCGGCCGAGGCCGTCGATGTCACGGCCGTCCCGCGCACATGGTCGCCGGGCGCGAGGCATCCGCTGAACCTCCTCATGGAACAGATCGGCGACATCTTCATCGGCATGGGCTGGGAGGTCGCGGAAGGACCGGAACTCGAGAACGAGTGGTTCAACTTCGATGCGCTGAACACGGATGCCGACCATCCTGCGCGAAGCGAGCAGGATACGTTCTTCGTCGAGCCAGTGAGTTCCCGGCTCGTCCTGCGCAGCCAAACCTCGCCCGTGCAGATCCGCAGCCTTCTCACGCGGGAATTGCCCGTGTATGTGGTCGCCCCCGGCAAGGTGTTCCGTAAGGACGAACTCGATGCAACCCACACGCCCGTGTTCCACCAGGTGGAGGGCATCGCGATCGACCGGGGCCTCACGATGGCCCACTTGCGTGGCACGCTCGAACATTTCGCCCGGCTCATGTTCGGGCAGGAAGCGAAAATCCGCCTGCGGCCCAACTTCTTCCCGTTCACCGAACCGAGCGCCGAGATGGATGTGTGGCAGCCGAACGCGAAAGGCGGCGCGCGCTGGATCGAATGGGGCGGCTGCGGCATGGTGAACCGCAACGTGCTGCGCGCCGCCGGCATCGACCCCGACGAGTATCAGGGATTCGCGTTCGGCATGGGCATCGAGCGCACGCTCATGTTCCGCAATGAACAGCTCAAGGACATGCGCGACATGGTCGAGGGCGACATCCGGTTCTCCCAGCAATTCGGGATGGTGGTCTGATGCGCGTCCCGGTGAGCTGGCTGCGCGAATTCGTCGACGCGCCAGAGACGCTCGCACCCGCGGAATTGCACGCCGCACTCGTGCGCGTGGGCCTGGAAGAGGAGGCCATCCACTCGTTCGGGCTCGAGGGGCCTATCGTCGTCGGGCAGGTGCTCGAGTTCGTCGATGAACCGCAGAGCAACGGCAAGACGATTCGCTGGTGCCAGGTGGATGTGGGGACCCTTCGAGACGGCGGCTCCGCCACCTCCTCAGGGACCGAAGCAGCCGCAGGCGGCCGCGATATCCGAGGGATCGTGTGCGGCGCGCAGAACTTCGTTGTCGGCGACAAGGTCGTCGTGACGCTGCCGGGGTCGGTGCTTCCCGGCCCGTTCCCAATTGCCGCGCGCACGACCTATGGGCACGTATCCGACGGGATGATCGCCTCGGCGCGCGAACTCGGTCTCGGCGACGAGCACGACGGGATCCTGCGCCTGGCCGAGCTGGGCCTCGATCCGGAGGTCGGGGCGGATGCGCTTCCGCTGCTCGGTCTCGACGACTGGGCCGTTGAGGTCAACATCACTCCGGACCGCGGGTATGCGCTGTCCATCCGGGGTATTGCGCGGGAGTACTCGCATGCCACGGGTGCCACTTTTCGAGATCCGGCCCTTGCGGTTGCGTCCCCTTCGAGACGGCCTTCGGCCTCCTCAGGGAGCGAACCTGCCCCGCTCCCTGAGGAGCGCGGAGCGCGTCTCGAAGGGAGCAACCCGGTCCCCGTCACCCTCGCCGACGACGCCCCCATTCGCGGAAAGCAGGGCTGCTCGCTGTTCGTCACGCGGGTGGTCCGCGACGTCGACCCGACCCGGCCCACCCCGGCATGGATGATCGCGCGACTCGCGCTCGCAGGCATCCGATCCATTTCGCTCGTCGTCGACATCTCCAACTACGTCATGATCGAGCTGGGGCAGCCACTCCACGCCTACGATCTGGACGCGATCCGCGGCGGCATCGTCGTGCGCAGGGCGCACAAGGGTGAGCGGATCACCACGCTTGACGACCACGAGCGCTCTCTCGACCCTGAGGACCTCCTCATTACGGACGATGAGGGGCCGATCGGCATCGCGGGCGTCATGGGCGGCGCGCGCACGGAAAACGGCTCCTCGACGCGCACCGTGCTCATTGAGGCCGCAAACTTCGACCCCGTCTCCATCGCCCGGTCCGCGCGCCGCCACCGACTCCCGAGCGAAGCATCCAAACGTTTCGAACGCGGCGTCGACCTTGCCGTGGCGGAACCCGCCGCCACTCGGGCGGCAGAACTCCTCGTCGAACTCGCCGGTGGTGTGGCGGATGCGCACGTGTGGCAGGTTGGCGCGATTTCCGAGCGTGAAGCGATTGCGCTGCCCGCGGGATTTGTGAATTCGATCATCGGAGCCGGCTTCACGGAGCCGGAAACGGTGGACTCGCTCTCGGCGATCGGTGCCGCGGTCACCGCGACCTCCGACGGCTACTCGGTGGTTCCGCCCTCCTGGCGTCCCGACCTTCGCGATGCCGCAGACCTCGCGGAGGAGGTCGCGAGGATTGTCGGCTACGACCGCATTCCGGCGGTGCTCCCCACCGCGCCGCCCGGTCGCGGGCTCACGCGCGAGCAGCGGTTGCGCCGATCCGTCGCCCAGGTTCTCGCGGCGAACGGGCACACCGAAGTCATGGCGTATCCGTTCGTCTCGGAGCCGCAATTGTCGCAATTCGGGGTGACTGCTGCCGCGATCGAACTGGCCAATCCGCTCGATGGTGCTGCGCCGTACCTGCGCACGTCCCTCCTGCCCGGTTTGGTGACGGCAGCGCAGCGCAACCTCTCGCGCGGCCTCGTCGATCTGTCCCTGTTCGAAATCGGTTCCGTCTTCCTTCCCGATGCGTCGGCACTTGCGAAGGAAGTAACGCTGCCCCCGGGCGCCCAACGGCCGACCGACGCGCAACTGACGGCGCTCAACGACTCCATCCCGCTCCAGCCGACGAAAATCGCGGCGCTCATTCTCGGCGATGTCATCGCGAAGCAGCCCGGCCAGCCCGCGGTCGTTGCCGGACTGGCTGATGCGCTTGCCGCCGTGGACATGGCCGCGGCCGCCCTCGGGATGATGCTGACGACTCGGGCCGCCGAAGTGAACGGATTGCACCCGGGCCGGACGGCGGCCGTGTTCTCCGGGGACGTTCAGGTCGGATTCGCCGGCGAGGTCCTTCCGTCGCTCGCCCTCGACCTTGACCTGCCGAAACGCGTCGCGGTGATGGAACTGGACCTGAGCCTGCTCCTCGATCTCGCCCCGCGCGAGGTCTCATCCCACCCGATCGCGACGCTTCCCGCCGCTACTCAGGATGTGTCGCTCGTTGTGGCGGATGCCGTGACCGCGGGCGCCGTGCTCGCGGCGTTCACCGCCGGCGCGGGGGAGCTGCTTGAGCACGCCCGTCTGGTTGACGACTATCGCGGATCGGGTGTGGAGCCCGGAACGAAGTCGCTCACGTTCGCGCTGCGCTTCCGCGCTACAGACCGCACGCTGACCGCGGCGGAGGCAACCGAAGCCAAACTGGCCGGTGTCGCCGCCGCCGCGAAAGAGTGCGGCGCGGTGATCCGGGACTAGTTTTTCCCGCCGAGCAGACCGCCGAGGAGTCCGCCCAGAAGGTCGCCGCCGCTGCTGGAGCTTCCGCCGGCCATTCCGCCGAGCAGGCCGCCGAGCAGGTCGCCGATGCCCCCGGAGCTGCTCTGCGACTTTCCGGACGATTTCGTGGTCGAGGTGCCCTTGCCGCCAAAGAACTGGTTGGCGATCCAGGCCAGGACGATCGGCGCGACGATCGGCAGAATCTTGGCGATGATGTCCTGCGTGACCCCCTTGGTGTCCGAAACGGCCTTCACGACGTCGTTCTTCTTCGAACCGAACACGTGGCTGACGATCTTGTCACCGTCATCCGTGTCAATGTCCTTCACCGACTTGTGGCTGCCCAGCTTGTTCTGGTGGGACGCAAGCGCCTTCGTGAGGGAATCCGCGCCCTTGGAGTCCTGCGCGTTCGCCGCCATTCCTCCGACGAGCGTGGGAAGAATCTGGGCGATCGCGGATTCGGCGACCGACGGGTCGATGCCGACCTGCTTCGCGATGTCGCCGACGGGGATCTGCTGGAGGAGATCGTCGAATGGTGAAGGCATGATTCCTACTTTCCTCTTGGCGCTCCAGTCGTGGGCGCAGCGTGGATTAAACCTTAACCCACGCCGCGTAACGTTCCGGCTCGCGATTTCCCGTGGACGCCGAAACCAGATATCGTTGCCGCGTGGACACTTCACGCGATTCCCGCCTTGAGCTGCAGTTGCTCGGCGATGCTCCTCGCGTGATCCTCCGCGGCCGTCGTGCGCGCCGACTTTCGGCGACGCCGCAGCGCTGAACGCACCCAGCTGCCCCGCCGCGTCGCCGCCTCTGCCACTGTCCGTCGCACGTCCACGAGGTTGCCGAAATGTCCATTGCCGTAGCTGTTGCCGGGGCGAGTGGGTACGCCGGTGGGGAACTTCTCCGCCTGCTTGCCGACCACCCCGAATTCGAGGTGCGCACCGTTGCCGCGAACCAGAACGCCGGTGCGCCCCTCTCCGCGGTGCACCCCCACGTGCGCTCCTACCGCGGCCTCGTCCTGGCCGAGACGACCGCCGAGTCGCTCGCCGACCACGACCTCGTCTTTCTCGCCCTGCCCCATGGGCACTCCGGTGCGCTCGGCGATGATCTTGCCCGGGTTCCGCTCGTCGTCGACTGCGGCGCCGATCACCGGTTGACGAGCCCGACGGCGTGGGACGCGTTCTACGGCGGCCCGTTCCACGAACCGTGGACCTACGGCCTGCCGGAACTCGTGCTCGGTTCGGGTGGACAGCAACGGGACGCGCTGGAGGGCGCCAGGCGAGTTGCTGTGCCGGGATGCAATGTGACCGCGATCACCCTGGGGCTCGCACCGGGCATCCGCGCGCGCGTCGTGATGGCGGATGACCTGGTCGCGGTGCTCGCCGTCGGGACCTCCGGCGCCGGCCGGGCATTGAAACCGGAATTGCTCGCGAGCGAGATTGCCGGTTCGGCCAGCGCGTACGCGGTGGGCGGCGTGCACCGGCACACTCCGGAGGTGATTCAAAACCTCGCGGCGGCCGGCGGCCGCAATGCGAGCGTTTCGTTCACGCCGGTTCTCGTCCCCATGGCGCGGGGAATCCTGGCCACCTCCACGGCGAGGCTCGCGCCCGGCGCACGGGCGGCCGAGGTCCGGGCGGCGTGGGAGGAGGCTTACGCTGGCGAGGAATTCGTGGCGCTGCTTCCCGAGGGCAGTTTTCCGAAGACGGCGGACGTGGTGGGCTCCAACATGGCGCTCATCGGCCTCGCGATCGATGAGTCCGCGGGTCGCGTGGTCACGATCACCGCCATCGACAACCTTGTGAAGGGCACGGCGGGCGCGGCGATCCAGTCGGCGAACATCGCGCTCGGGTTGCCGGAATCCACCGGTCTCGCCGTGAACGGAGTCGCACCGTGAGCGTCACGGCGGCGCTCGGGTTCGAGGCCGCGGGAGTGGCAGCAGGGCTCAGGAAATCCGGCGGCCCGGATGTCGCACTCGTCGTGAATCGCGGTCCGCTTTCGTCCGCGGCCGCCGTGTTCACGAGCAACCGCGCGAAGGCGAACCCGATCCTGTGGTCCGAACAGGTCATTCGCGACGGCGTGGTGAGCGCGATCGTCCTGAACTCGGGCGGGGCGAACTGCTTCACCGGCGCGCAGGGGTTCCAGACGGCCCATGCGACGGCGGAGTCCGTCGCGGCAGAGATCGATGTCTCCTCCGGTGACGTGCTCGTGTGCTCGACCGGGTTGATCGGCGAACAGCTGGACCGGGACGCGTTGCTCGCCGGGGTCGCCGCGGCCGCCGCATCGCTCAGCGCCGATGGGGGAGTCGACGCGGCGAACGCGATCCTGACGACCGACACCGTGGCGAAACTGTCCGTGGCCGACAAGGGCGGTTGGAAAATCGGCGGGATGGCGAAGGGCGCGGGAATGCTCGCCCCGGCGCTGGCGACGATGCTCGTCGTCCTCACGACGGATGCCGACCTCGCTTCGCACGAGCTCGACGCTGCACTTCGGCGGGCCGTGGCGTCGACATTCAATCGCCTCGACTCAGACGGCTGCACGTCCACGAACGACCAGGTCACGCTCCTGGCTTCCGGAGCGTCGGACATCCGCCCGGACGTGGAAGACTTTACTTCCACCCTCACCGAGGTGTGCGCCGATCTCGCGCGTCAGCTGATGGCGGACGCGGAGGGGGCGAGCCACGAGATCACCATCACGGTGCGTGGGGCGGCGAGCGAATCGGATGCTGAGGAAGTCGGAAGATCGATCGCTCGAAGCAACCTGTTCAAGGCGGCCGTCTTCGGGAACGATCCGAACTGGGGGCGCGTGCTGGCGGCGATCGGCACCACGAGCGCGCCGTTCGACCCGTACCGGGTCGACGTGAGCATGAACGGCATCCGCGTGTGCCATGCGGGCGAGCCGGATGCGCCGAGGGAAAACGTGGACCTCACGCCGCGGCAGCTGGCACTCGACATCGACCTCGCCGCCGGTTCATCGTCTGCCACGATCCTGACCAACGACCTCACGCACGCGTACGTGCACGAGAACAGCGCGTACGCGAGTTGACGATGACGGGCAACTGGCTTCAGAAGCTTCGCGGCGACACGGTCGTGGTGAAGTTCGGCGGCAACGCCATGATCAGCGACGCGCTCGCCAGGGCGTTCTGCGAAGACATTGTCGCTCTGCATGGGGCTGGGATTCGCGTGGTGGTCACACACGGCGGTGGACCGCAAATCTCTTCCGAACTTGTCGCGCAGGGCATCCCGAGTGAGTTCCGCGGTGGCCTTCGCGTGACCTCGGCCGCCGCCGTCGACGTCGTCCGGGATGTTCTCGCGCGAATTGGCGCCGAACTCGCCGCACACGTGACTGCCGCGGGAGGGGTCGCGATGTCGATCGCGGGTGCCGAGCATGGTCTGTTCACCGCGCGCAAGACGGGCACCGTCGTGAACGGCGAACCGGTCGACCTCGGTCAGGTGGGCGAGGTGACGAGCGTCGCCGTGAGCCCGGTCGATGCGGTGCTCGACGACGGCGGGATTCCCGTCGTCTCGGCGATCGCGCGGGAGGGGGCGTCCGGCATCCTGCTCAATGTGAACGCGGATTCCGCAGCGGGGGCTCTCGCAGCCGCCCTCGGCGCGCGGTGGCTCGTGCTCCTGACGGACGTGTCCGGGTTGTACCGCAACTGGCCCGACAACCCGTCACTGATCTCGGCGATCGACGCCGGGGAGGTGGAAGCGCTCCTGCCGCACCTCGACTCGGGGATGATTCCGAAAGTGACTGCCGCGCGCGATGCCGTCCTCGGCGGCGTCTCCCGTGTGGCGATCATCGACGGTCGGATCCCGCACCTGCTCGTTTCCGAACCGTTCGGTGCGTCCGGCACCATCGTGTCCGCCGCAGAAAGGACTGCACCATGAGCGACGACGGCTGGCTTGCCCGGTACCGCGCAAGCATGATGGGCACCGTCACGGACCCGCTGGCGCTGCTCGTGCGCGGGCAAGGCTGCCAGGTTTGGGATGCCGACGGCAACCGCTACCTCGATTTTCTCGCCGGGATCGCGGTGAACTCGCTTGGGCACGCGCATCCGGCGATCGTCGACGCCGTGACCAGCCAGATCGCCACGCTCGCCCACGTGTCCAACTATTTCGCGACGCCACCCCAGATCGAGCTCGCCGAACGGCTTCAGCGCATCACCGGGGCAGGCGAAGACGGCCGCGTGTTCTTCTGCAATTCGGGGGCCGAGGCGATGGAGGCCGCGGTGAAGCTCGCCCGGCTGAATACCGCCGGCGGGCCGCGGCCGCGGATTCTCGCGCTGAACCGCTCGTTCCACGGACGCACGATGGGCGCCCTGTCGCTCACCGGGCAGCCAGCCCTGCAGGAGCCGTTCGCCCCGCTCCTTCCCGGGGTGGAGCACATCGACTCGACAATTCCCGCGTTGGAGGCGGCCATCGGACCGGATGTCGCCGCGCTCATCCTCGAGCCCATCAAGGGCGAGGCCGGAGTGGTCGAACTGCCTGCCGGATTCCTGGCACGGGCGAGGGAGCTGACGAGGGAACACGGCGTGCTGCTGATTCTGGACGAGATCCAGACCGGCATCGGCCGCACCGGCAGCTGGTTCGCGTTCCAGCAGTTCGGTATCGTCCCCGACGCCGTCGCGATCGCGAAGGGGCTCGCTGGGGGGATACCGGTCGGCGCGCTCGTCACATTCGGCGTGGCGTCGAAGCTGTTCACCTCCGGGCATCACGGAAGCACGTTCGGCGGAAACCCGCTCGCAACGGCGACCGCCAATGCGGTCCTGGGGGAGATCGAGCGTTCAGGGCTCGTGGAGAATGCCGCACGGCGCGGAGAGCAGCTGCGGGCGCTCATCACCGGCCTGGAGCATCCGCTCATCGCCGAGGTGCGGGGGAGAGGGTTGCTCATCGGCATCGGGCTCACCGAACCCGTCGCGAAGGACCTCGCCCGTGCCGCGCTCGCGCACGGGCTCATCATCAATGCCCCGAACGAGCGCAGCATCCGCATGGCGCCGCCGCTCATCGTGGCGGACGCCGAACTCGCCGAGTTCCGCACCCTGTTCACCGCAGCACTGGAAGGAATATCATGACGCGCCACCTCCTGCGGGACGACGATCTGAGCCAGGCGGAGCAATCCGCGATCCTCGACCTCGCGCTCGAGCTGAAAAAGGACCGCTTTGCGGTAACACCGCTTGCCGGCCCGCAGACCGTTGCGGTGATTTTCGACAAGTCGTCGACGCGCACCCGGGTCTCCTTCGCCGTCGGGATCGCCGACCTCGGCGGGGTACCCCTCATCATCAGCACCGCCAACAGCCAGCTCGGCGGAAAGGAAACGGCCGCCGACACCGCGCGCGTGCTCGAACGCCAGGTTGCGGCAATCGCCTGGCGCACCTACGCGCAGTCCGGGCTGGAGGAAATGGCGGCGGGCACGAC
Source organism: uncultured Microbacteriaceae bacterium (assembly GCA_937872445.1). Lineage (GTDB taxonomy): Bacteria > Actinomycetota > Actinomycetes > Actinomycetales > Microbacteriaceae > Terrimesophilobacter. The sequence continues at coordinate 8,102 of CALMSL010000193.1, read as the reverse complement.
GGTTCCGGTCATCAATGCGTTGAGCGACGAATTCCACCCGTGCCAGTTGCTCGCCGACCTGCTCACCATCCGCGAGCACCGTGGCGCTCTCGCCGGGCTCACCGTGACGTTTCTGGGCGATGGCGCGTGCAACATGGCGCAGTCTTACCTTCTCGCGGGCGCCACGGCGGGAATGCACGTGCGCATCGCGTCGCCCTCCGGCTACGAACCCGCAGATGCGGTGGTGGAGGATGCGACGAGGCGCGCAGCGATGACCGGTGGCTCCGTGTCTCTGGTCGCCGATCCCGCCGAATCCGTTGTTGGCGCAGACGTCGTCGTGACCGACACCTGGGTGTCGATGGGTCGGGAAAGCGAGAAGGCGGAGCGCCTCACGCGCCTGAACGCCTACCAGGTCAATGCTGAACTTCTCACGCAGGCCAAACCGGATGCGCTCTTCCTCCACTGCCTGCCCGCGGACCGCGGGTTCGAGGTGACCGCTGAAGTGCTCGACGGTCCGCAGAGCGTCATCTGGGATGAGGCGGAGAACCGTTTGCACGCCCAGAAAGCCCTGCTCGTCTGGCTGTTGCGCCAAGCCTGAATACACTGAACACGAAACAAGGAGACACCCCACATGTCAGAACGCGTAGTCCTCGCCTACTCGGGCGGTTTAGACACCTCTGTCGGCATCGGCTGGTTGAAGGATGCCACCGGTAAGGAGGTCGTCGCCCTCGCGGTCGACGTCGGCCAGGGCGGGGAGAACATGGAGGACATCCGACAGCGAGCTCTCGCCTGTGGGGCAGTTGACGCAATTGTCGTCGACGCGAAGGACGAATTCGCGAACGACTACTTGATGCCTGCCCTGAAGGCGAACGCAAATTATCAGAAGCAGTACGCGCTCGTGTCAGGTCTTTCTCGTCCGCTGATCGCCAAGTACCTCGCCTCCACCGCGCACGACCTCGGCGCCGACAGCGTCGCGCACGGATGCACGGGCAAGGGAAACGACCAGGTGCGGTTCGAGGCGGCCATTGCCGCGCTCGCCCCCGAGCTCACGAGCATCGCTCCGGTGCGGGATCTCGCCCTCACCCGCGACAAGGCGATTGTGTACGCGCAGGAGCGGAACCTGCCGATCGAGCAGTCGAAGAAGAGCCCGTACTCGATCGACAAGAACGTGTGGGGGCGCACCCTGGAAACCGGGTTCCTCGAGGACCCGTGGAATGCGCCTATTGAGGACCTCTACGAATACACGGAGGACCCTGCCCTCGTGAAGCCGGCGGACGAGATCATCATCACGTTCGAGGCAGGAATTCCGGTGGCGATCGACGGTGCCCGGCAGTCGCCGCTCGAAATCATCCAGAACGTGAATGTTCTCGCGGGCAGGCACGGCATCGGCCGTGTCGACATCATCGAGGACCGGCTCGTCGGCATCAAAAGCCGGGAAATCTACGAGACGCCGGCCGCAACGACGCTCATCGCGGCGCACGAGGCGCTCGAGAACATCACGCTGGAGCGCGACCTCAACCGTTACAAGCGCAAGATCGAGGCGGACTGGGCGAATCTCGTATACGACGGCCTCTGGTTTTCCGCGCTCAAGCGGTCGCTCGACGTATTCATCGAGGACACGCAGCGGCACGTGAGCGGCGAGATCCGCCTCACCCTGCAGGGCGGGAGGGCGGTCGTGACCGGTCAACGCAGCACCCAGAGCCTCTACGACTTCGACCTCGCCACGTACGACACGGGCGACACATTCGACCAGTCGCTGTCGAAGGGCTTCATCGAACTGTGGTCGCTTCCGAGCCGCATTTCCGCGCGACGAGATGCGGCGTCCAGGGCTGCGGCGGGTAAATAATGTCCGGGGGCGGTTCGACGAACGAGGGGAGCCTGTGGGGCGCCCGGTTTGAGTCCGGGCCCTCGCCCGAGCTCGCCCGCCTCGGCCGATCCACCCACTTCGACTGGCAGCTCGCGCCGTACGACCTCGCGGGTTCCCGCGCGCACGCTCGCGCCCTGGCAGCGGCCGGCTATCTCGACGCGTCAGAACTCGAGCGGATGCTCGCCGCGCTGGAGGCGATTTTGGCCGGCGTGCGGGATGGCTCGATCGTCCCCCTGGACACGGACGAGGACGTTCACGGGGCACTGGAGCGCGAACTGGTGCGCGCCGCGGGCCCGGGGCTGGGCGGAAAACTGCGCGCCGGGCGCAGTCGGAACGACCAAATCGCGACGCTCATCCGCCTGTATTTGCTCGACCACGCCAAGTCAATCGGCAACCTCGTGGTCCATCTCATCGAGGCGATCGTTTCCCAGGCGACGGCGCACCCGACCGCGGCCATGCCGGGCCGTACCCATTTGCAGCACGCCCAACCGGTTCTTCTTTCCCACCACCTTCTGGCGCACGCGTGGCCGCTCGTGCGCACGCTGGAGCGGTTGCGGGACTGGCGGGTGCGCGCTGCTGTTTCGCCGTATGGGGCGGGAGCGCTCGCGGGGAGTTCTCTGGGACTCGACCCTGCGCTGGTTGCGAGCGAACTCGGGCTTTCCGGACCGAGCGAGAATTCGATCGACGCGACCGCGGCACGGGACGTGGTCGCCGAGTTCTTGTTTCTTGCCGCGCAACTCGGGATCGACCTCTCCCGGTTCGCGGAGGAGATCATTCTGTGGAACACGCGCGAGTTCGGCTTTGTCGCGCTCCACGACGCGTACTCGACGGGTTCGTCGATCATGCCGCAGAAGAAGAATCCGGACATCGCCGAGCTCGCGCGCGGCAAGGCGGGCAGGCTCATCGGCAACCTTACCGGCCTGCTGGCGACCCTCAAGGGCCTCCCGCTCGCGTACAACCGCGACCTGCAGGAGGACAAGGAGCCGGTGTTCGATTCGGTGGAAGCTCTCGAAGTGCTCCTGCCCGCGTTCACCGGCATGGTCGCGACGCTGCGCTTCGACCCCCAGCGCATGGCCGCGCTCGCCCCGCAGGGCTTTTCGCTTGCCACGGATGTTGCGGAGTGGCTCGTGCGGCAGGGCGTTCCCTTCCGGGACGCGCACGAAGTGACGGGGGCACTCGTCGCGTTCTGCGAATCGAACGGCCTGGACCTCGCGGACGCTACCGACGAACAGTTGCAGTCCGTCTCGCCCCACCTCACTCCGGCGGTGCGCGGGGTGCTCACGGTGGACGGGTCAATCGCGAGCAGAACCGGCGCCGGAGGCACCGCGCCCGAACGGGTCGCGGAGCAACTGGACGCGTTGGCGCAGCGGGTGACGATTCTTTCGGATCAGCTCTCGGCCTGATGTCCCTCGACCGTTCTCTCCTTCTGCCGCCCAGTTTCGAGGTGGCATCGCTCATCCTCGGGTCCGTGCTCACCGTGGATTCGCCGGACGGCACGGTGGCGTTGCGGATCACGGAGGTGGAGGCATATCACGGTTCCGAAGATCCGGGATCGCATGCGTTCCGCGGCAAAACGAACCGCAATGCGGTGATGTTCGGCGAACCCGGGCACCTGTACACCTATTTCACCTACGGCATGCACACGTGCGCGAATGTGGTGTGCGGGCCGGAAGGGCAGGCTTCCGGGTGCCTGTTGCGCGCGGGAGAGATCGTCGAGGGGCTCGAGCTGGCCAGGTCTCGGCGCGACACGTCACGGTCGGATGCGGATCTGGCTCGCGGCCCGGCACGCCTCACGGTGGCGGCGGGGATCACCCTCGCCGACGGCGGCGCGGACCTGGCGTCGAGCCGCATCCGCCTGGAATTGGGCGGGGGAGTACCCGAGGTGGCGACGGGCCCGCGGACGGGCGTGTCTGGCCAGGGCGGCACGGAAGAGTTTCCGTGGCGGTTCTGGATCCCGGGAGACCCCACCGTCTCGCCGTATAAGGCGCATTCGCCCAAACGGCGATTGAGCACGACAGCCATCCATTAGCGCGTCTAAATCACGTATTGACTGTTGTGGCTAACGGCTTGCCGAGGTTCGACGTTAGCGGCCGACGAATCTGATAGTCATGCCATTACGGTTTTGTTCTCCTTCTATTCGTCAAGAAAAGGAAGACAAGTGACAAGAGCATGATCAGAACTGGGATACTGACCGCCACGGAAAGTGCACGGCTTTCAAGGCTCCCGGGCGACGACAAGATCATAATGGCCATCACAGATGCTGTGCTCGCTGATACGAATGCCACGACAAGAACTAACCACCAGTACCAAGTTTGTGCGGGAGTCCTTGAATTCGTCAACATGATGTCGTCACTGTCCCCAGCAGCTTGCTGCAAACGGGGGATATCCCAATAGATTCAGATAAATCGCGTACTTCGGAGCACTGGCCGCGCTGCAAAATGCAAGGGCAGCGGCTCCCAAGACAAGCAATGATGTGACCAAACCTGCTATTGGAGCTGCCATTACAGTCACGCCCACAACAATGAGAATTGCGGTAATCACTCCTGCTCCTGCAGCTCCGAGTGTGACCCCGGCGATGAGCTGGGCTGTTTGGCAAGAGTTAAGCGCGAACTGGTAGCCAATCCACCACCAATATCCCGTGTAGCCACTTCGGCCAACACATCCAGCGGCCATCACCGAGATTTCGGATGCGCCCTCACTCGCCCTGGTGGTTGCCATGCCGTCGATAGTCCATCCGTTTCCAGCGAGCACAGCGGCAGCATCCGCGACCGAATCCGGGCTTGCACCAAGCGACATTGCTCGTGTCGCGTCAAACGTCGACCGTGTGAAATCGCTCGCGAAAGCGATTGCTTCCACGTCTTTGGTCTGTTGCGTCGTGAGCTGAACTTCTACGGTGCCAGGAACGGGATTTCTCGCATCGGAGGCCGCTGCCGTCGTCGGTACGGCTACGGTGAGCGCTAACGCCGCAACGAGCCCTACCGTGATCAATTGAAGTCGTTTCCAACTCTTACTAGCCATCGTTCTACCCCATCTCGTGAACTTACGATCGACACGGGGTAACTGCTTTCTGGGTCGAGTAAGTCTCCACGATGAGAGCGAAGAATTCGACCCCATAGACGACCTTGTATACTGTAAGCAATGTCATATCATGACGGACGACCGTTGTCAAGAGATCAATTTAATGCGATGCAATCAACTGGCGACGCGAGTGCCGCTCATATTGGCATTCCCATTGAGCGCGACCGTGAACCATATAGTTCCAGTTGACCGTATCTCGAATGTCTTTGCCGGGGGCTCCGCAGTAGTAGTCCGAGGACACGAATTACCAGCCGATCACCGCAGGCACGGCGCACGCGGCGGCCCACACAATGCTCACAAGTGTGCCGATGATGAACCGTTCCCGCGCTGCAGAGTTCTCCAGTTCGGAAAACCGGCCGAGGCCTTTCACGGCGATCACGACCGCGACGGCCGCGAACTGCCCGACGAGTGCCGCGCCGAGGATGGCCAGGCGCTCCAGATAGCCGATCGTCATGCCGCCGCGCAGAATCTCGCGGTTCTTCGCCTTCGGCCCGGTCTCGCTCACGAGGATGCCGCCGTGGTCGCCGAGCGGAACAGCACCGCTCCCGGCGAGTTCGAGCACGACGAGCACGAGCGGGCTGCCGCCCACGACCCCGATGAGGAGCAGAAGAACGGTCGCCGCGACGTGGAATCCGGCAGCAGGCGCGGACTGGACGCCACCCATCGCGGCGTACACGATCGCCACGGCGATGAGGGCGACGACGGGAATCACGAGCCAGTACGCACCCGGTTTTTTCGCGGTCGGGCGCCGGCTCGCGATGAGCGAGAGGAACAGCCCGGCGGCAAGCAGAAGCAGAAATACGCTCCACAGAAGGATGTCGAGGATGATCATGAGCCGCCTCCCGGTGTCGTGGGCTTAACGCTACCGAGTTGGTCGAGGATTCGCGCGAGCGGCTCCAGCGCGGCTTGTTCGGTCCGCAGTTCGCCGGCGCGGGCGCGAAGGCTCACGGCTTGCGGGCTGATGCCGAGACGCTGGGCGGCATCCGCCTGGGTGAGGTCGGTGCCGTCGAGGATGTCGTGGAGTTCCCACCCTTCGGGGCTTCTGCGGGCCCGAAGCGCCAGGAGCAGGTCGATGAGGGCTTCGCCGTCTGCCGCGTGCGGGGTTGCCGGTTCGGTCTCGAGCGCAAACCGCGTGGGGCGTTTCTTTGCCCGATCGACGGCCTTTCGCGCCGCAATGAACGCATCGCCCGTGGCCTCCCGGATGTTGCCGGGCAGAGGGGAGTTCACGGCGCCTGCACCGCATCCGACGCTCCACTGGCCCGTGCGGGTGAGGTGGAGGATGAGAGCGAGTGCATCGGCGCCGCCCGCCACGAGAATCTGCAGCTCGTCGCCCGCAGTGCGGTCGGCCGCGAGCACGGGGTGAACGGGCCCTGAATTGAGGGCATCGATCATTGCGGCGACGCGGTCCGCGCTGGACCGGCTGTCCACCTGGTCGGCGGTGAGAACAAACATGACCTCTCCAGTCTCCACACTTGATTTCGTTGAATCAAGCATACAGGCATGATTTGAAACAATCAAGCACCAATGCTTGCGAACCCGTGGAGTGGTGTTTCGGCTATGGTGAGCCCGTGAGGGAGCCGCAGCCTGCGCGTCGCCGTGACGGCACCGCAGTCGAGCGCTACATCGATGCGCGCGCCCACCGAATCCTGCAACGCGTTCCGCAGAGCCGCACGGCGCGCTGGCTCGTCGAGTTCGCGGTGTTCGCGCTCAAGCAGGGCTGGGCCTGCGTGTTCGGTGCGGCGATGCTCGTTCTGCTGTTCGCGACAGCCGTGTGGTATCCCGATGGCGCTTCCCTCGCGCGCAACGACTTCGTCACGCTCGCTGCCGTCGCCATCCAGATTCTGATGGTGGCGTTCCGGCTTGAGACGCTGCGCGAGCTGCGCGTGATCATCCTGTTCCACATCGTCGGCACCGGGATGGAACTGTTCAAGACGAGCGTCGGTTCCTGGATCTACGAAGGGGATGGCGTGCTCCATCTCCTGAATGTGCCGCTCTACAGCGGATTCATGTATGCCTCGGTGGGCTCCTACCTCGTGCGGGTGTATCGGCTTTTCGACTTGCGGTTCGAGCGATACCCGCGCAGGTGGATCACCGCCATCCTCGCCGTGCTCATTTACGTGAACTTCTTCAGCCACCACTACATCTGGGACGCGCGCTGGCTCCTCCTGCTCGCTATCCTCGCGGTGTACGGTCCGTGCATGATGCACTTCCGCATTTTCCGCGCCAGGCTGCGGATGCCGATCGTTGTCGCCTTCGTGCTCGTTGCGCTGTTCATCTGGATTGCCGAGAACGTCGCGACCTGGTCGCAGGCGTGGAGTTATCCGAACCAGGCGGATGGGTGGGAACTCGTTTCCATCGCCAAACTCGGTTCCTGGCTGCTCCTCATGATCATCTCCGTCGTCCTTGTCGCCTGGGTCTATCCTCCGCTCCCGCTCGACGTCGCGCCGGAAGGAGCCGACGACGGGCAACGGCCCGGCCACTGATATCCTGACCCGGTGCCAGCATCTGAAGCCCTAGCGACCCAGCGCAACGACGACTCGTTTTCGAGCGTGTGGGAGGAAATCCAGTGGCGCGGGCTCATCCACATTTCCACGGATGCTGCAGAGCTCAAGGCACTGCTCGACGGCCCTCCGATCACCTACTACTGCGGGTTCGACCCCACGGCGCCGAGCCTGCACCTGGGCAACCTCGTTCAGCTCCTCCTCATGCGCCGGCTGCAGCTGGCCGGGCACTACCCGCTCGGGCTCGTCGGAGGTTCTACGGGCCTCGTCGGGGATCCGAAACCGACCGCGGAGCGCACGCTCAATGATCGGGAGACCGTCGCCGAGTGGGTCGGCTACCTGCAAGCCCAGGTTTCGAAGTTCCTGAGCTTCGAGGGGGCGAATGCCGCGCGGCTCGTCAACAATCTCGACTGGACTGCGCCCATGTCGGCGATCGACTTCCTGCGCGACATCGGCAAGCACTTCCGGGTGGGCACAATGTTGAAGAAGGACGCCGTGAGTTCGCGGCTCAACTCGGCCGAGGGCATCAGTTACGCCGAGTTCAGCTACCAGATTCTGCAGGGGCTGGACTTCCTGGAGCTCTACCGCACGTACGGCTGCGTGCTGCAGACCGGCGGGAGCGACCAGTGGGGCAACCTGACGAGCGGCACGGAGCTCATCCGCAAGGCGGAAGGGGC
>CALMSL010000192.1 GCA_937872445.1 uncultured Microbacteriaceae bacterium | reverse complement strand
GGACCTGGCCGGCGGCCTGCGCTACATCGAGGAGCAGGAGGGCGATGGCGCCAGCCGCGACCGCGTCGCGGACGCCGTGGCCGTCCGTGTTGCCCATGTATCAAGGGTACCGGGCAGGGGCTAACGGATTGGCGAGCTTCACCAGGTCCGTGATCTAGTTGTTCGCGTGCGAAACCTCATGTGGGATGGCTACCTGAACGCGCGCGATCTTGGCGGTCTCCCGACGCCACTGTCCGCGACCGGCACAACCATCTTCGGCAGGGTGGCACGCGGGCCTCGCCGTGAACTGTTGACCGAAGAGGGATGGCGGGAAGCCCACAGCTGGGGTCTCGCCGCGATTGTCGATCTTCGATGCGCGTACGAGATCGGTGTCCGCGCGGGCGACCCTAACGTTGCGACGGACGCGACGGCGACGATTTCCGTGGTGAATGCCCCCACCGAAGACCAAGAGAACCCCGAGTTTCGCGAAGTGTGCTTCCCGATTCTGGATTCGCCCGAGTACTGGCGTCACAACTGGAGGATTCTGCCCGACCTCGTGCTCGGATCTCTCAACGCGATCGCAGACGCCCCGGGCGGCGTACTGGTCCATTGCAGCGCAGGTCGAGATCGGACAGGCATGATCAGCGCGATCCTTCTCAGCAATGCAGGTGTTGCACCAGCGGATGTTGCCGCCGATTACGCAGAGTCGGTCCGGGCAATGGCAGGCGCACAGACACACTCTCCGACCAACGATCGGCAAGCCACCTGGGGGCCCGACGAGGTGGAGAGCTGGATCGCAAAGACTGCTCCTATCGTCGAAGATGTCGCGGCCGACCCAGGCGAAGCCTTTTCAACAATCGGTGCCAGCTCTGACTTGCGGCTCAGGCTTCGCGCGCTCCTGACGAAGCCCTGAAGCGAGGCGGTCACGAACCGCCCATCACGGGTTCTACGGCGACCCATAGTGTGAAAACGGATAGCGTGCTTCACCAGTAGAAGTTGCTCCAATGCGGACGTGCCATCAGAACAGAGGTGCCCTCATCAGATCCGGGGCCGAGATCGGATCCGATGAGCGCTCCCCTTTGGGAATTCGTCAGGCCTCTTCGTAGATCCGAACTTCGGGAGCCGCGTCCAAGAGCGGCGACAACTCGGCCACGACGTCCTTGGTGAACAAAGCGCTCGACAGGTAGGCAGTCGCATTCAGTACGGTGTCGAAGCCGTGAAGAACCTGCACGTCTTCATCGCGGATCAGCAGATCCTTGGACGTCGCGCCCGCGACTGTTTCGAGAAACGGCTTCTTGTACTTGACGTACACGGCGGCGGCGGCGGCGCGATTTGCCGCCGAAACCATCAGGGTGATTTCGAGTTTGGCCATTACTATTCCTTTTCGTTGATGAGACCGGCACCTGGTGTACCTTCACAGAGAGTCACGATTCCATTGAGCATCCGCTCGGGGAACCCGGCTCTTGATCATGGAGGGCATAGCAAACGTGTATGGCGAGACGATCACCGTAGTTCAACTCCTCTACGTGCGTGCAACCGCCGATCAGGGATCGTTTTCGAAAGCGGCCACATCGCTGGGTGTAACTCAACCCGCGCTCTCCAACGGGGTCGCGGTCCTGGAGCGAGCGGTTGGCGGCGAGCTCTTCGAGAGGTCCCGGACCGGAGCGACGCTCACTCCCCTGGGAAGGCGCGTTCTTCCGCACTTTCTCCGAATCCTCGGCTCGGTCGAGGGTGTCGCCGCCGAAATCAGGTTCGCCAACGCGGATGTCGTGGCCCTGAGAGTCGGCGTCTCCCCCGTCGTCCACTCCCGAGTCATCGCTCACGCTCTGGAAGCGGCAAGTCGCAACGGATTGGGGTCGCTGGTGCTTCGCGAGGACAACCTGCTGCCCTTGCGCGAGGCGCTAGTTGGCCGCCAACTCGACCTGGTTTTTGTTCCAGAAGTTCTGGATCCCAATCGCTTCGCGCACAGAACACTCGAGGCCGAACCCCTCCACTACATGTCTGCGAACCAGAAGGTCGACTCGACTAAGCACGGCGTCGAACTCGCGACTCTGGCAGCGGACCCCCTGGTCATGGTCGGTGATAGCTGCGGATTGACAACCGTCACCAGTGCGCTCTTCGCGAACTCTGGCCAAACCCTGCGGCGCTACCCTGGAGAAGCCGACAGCTACAACACCCTCCAAGACTGGGCGGCACTCGGTCTCGGTGGCGTGGTGCTCCCAAAATCGAAGTTCAGATCCGACGCTCCCACCCGAGTCATCCTCGAAAACGGGTCTCCCGTGCTCATCAGCTACGAGGCAGTGTGGGACCCAAACTCCGCACAGCACGCAACAATTAGTGCCCTTCTCGACGCGATGCTCTGAGGCATCATGCCCCAACTTGTTGGTCGCGCTGCCGATATCGCAGTCACCCCGAGGAAGGACCTTTAGTGTGAAAACGGATAACGGTCTTCACCAGTAGCGCTATTCCGGCGCAGGCAATGTGGCACGCGCGGAGTGCGCCCCTCCCCGACCGGGAACTGGCCCAATTCGTCTGAGGAAGCCAAACCAGCCGAGCACGCGAATCCCGTAACGGTTCCACAAACCGACGTAGAGGGCGATCACCGTGAACGCAACCGCAACCGCACCGACGACGTCCAGCAGGTAGTGCGCGCCGCCATAGAGCCGTGACCATCCGACCACGGCGACCAGAATGGCTCCGACGGCCACCACCCAGGGTTTCGCGCGGGTTTGTCGCGCGAGCAGGTAGCTGGCGATCACGAATGCGGCGGCGAAAGTGGTGTGGCCACTCGGAAAACTCGTGTGCCCGCCCGTTTCGGCAAACGCCGGATGGGTGAGCATCCGGCCGTCCGGTCGTGGCATCTGAACGATCAGCTTGAATGCCTCCGCGGAAAGCCAGCCGACAGCGGCGATCGAGGTGAAAGCGAACGCATTAACCGGGCTGCGCCGCACGAACAGCAGAAAGAGGAAGGAAACGGCCAGGATCACCACGATTCCGGGAGGCGACAGGATCGTGTTGATCGCCAATGCAACCGACGTCAACACCGGATTCTGATGCTGATCCAGCCAACGGTCGATGTCGAGCTGGAATTGCGCGACACCGGGAATCAACTTTTCCGAAAAGCCCAGAGCCAGAATCAGGGCGATGCCCACGATTGGCACCACGATCCAGTGTTTCAGCTCGGGAACGACGGCCATTCTGGTTGCCGGTTCGGCACCAGCATCAGCGGTGTGTGAAATGGTGTTCCACCTCTCTGCATTGTGGGACGAAATTTCGATTCCAGTGAACCCTCAGCACATGATAAACCGGTGGAATGAATGCCTCGCCTCCCCCGGCCCCGCCAACTGGTTTTGGCCGCGACACCCAGTCGACGATGTATCGGGACGGCGCGAGCGGTCATCGCCCGTCCGTTCCCACCGGCGCACAGGCGCTCTTCGACGCCGCCCACGCGGTCATGTCCCCCGAAGCCTGGGCCTACGTCGCCGGATCCAGTGGCAGCGAATCCACCACCGAGGCGAATCGCGCGGCACTCGACAGGTGGCGGATACTCCCCCGCGTGTTGCGCAACGTCGCGGTGCGCGAGCTCGGGATCGACCTTTTCGGGCACCGTTACCCCTCCCCCGTCATTGCCGCGCCGATTGGGGCGCTCGGACTCGTGCGGCGCGACGCAGACCTTGCCGTTGCCCGCGCAACCTCAAAACTGGGTATTCCTTACGTATTTTCCAATCAGGCTTCGTCCAGCATGGAAGACACCGCAGCGGTCATGGGCGACGGGCCGCGCTGGTTCCAGCTGTACTGGAGCAGTTCGGATGACCTTGTGGCGAGCCTCCTGCGCCGCGCCGAGGCCTCCGGGGCCCAGGCCATCGTCATCACGCTCGACACGCACACCCTCGGCTGGCGGCCGCGCGACCTGGACCTGGCCTACCTGCCGTTCATCCACGGCATCGGCATCGCGCAGTACACGAGTGATCCGGTTTTCCGGGAACTCGTACGCGAACGCCTGGCCCGTCCCGCGTCCGGGCCGCGCCCGAAAGTGACGCCGAGCGCGATCCGAACGCTCCTCGACATGACCCGCAACCATCCGGGAAAATTCCTGCCGAACCTGCGCTCCGGCGAACCCAAAGCGGCCGTCGAGACGTTCCTGGACGTGTTCTCCCGCCCCTCGCTCACGTGGGAGGAGCTGGACTTCGCCCGCGAGCGCACGAGCCTGCCCATCGTCCTGAAAGGCATCCAGCACCCGGATGACGCGCGCCGGGCGATCGCCGCCGGCGTCGACGGCATCATCGTGTCCAACCACGGCGGGCGGCAAATCGACGGCGCCGTGGGGTCCGCGGATGCGCTGCCCGCGATCGTGGAGGCCATCAACGGCGCGATCCCGGTTTTGTTCGACAGCGGAATTCGCGGCGGAAGCGACATCTTTACCGCGTTGGCGCTGGGCGCAACGGCAGTCCTTGTCGGACGCCCCTATGTGTGCGGGCTCGCGCTCGCCGGCGAGCGAGGCGTCTCCGAGGTGTTCAGGAACCTCATCGCCGAATTCGACATTGTTCTGGGCCTCAGCGGCCACACGAGCCCGAAAGAACTGTCCATCGATGATCTGATCCGCGCCCCACTCCCCTGACCCGCGGAGCCATTCTCGGAAAACACCGCCGGTTCAGCGATTGGTGGCAGCAACCCATTCCGCGAGTTTGCGCTCGGCGGCCCCGGAATCGATCGCCTCGGCCGCAACCGCGAGCTTCCCCCTGAATCGGCTCACAATCGACTTCTGCACTTCGGCGGGATCCTTCGCGAGGTCGAACGCGACAAGTCCGGCAGCGGCATTCAGCAGCACGATGTCCCGGATCGGACCGGCTTCGCCCGCGAATACCCGACGCGCGACATCCGCGTTGTGTCCGGGATCGCCGCCCACCAGGTCGGCAAGGTCGGCTCGCGCGATCCCGAGCTCCTGGGGATCCAGGTCGTGTTCGGTCACCGCACCGCGGCTGACCTCCCAGATGTGACTGTGCCCCGTGGTCGTGAGCTCGTCGAGCCCATCGTCGCCGCGGAACACGAGCGCCGTCGCGCCCCTGGTCTGGAACACCCCGACGAACAGCGGCACTTTCGAGAGATCCGCAACACCGACCGCGTTCGCCTCGCAGCGCGCAGGATTGCAGAGCGGTCCGAGAAAATTGAACACCGTGGGAATCGCCAGTTCCCGACGCACTCCACCTGCGTGTTTGAAACCGGGGTGAAAATGCGCCGCGAACGCAAACGTGATTCCGGTTTGCGCGAACACCTCGGCGACACGATCTTCACTCAGATCCAGCCGAACGCCGAGCGCGGAGAGCACATCGGATGCACCGGACGCCGAACTCGCCGCCTTGTTGCCGTGCTTGATCACCGGGGCGCCGGAGGCTGCAGCAACCACCGAAGCCATCGTCGAAATGTTGACGGTCCCGAATCGGTCTCCGCCGGTTCCGACAATGTCGATGGCCATCGGATCCAGGCGGAGCGGGAGTGCATTCTCGAGCACGGCGTCACGGAACCCGACGATCTCGTCGACCGTCTCGCCCTTGGCCCGCAACGCCACCAGAAATGCCGCGAGGACTGCCGGTGAGACCGCCCCCGCCATGACCTGACGCATCGACCACGCGGCCTCGCTGATGGAAAGATTCCTGCGATCGAGCAGCGACGTGAGCAAATCGGGCCAGTTTGGAGCTATAGACACAGAAGCGATCCTAGCTTTCCGTCGGGCCGGGCCGCTGAAATGGCGAAGTCCTCCGTATTTTCGGCCATAATGGAAACCGTGACCAGCACCTCTCTTTCGCGAACCGTGGGCGCCCCTGTCGTCAACCGTCCGAATGTCGTGGCAGTGGGAACGATCGTCTGGCTTGGCAGCGAGGTTATGTTTTTCGCCGGCCTGTTCGCGATCTACTTCACACTGCGATCGACTTCGGCGGGATTGTGGGCGTTCGAAACCTCCAAACTTGATGTTTGGTATGCGCTTGGAAACACGACGATTCTCGTGCTTTCGTCGTTTACCTGCCAGGCGGGGGTGTTCGCCGCTGAACGGCTTCAGCCGCGCGCGACCGGCTGGAAGCCCACCCAGTGGGGCATGGTGGAGTGGTTCTTCCTGACCTACGCGATGGGTTCCGTGTTCGTCATCGGGCAGATTTTCGAGTATGCGAACCTCGTGTCCGAGCACATCAGCATCAGCTCCAACTCCTATGGGTCCGCTTTCTACATCACGACCGGATTCCACGGTCTTCACGTGATCGGCGGTTTGATTGCCTTCATCCTCGTGATCGGTCGGGCGTTCAGCGTCAAGAACTTCACCCACAAGGAGGCCACGAGCGCCATCGTCGTCTCCTACTACTGGCACTTCGTCGACGTGGTCTGGATCGGGCTGTTCCTGGTCATCTACGTACTCAAATAGGAATCCGGAAACCTTCATGCGCACACACAGTTCGACTGACGCTCGCCGTCGCCAGACCGGACGCCGCCACCCGCTCGCGTCCATCGCGCTGATCACGATCGGCCTGCTCTCCACCGGCGGCGCATACGCCCTCCTCACCACCACCGCATCGGCCGAGACCACCACTGCGACCCAGCAATCGATCAGCGAAGGTCAGAAGATCTTTGCAGCGAACTGCGCGACCTGCCACGGAATGTCGGCTGCGGGAACCGAACACGGGCCGAGCCTGTACGGGGTCGGCGCGGCATCGGTGGACTTCCAAATGGGGACCGGCCGGATGCCACTGGCTTATCAGGGACCTCAGGGCGCCCAGAAGCCTCCGCAGTTCACGCAACAGCAGATCGACGACGTCGCAGCGTACATCGCAAGCCTGGCTCCCGGGCCGGGTATCCCGGATCAGAAGTGGCTCAGCGGAAACGCCGACACCGCACTCGGTGGCGAGCTCTTCCGAGTCAACTGCGCCATGTGCCACAACGTCGCCGGAGCGGGAGGCGCCCTCACGGAGGGCAAGTTCGCTCCGTCGTTGAAGGGCGTCGAGGCGCGGCACATCTACGAAGCGATGGTCACCGGGCCGCAGAACATGCCCGTGTTCAACGACACCAACCTCACGCCGCAGGACAAAGCGGACATCATCAGCTACCTGAAGTTCCTTGACGAGAATGCCTCGGTGGGCGGATTTGACCTTGGCAGCCTTGGTCCGGTATCCGAGGGCCTCTTCATTTGGATTTTCGGCCTCGGCGCGATCGTCGGTGTGACGATCTGGATCACCGCCCGCCCGAACTGACGTCGCACGGCTACCGCAGAAACTCGAAGGGAACGTTATGGCACAGCACGACAGTGAACACGACATCGCTGCCGGCTCCGAACTCGACACCGTTGCGCAACGCGCGGTGTCCGCCGGGACTGCGGTCGCTGTTCCCTCTGGTGCCTTCGAGAATCCCGGCTCTCCCCCGGACCGCGTCCGCGCGACCGACCTCGACCCCAAAAAGGAGAAGACGGCCGAACGTCGCGTCGGCGGGCTGTTTTTGTTCTCCATCGCCGCGAGCATCTTCGCGATCGTCGCGTACATCATCTTCCCGATCGTGCCGGGCAACCTGTCTTCGGTCAGGCTCAACAACCTGTTCCTGGGCCTCGGGATCTCCCTTGCGCTGATCTCGATCGGACTCGGATCGATCTACTGGGCAAAGAACCTCATGAAGGACGGCGAGTGGGAGGAACACCGCCACCCGACCCGCGGCAGCGAAGACACCAGGGCCGCGGCCGCAGAAGTGTTCCGTCTCGGAAATGAAGAATCCGGTTTCGGCCGCCGCACGCTCATTCGGCGCAGCCTGATCGGCGCCCTCGTCGTTTCGCCGCTCCCCGCGGTCGTCATGTTCCGGGATCTCGCGCCCGCCGCGGATCCGGTTGCCCTTCTCAAGTCCACCGTGTGGGATGCCAACGTTCGGCTCATGCGGGATCCGGCCAATACCCCTATCAAGGCGTCAGATGTGACCCTCGGTTCGGTGTTCCACGTGATCCCGGCGACACTGGCCAACTCCGCGCACTACATCGAGGACAAGGCGAAAGCCGCCGTCCTCCTCATGCGATTGAAGCCCGAAGACCTGCACGTGTCCGCAGACCGTGCAGACTGGAACTACCAGGGCATTGTCGCCTACTCGAAAATCTGCACCCATGTTGGCTGCCCCGTCGCCCTCGCCGAGCAGCACACCCACCACCTGTTGTGCCCGTGCCACCAGTCGCAGTTCGACATCAGCCATGAGGCGAAGGTCATTTTCGGGCCCGCCAAGCGCCCACTCCCGCAATTGCCCATCACCGTGGACTCGGAAGGCTACCTGATAGCGCGAAGCGACTTCCACGAACCCGTCGGCCCGAGCTTCTGGGAGCGTTCATGACCACCGTGCAGGAAACAACGACGGCGCCCGCCAAGGGAACGAGATTCACCTCGGCCGCGGCAAACTACCTCGACGAGCGTACGAGCATTTCCGGTATCACCAAAGAACTCGGCCGCAAGATCTTCCCCGACCACTGGTCGTTCATGCTGGGCGAAGTCGCCCTGTACAGTTTCATTGCGATACTGCTCTCCGGCACGTTCCTGACGTTCTTCTTCGAGCCGACGATGACCCAGGTCCACTACGACGGATCGTACGTTCCGCTCAAGGGCATTCAGATGTCCGCCGCGTACGCCTCGACCCTGGACATCTCGTTCGACATCCGCGGCGGCCTGCTCATGCGGCAGGTCCACCACTGGGCTGCGCTGCTCTTCGTGGCGGCGATCGGCCTGCACATGTTGCGCGTGTTCTTCAACGGGTCTTTCCGCAAGCCGCGCGAGCTCAACTGGGTCATCGGGTTCACGCTTTTCATTCTCGCCATGGCCGAGGGATTCACCGGATACTCGCTTCCCGATGACCTGCTCTCCGGCAACGGGCTTCGCATCATCGACGGTATGGTCAAGGGAATCCCGGTCATCGGAACCTGGACCTCCTACCTCCTGTTCGGCGGCGAGTTCCCCGGCGAAGTCATCGTTCCGCGCCTGTACTCCCTCCACATACTCCTCGTCCCCGCAATTCTCGTCGCAGCACTCGGCCTCCACCTGCTGCTCATGGTGATCAACAAGCACACGCAGTACGCGGGACCGGGCCGCACCAACGAGAACGTCGTCGGCGTGCCGATCATGCCGAACTTCGCGGCGAAAGCCGGCGGGTTCTTCTTCGTCGTGTTCGGTGTCATCGTGCTGATCTCCTCGTTCTTCACGATCAACCCGATCTGGAACTATGGGCCGTACGACCCCTCCCCCATTTCGGCCGGAACCCAGCCGGACTGGTACATCGGGTTCCTGGATGGCGCGCTGAGGCTCGTTCCGCCCGGTCTCGAATTCGTCCTGTGGGGCCACACCTGGTCTTTCAACATCCTGCTGCCGATGATTGTCGTCGGAATCTTCATCGTCGCCGTCGTGCTCTACCCGTTCCTCGAGGCGTGGATCACCGGCGACAAGCGCGAGCACCACATCACCGAGCGCCCGCGCAACGCGCCGACCCGCACCGCGATCGGCGCAGCGGGTGTGACGTTCTACGCCGTCCTGTGGGCGGCTGCAGCGTCGGACATCCTCGCGACCCACTTCCATCTCACGATCGAGGCAGTGACGCACTCTCTGCAGGCGCTGCTCATCCTTGGCCCGATCATTGCCTACTTCGTGGCCAAACGGTCATGCCTCGCGCTTCAGAAGAAGGACCGCGAAATCGCACTCCACGGGTACGAGTCGGGCAGAATGATTCGCCTGCCCGGCGGCCAGTACCACGAGGTCCACAAGGAGCTGACCGACTACGAGCGGTGGCGGCTCGTGGACTACCTCGACTACAAGCCGCTCATGGTCCGACCGGACGCGCAAGGACGGATTTCGCCCATGCAGCGCGTTCGGGCGGCCTTCTCCCGCTGGTTCTTCGAAGACCGGATCTCCCCCGCGACGCGCGCCGAACTGGAGTCGGGCAAGGAACACCACTAGGAAAGCGGCTCCGGCCCGCGAGGGCCGAGGGCGAGGTTACTCGTCGAACCGCTTCTTCAGGAAGTCCGCCGTCGAGCGGTAGTCGAGCCGTTCGTAGAACGAGGCGCTCTTCAGCGTCGCTACCGTGAGTTGACGGACCCCGCGGCTCTGGCATTCCTCCTCGATCGCCGACACGAGCTGGCTGCCGATCCCCCTGCCGCGGGAATGTTCATCCACGACAAGCTCCTGCAGCTGAGCGGCGTCGCCGTTCGTGTAGAACAGCCGGGCAATGGTTGCGAGAGCGTACCCCACCACGGCGCCACCATCGTCAGCCACGAAGAGGAGATGATCCTCCTCGTCTTTCACGGCATCCGCAAAGGCGGCGTCGAACACGTCGCGCTGGGGGGTGTACTGCTCCCCCAGCTGGGCAAGCAGACCGAACACCGTCGGCCCGTCGGCGCTCGATGCTCGGCGGACGACGGCCATGCGGGATGCGCCCGGCTCAGCGTCCAAAATATCCGCGGTAGTACTCGTACACCCAGCCCACGATGCTCACGAAGGCCAGCGCGGCACCGATGTAGGCGATCCAGAAGCCGATGGCCAGGCCCAGGAATACCAGACCGGCCCCGGTGCCGACCATGAACGGCCACCAGCTCCACGGGCTGTAAAAGCCGACTTCGGTGTCGCCGTCATCAATATCCGAGGTGGGGATGTCTTCCGGAAGTTCGCCGCCCTGCACACTGTGCGCGCGGCCGAGGTAGAACGCGATGAGAGCGAACAGGACGCCGCACAGCGCGAGGGCAAGTGTTCCCACCCACTCCACGTAGCCGTGGAAGGAATCGACGAGGCTCCAGACCGTGTACATGGCCGACACGACGAAGAAGAAGCCCGAGAGGATCCAGAACATGTGGGCATTGGTCTTCACGGCTACTTCACCTTCTCTTCGTCGTGGCCGGCGGACAGAGCGTACTGCACAGGAGCCGCCTCCGGATGGTTGAGGTCAAACGCCGGCGACTCGGACCGAATGCGCGGTATCGAGGTGAAGTTGTGGCGTGGTGGCGGGCACGACGTCGCCCACTCCAGCGAACGACCGTAACCCCACGGGTCGTTGACGGTGACTTTCGGTGCCCGACGTGCCGTGATGTACACGTTGTACAGGAAAGGAATCATCGAGATGCCCAACAGCATGGCACCCATCGTGGACAACTGGTTCATCCAGGTGAAGCCATCCTCCGGTTGGTAGGTCGCATAGCGCCTCGGCATGCCCATGACGCCGAGCCAGTGCTGGATGAGGAACGTGGTGTGGAATCCGAGGAACAGCAGCCAGAAGTGGACCTTCCCCAGCCGCTCGTTGAGCATCTTGCCTGTCCACTTGGGCCACCAGAAGTAGAAACCGCTGAACATGGCGAACACGACGGTCCCGAACACCACGTAGTGGAAGTGCGCGACCACGAAGTAGGTGTCTGAGACGTGGAAGTCCAGGGGCGGTGAGGCGAGAATCACGCCGGTGAGCCCGCCGAAGGTGAACGTCACGAGGAAGCCGATCGCCCAGAGCATGGCGGCCTCGAACGTAATGGACCCCCGCCACATCGTTCCGATCCAGTTGAAGATCTTGAGGCCCGTCGGCACCGCGATGAGCATCGTCATGAGGGAGAAGAACGGCAGGAGCACCGAGCCGGTGACGTACATGTGGTGCGCCCACACCGTCACGGACAGCGCGGCAATGGCAATCGTGGCACCGACCAGCGTCTTGTACCCGAAAATGGGTTTCCGGCTGAAGACAGGGAACACCTCCGAAACGATGCCGAAGAACGGCAGCGCGATGATGTACACCTCAGGATGCCCGAAGAACCAGAACAAGTGCTGCCAGAGGAGCGCCCCGCCAGCCTCGACGTTGTAGATGTGTCCGCCGAACACGCGGTCCATGCCCAGCCCCAGCAGAGCGGCCGCAAGCGGCGGGAAGGCCATGAGCACGAGGATCGAGGTGACCATCGCGTTCCAGGTGAAAATCGGCATCCGGAACATCGTCATACCGGGAGCACGCATCGTGATGATGGTGGTGATGAAGTTGACGGCACCCAGAATCGTCCCAAACCCGCTCATGGCGAGCCCGAAGACCCACAGGTTGCCTCCTGCGCCCGGCGAGAATGTTGTCTCCGACAGCGGGGCATAGGCGAACCACCCGAACGACGCAGCACCCTGCGGTGTGAGGAATCCGGCGACGGCGATGAGGCTGCCGAAACTGTACAGCCAGTACGCGAAGGCGTTCAACCGCGGGAACGCGACATCCGGAGCGCCGATCTGCAGGGGCATGATCACATTCACGAACCCGGCGAACAGCGGCGTGGCGAACATGAGCAGCATGATCGTGCCGTGCATCGTGAACAGCTGGTTGTACTGGTCCTTCGTCTGCAGGAGGGACAGCCCAGGCTCGAACAGCTGCGCGCGGATGATGAGCGCCATCACGCCGCCGAGGCAGAAGTAAATGAACGAGGTGATCAGGTAGAGGTACCCGATCTTCTTGTGATCCGTCGTCGTGATCCAGTTGATGATGAGGTCGCCCTTGGACCCCACTCTGGATGCGCCGAAGTCATGGCTGCTGCTGTCGCCGCGGTTCGGTTGGCCGGGCTTAGCCTGCGGCGTGGTGCGTGACTGGGTCGTTGTGCTCATAGTCTGCTGCCCTACTGGTTCCCGGTTGGAGCGGTATTGCCCGGCTGGTTGGTGTTCGTGTCGTATTCGGGTCCGAGTATTCCGGTGTTGCCCTGGTTGACCAGACTTTGAATGTACGCCTCGTAATCAGCCTCGGAGACGACCTTCACCTTGAACAACATGAGCGAGTGGTATTCGCCGCACAGTTCGGCGCACTTGCCCATGTAGACGCCGATCTTGGTCGGCGTGAAGTAGATGTGATTGGACTTGCCCGGAATCATGTCCTTCTTGTACAGGAAGTCCGGCACCCAGAACGAGTGGACAACATCCCGGCTCTCGATATCGAGGGCCACCGTCTTGTTCACCGGAAGGTACAGGACGGGCAGTTTGCTCTCATCGATGTACGGCGACTGATCGATCTCCTGTGCCTGAAGGCCCTGGTAGTAGACGCCCTTGTTCTGCGGCCCGACGTTCAGGTAGTTGAAGTCCCACGACCACCGCTTGCCGAACACCTGGATGGACACATCCGGGTTTTCGGTGGGCTGCTCGATCGCAGCCTGGTCGCGGGCCGTGAACGCGAAAAATCCGAGGATGAGGATGAGCGGGACGACGGTGTAGAAGATCTCGATCGGCATGTTGTACCGGAGCTGGACCGGAAGGCCGGTCTGACCCTTGCGCCGGCGGTAGACGACGGCCGCCCAAATGATGAGACCCCACACGAGCAGACCGACCGCCAGAAGGATGATCCAGCTCGTCACCCACAGGCCGGTAATGGTGTCCGTGTGGTTGGTGATCCCCGGCTCACCGGGGAGGTAACCACGCAACTGTTGCTGGGTGCAACCGGCAAGCACCATGGCGAGCCCTAAAGCTACCGGGATAGTAATCCATCGAAGACGACGAGGAGAACGCACAGGAAGACCTCTCGGATGACGCGGAGACTGACAACTGCAGTCTAAGGAACGCCTCCCAGCCTACTCCGAAGGACGCGCCCGTCATGCCATTAGGGGGCCAAAAACGGCGTAAAACTTAGTGGAATGAGTCTCCGCAGGCGCAACTTCCGGCCGCATTGGGGTTATCGATCGTGAAACCCTGCTTCTGGATGGTGTCCTCGAAGTCGATCGTCGCCCCATCGAGGTACGGAACGCTCATCTTGTCCACGACCACCTCGACGCCGTCGAATTCGACCGTGCAGTCGCCGTCGAGGAGGCGCTCGTCGAAGTACAGCTGGTAAATGAGTCCGGAGCATCCGCCCGGCTGCACGGCGACGCGCAGGCGGAGATCGTCTCTGCCCTCCTGCTCGCACAGCGCGCGGACCTTCTCGGCGGCGGTGCTCGTCAGGGAAACGCCGTGAGCTGGTGTTTCGGTCTTCACCGTGCCGTTGTCAACCGTGGTCGTGTCAGACATGAACTGCTCCCTCTGTCACCTTCCAGTGTAGGCGTATCAGCTGCGAGAGTTCAGCCGCGCCAGAAGTGTCGCCTCGGTGAGAACGGCGCGGCGGAACACGCCGAGGTGAAGCGACTCGTTGGGGCTGTGCGCCCGGGAATCGGGGTCTTCAACCCCGGTGACGAGAATCTGCGCTGCCGGAAACAATTCGACGAGGTCGGAGATGAACGGGATCGACCCGCCGATGCCGGTTTCCACCGGGTCGACTCCCCACGCATCCGCCATCGCCTGCTTCACCTCGGCCACCGCCCAGCCGCTCGTGTCCACGAGGAACGGATCCCCTTTGTCGACGTCCTCGATGTCGACGACGGCGCCGAAGGGAGCGTTGGCGCGGAGATGGCGCTCCAGCGCGTCGAACGCCTCCGCGGCGGATTGGCCGGGGGCGATTCGCGCGCTCACCCGAACCGACACCGCAGGCAGCAGAGTGTTCGACGCGTTCGCGACCGTGGGCGCGTCGATGCCGGTGACCGTGATGGACGGCTGGAACCACAGTCGGCTGGGGATGCTCCCGGTTCCGATCGAGCGCACACCGTCAAGGAATGCCGCCTCCTGGCTCAATTGCGACTCAGGATAGTCGGGCGTCTCGCCCTCGGAGCTTGTCAGCCCCTCCACCGCGACAGTTCCCGCCTCGTCGTGGAGCGTGGCGAGCAGCCGGATCATCGCGAGCATGGCATCCGGGGCCGCGCCGCCGAACATGCCGGAGTGAGAGGCATGGTCGAGCGTACGCACGGTGAGCCGGAACGTCACGTTTCCGCGCAACGCGACGGTCAGCGCCGGGGTGTCGATGTCCCAGTTGTCCGAATCCGCCACGACGATGACGTCGGCGGCCAGTTCATCCTGATGCTGGAGCAGGAAATTCTTGAACGAGCGGGAGCCGAACTCCTCCTCGCCTTCGAAGAAGAGCACGAGCCCGAGCTCCAGATCGCCGTCGACCGTGTCGATGAGCGCGCGAATGGCGGCAATATGCGCCATGACGCCGGCCTTGTCGTCTGCAGCGCCGCGCCCGTACAGGCGATCGCCACGCACGGTCGGCTCGAACGGCGGCGACTGCCAGTCCTCATCCCGGCCGGGGGGCTGAACATCGTGGTGGGCGTACAGCATGATTGTCGGCTTCCCGTTGCGCGCTGCGCGGGTTGCCAGCACAGCGGGCTGGCCCAGGGTTTGGGTATCGCCGATCGGCGCTTGCGAAATCTTTACCGAATCGAATACGCCCAGGTCCTCGATGAGGCCTTTCACCGCGTCGGCGCTGCGATGGACGTGCGCGCTGTCGAAGGCGGCCCAGGATACCGAAGGGATTCGCACCAGGTCGCCGAGGTCGGCCAGCGCCCGCGGCAGCCCGGCATCCACCGCGTCGGTGAGGGAGTTCAGCGCAGCGGGGTTCTCGGCAGAAGAAGTCATGCAGGTAATCTTAAGGGCAGACCGAAAGCAGGGATGAAACGTGGCCAAGGCAGAAAAGCGTGATGAGAGGGTTGATGTCGACCCCGCTACCGACGGTGCGTCGCCGGGAAAGGGACGGCCGACACCCACCCGCAAGGAACGCGAGGCCGCGAATTTGCGGCCGTTGGTCGGCAACGATCGCCGTGCGGCGACCAAAGAATCCCGCATGAAAATGGCGGAGATCCGCGAGAAGGCCAGAATCGGTATGGCCGCGGGCGAGGAAAGATACCTGCCGCTGCGCGACAAGGGACCGCAGCGCCGGTGGATCCGCGACTACGTGGATGCCCGATTCAGCGTGGGCGAAGTTCTCATCCCGGTGATGTTCGTCGTCATCATTCTCACGTTTGTCAGCAATGAACTTCTCCAGCTCATCGGAATAGCAGGGCTGTGGCTGTTCTTCCTCGCCGCCGTCATCGATGGCGTCATTCTGGGGATGTTGGTGAACCGGCGGCTCGGCGAAAAGTTCGGCGTCGACAAGGTTCAGCGCGGCAACCGCTGGTACGCCGCCATGCGCGGCATGCAGCTTCGCGTCATGCGCCTTCCCAAACCGCAGGTCAAGCGCGGGCAGTTCCCCGTCTGATCCGGCCCGCAAGGCCACGGTTGATCTGTCTTGCCCACAGCGGCCCTCGATACAGGAACGCCGTGTAGCCCTGAACGAGCGTCGCACCGGCGTCGAGGCGCTCGGCGACGTCGTGGGCGGTGTCCACGCCGCCGACCGAGATCAGGCAGAAATCCCGGGGCGTGACCGAACGGATGACCCGCAGCACGTCGAGGGACCGCCCCGCGAGCGGCGCTCCGGACAGCCCCCCCTCCCCCGCGGCCGCAATCAGTTTCGGGTCGGAAGCGAGCCCGTCCCGGGAGAGCGTCGTGTTCGTGGCGATGATCCCCCGGATTCCCAGCGCGACGGCGAGCTCGCAGACGCGCACGATCTGATCGTCGCTGAGATCCGGCGCGATTTTGACGAGCACGGTGGTCTCCCCCGCTGCGGCAGTCACCGCGGCCAGGAGCGGCTCCAGCCGGTCCAGCTCCTGCAGCCCGCGAAGCCCCGGCGTGTTCGGCGAGCTCACGTTCACGGCGAGATAATCGGCCACCGGCGCGAGAATCCGCGTGCTCTCGAGGTAATCGCCGATCGCATCGTCAACGTCCACGATGCGGGACTTGCCGATGTTCACGCCGATCACAGGACCCCCGGAGCGGCGGCGGGCACGGTGCTGGCGGGCACGGCTCAGGCGCGGCACGGCTGCCAGCGCTCCGTGGTTGTTGAATCCCATCCGATTGATGACCGCGCGATCGTCAATCAGCCGGAAAAGCCGCGGACGCTCGTTTCCGGATTGCGCACGGGCGGTGAGGGTCCCCACCTCGACGTGCCCGAACCCGAGGTTCCCGAGACCGGCGATCGCGGTCGCATCCTTGTCGAAGCCCGCGGCGATGCCGAACGGCGAGGCGAAGCGAAGGCCGAGGGCGCTCACCGCAAGCGAGGGGTCCGGCCCGGTGAACCAGCGCGCCACGGCACCGATGACCGGCACGCCCAGCACGCGGATGGCGAGAAACGCCAGGGCGTGCGCTCGCTCGGCATCCATGCGCGACAGGAAGAATCGGAACAGAAACCGGTACACGCTCCACCCGCGCTATTCGGGTGCGGGTGCCGCGTCGTGTTCGATGCGCAGTTGCGAGATCGCCGCCTCGAAGTCGTCGAGCGAGTCGAACCCCTGATAGACGCTCGCGAATCGCAGGTACGCCACCTCGTCAAGTTCGCGAAGCGGGGAAAGGATCGCGAGACCGATGTCGTTGGCCTCGATCTGCGATGCCCCCGTCGCGCGAATCGTCTCCTCCACGCGCTGGGCGAGGACGGCGAGGTCGGTGTCGGTGACGGGCCTTCCCTGGCACGCCTTCCGCACGCCAGCCACGATTTTCTCGCGGCTGAACGGCTGGACAACCCCGCTGCGCTTCACCACATTGAGGCTCGCCGTTTCCGTCGTGCTGAACCGGCGCCCGCACTCGGGGCACTGTCGGCGGCGGCGGATGGACAGCCCGTCATCGCTCGTGCGCGAGTCGACGACCCTGGAGTCCGGATAGCGGCAGAAGGGGCAGAACATGGTGCGTCAAGCCTACGGCACGGCGTGTGCACCGTCCGTGGTTTCCCCACGGAACCGTGCGGTCACGGCATCCGCGTGCGCCGGCAAATCCTCGGCCGTCGCCAGCGCGGAAATGTGCGCCCGGACGGCGCCGAGAGCGCCGCGGTCGTAGCTGATCACCTGTTGCGGTCGCAGAAACGTGTGGACTCCGAGGCCAGAGGCGAATCGGGCCTGACCGCCGGTCGGAAGCACGTGATTCGATCCGGCGAGGTAATCGCCGAGGCTCACCGGGGAGTCCTCGCCGAGGAAGATCGCGCCGGCGTTCGAGATGGAGGCAAGAAGGGTTTCCGGCCCGCGGACCTGAAGTTCGAGGTGCTCCGGCCCGTACGCGTTGCTGAATGCCGCAGCCTGCTCGAGCGAATCGACGAGGACGATCGCGGACTGCCTGCCGTCGATCGCCGCGCGTACGCGGGTTCCCTTGCGTGCGCTTTCCGCCAGCAGCCCGAGTTCGGCTCGCACTCTGCCCGCGAAACCGTCGGAATCGGTGACCAGCACGGCTGCAGCGAGTTCGTCGTGCTCCGCCTGGCTGACCAGGTCCGCGGCGACGAGCACCGCATCTGCCGAATCGTCGGCAATGATCAGGATCTCAGTGGGGCCGGCCTCTGCATCGATCCCCACCACGCCGCGCACCACTCGCTTCGCCGCAGCGACCCACACGTTGCCCGGGCCCGTGATGAGGTCCACCGGCTCCAGTTCGAGCTCGGGGACCCCATAGGCGAAGGCGCCGATCGCGCCGGGTCCGCCCATCGCGTACACCTCGTCGATTCCGAGGAGTCCCGCAGCGGCGAGAATCACCGGGTGCACTTCCCCACCGAATTCCTTCTGGGGCGGGGATGCGATCGCCACCGAACCGACTCCGGCGACCTGCGCAGGGACCGCGTTCATGACGACGCTCGACGGATACACGGCCTTGCCGCCGGGGACGTAGAGGCCTACCCGTCCCATCGGCCGCCAGCGGTGGGCGACGATGGCACCCTCGGCGAGCTCCGTGGAGATGGGAATGGGCATGGCCGCAGAGGAGACCGCGCGCACCCGCCGGATGCTCTCCTCCAGGGCAGCGCGGACGTTCGGCCGGAGCTTGTCCAGAGACGCCGCGATGCGCTTCGGTGCGACGCGGACGTGCTCCGGGCGCACTCCATCGAACTTCTCCGCCTGATCCTTCAGCGCGGATTCGCCGTGGTCCCGCACGTCTTCGACGAGTTGCGCTGCCTGTGCCATCGAGCCGGCGACATCCACTTCCGCACGCGGAACGAGCAGGCGGAGCTCGCGCGCCGTCGGGGTGGTCCCGCGCAGGTCAATCGTGGAAATCATGGCGGGATCAGCCTAGTTCGACCGCGCACGGCACGGGTGTCTGGGAAGGAGCGAGGGTGGTCAATTCAGGCAATTCGGTCCGAGCAGGGACTTGAGCTCACCGTACAGATCGGCGCTCACGCTCACCGGATACGGCACCTCGAACATCCGCGCGGTTTCGCCCTTGACGAGCTTCAGCCGCACCTCGTTGTCGCCGGAGTGCCGGATGAGGACGTCGTTGAGCGCCGTCACGACGTCCGTGGTTGCCCGAACCTCCGGCACCGAGATGACGAGCGGCCCGGCACCGAGACTCTGGCCGAGGTCCGGAGAGAACAAGCTCACCGCGTGCAGTGCAACGCCGTCGTCGCGCTCGCTGACTCGGCCCTTCACAACCACGATGGAGTCGTTGACGAGGGCAGGCGAAAACTCCTGATACGTCTTTCCGAGGAACAGGATTGAAATCTCACCGCCGAAATCCTCAACCTGGACGATGCCGTAAGGGTTCCCGCTGTTGCGTGCCGTACGGTGCTGCACGCTCGTGATGAGCCCTGCCACCGATACCGTGTCGCCGTCGGACGCGGCATCGCCCGCGAGCAGCTCCGAAATCCCCACGCTCGCGTGTTTCGCGAGCTGGAGTTCGAGACCGGCGAGCGGATGGTCGGAGACGTACAGCCCGAGCATTTCCCGCTCGAACGCGAGTTTGTCGCGCTTGGACCACTCCGGGCGGTCCGGTACCTTGTTGACGGCCTGCGGTTCCTCCCACAGGCTGTCGAAGTCGAATCCGACCTGCCCGTTCGCCTCCGCGCGCTTCTGGGTGACTGCCGCGTCGATCGCATCCTCGTGAATCTCGACGAGGGCGCGCCGGGTGCAGCCCAGCGAATCGAACGCGCCGGCTTTCACGAGGGACTCCACCGTGCGCTTGTTCGCGACCTGCAGCGGAACCTTGGCGAGGAAGTCGTGGAAGCTCTCGAACCGGCCCTTTTCTTCTCGCGCCGCCCGAATGGCCTCCACGACATTCGCCCCGACATTCCGAATGGCGCCGAGCCCGAACCGGATGTCTTCACCCGCCGCCGTGAAGTCGCCCGCTGACTCGTTCACGTCCGGCGGCAGCACGCGGATTCCCATCCGGCGGCATTCGGCCAGGTACACACCGAGCTTGTCCTTGGAGTCGCCGACGCTCGTCAGCAGCGCCGACATGTACTCTGCCGGGTAGTTCGCCTTCAGATATGCGGTCCAGTAGCTCAGCACCGCGTAGGCGGCCCCGTGCGACTTGTTGAAGCCGTAGTCGGAAAACGGCACCATGATGCCCCACAGCGCGCTCGCCGCATCCGTGCTGTAGCCGTTCTTCTCCATGCCCGCCGCAAAATTCGCGAACTCCTTGTTGAGGACCTTGAGATCCTTCTTCCCCATCGCCTTGCGGAGCGTGTCCGCCTGGCTCAGGGTGAAACCGGCCACCTTCTGCGCGGCCGCCATCACTTGCTCCTGGTAGATGACGAGCCCGTAGGTTTCCCCGAGGATGTCGGCGAGCGGCTCCGCAAGCTCCGGATGGATCGCATCCACCTCTTCCAGCCCGTTCTTGCGCAGCGCATATTTCGTGTGGGAGTTCATTCCCATCGGCCCCGGCCGATACAGGGCGATCACCGCGGTGATGTCATTGAAACTGTCCGGCTTCAGCTGTTTGAGGAGGGAGCGCAACGGTCCCCCGTCGAGCTGGAACACGCCGAGCGTGTCGCCACGAGACAGCAATTCGTAGGTCTTCGCATCGCCGCCGAGGTCCAGATCTTCGAGCACGACATTTTCGCCCCGGTTGGATTTGATGGAGACGAGCGCATCCTGCAGCACCGTGAGGTTGCGCAGCCCGAGGAAGTCCATTTTCAGCAGGCCGAGCTTCTCGCACGGCGGCTGGTCGAACTGGGTGATGATGGCGCCGTCGTCCTCGCGCTTCATGATCGGGAGCACATCCAGGAGCGGTTCTGCGGACATGATGACGCCCGCGGCATGCACGCCCCACTGGCGCTTGAGGTTCTCGATTCCGAGCGCCGTGTGGAACACCCGAGCTGCTTCCGGGTCGGCGTCGACGATCGCCCGCAAATCGCCGGCTTCCTTGTACCGCGCCGACGATTTGTCCGTCACATCGGCCAGGCCCATGTCCTTGCCCATGATCGGCACGGGCATGGCTTTCGTGAGTTTCTCGCCAACCGCGTACGGCATGCCGAGGACGCGCGCGGAGTCCTTGAGCGCCTGCTTGGCCTTGATCGTGCCATAGGTCACGATCTGCGCGACCCGATCGTCCCCGTACTTTTGCGTGACGTAGCGGATGACTTCCCCCCGGCGGCGATCGTCGAAGTCGATGTCAATGTCGGGCATGGAGATGCGGTCGGGATTCAGGAAACGTTCGAAGATGAGGCCGTGCGCGAGCGGGTCGAGGCCGGTGATCTTCATGGCATACGCCACCAGGGACCCGGCCGCCGAGCCGCGCCCCGGCCCGACCCGGATGCCGTTCTCCCGCGCCCAGCCGATGAAATCCGCCACCACCAGGAAGTACCCGGGGAACCCCATCTGATTGATGACCCCAACCTCGTAATCGGCCTGGGCCCTGTGCTTCTCCGGGACTCCGGCCGGGAACCTTTCCTTCAGGCCGCGATCCACTTCGGCGGCGAACCAGCTCGCCTCGGTGTGTCCCTGCGGGACCGGGAATCTCGGCATGAGGTCGCGCTTCTCGAACGACACATCGCAGGACTCCGCGATGAGCAGCGTGTTGGAGATCGCCTCCGGGTGATCGGCGAAGAGCGAGCGCATTTCCGCCGCGGACTTCAGGTAGAACTCCTGCGAATCGAATTTGAACCGGTTCGGGTCGTCCAGGGTGGAGCCCGACTGAACGCACAGCAGTGCGGCGTGCGCTTCGGCATCGCCCGCGTGCGTGTAGTGGAGGTCGTTCGTGGCAACGAGCGGCATCCCCAGCTCTTTGGCCAGGGTGAGGAGCTCGCTCATGGTGCGGCGCTCAATGTCGATGCCGTGGTCCATGATCTCGCAGTAGAAGTTCTCCTTGCCGAAGATGTCCTGGAGCTCGGATGCTGCCGTGCGCGCTTCGTCGTACTGGCCAAGCCGGAGCCGGGTTTGCACTTCGCCGCCGACGCAACCGGTCGTCGCGATGACGCCCTCCCCGTACCGGCTGAGAAGTTCGCGGTCCATGCGCGGCTTGTAGTAGAAACCCTCGATGGACGCGAGCGATGACATCCTGAACAGGTTGTGCATGCCGACGTTGTTTCTCGCCAGCAGCGTCATGTGCGTGTAGGCGCCGCTCCCCCCGACATCGTTCTCGCCGCCGTCCCCCCAGCGGACGCGCGTCTTGTCCGCACGGGCGGTTCCCGGAGTCACATACGCCTCGGTGCCGATGATCGGCTTGATCCCCGCCGCGGTGGCCGTCGTCCAGAAGTCGTGGGCACCGAACATGTTTCCGTGGTCGGTCACGGCGATGGCCGGCATGCCCTGCTCCACTGCGGCATCGATGAGAGGGCCTACCCGCGCCGCGCCGTCGAGCATCGAATACTCGCTGTGCACGTGCAGGTGCACAAAGGAATCGGAACTCGGTGGCAAGGAACTCTCCGCGGGGATGGTCGTGTCAGTCCAGACTATGGCTTCCGGAGTCCCCATCGGAGACGACGTGCCGTCAATCGCTCCGCAGCACCTCGAGGGCGCGGGAAAGATCGTCCGGATACGGTGAGGAGTACTCCACCGCCTCCCCCGTCCCAGGATGGCGGAAGCCCAGACGCACCGCGTGCAGCCACTGCCGCGCAAGTCCGAGCCTGGCTGTAAGCGAAGGATCTGCGCCGTACATCTCGTCGCCGACGCACGGGTGCCGTTGGGCCGAGAGGTGAACGCGAATCTGATGCGTGCGGCCGGTCTCCAGATGGATTTCGAGCAGCGAGGCGCTCCGGAACGCCTCCAGAGTCTCGTAGTGGGTCACCGAAGGCTTCCCGTCGCTGGTCACCGCGAATTTCCAGCGTGCACCAGGGTGCCGTCCGATCGGAGCGTCGATCGTTCCGCGCAGCGGGTCCTGATGGCCCTGCACGACCGCGTGGTAGACCTTGTCCACCTCCCGATCGTGGAACGCGCGCTTCAGTTCCGTGTAGGCCCGGTCGCTCGACGCGACCACCATGAGCCCGCTCGTCCCCACGTCAAGCCTGTGCACGATGCCCGCACGCTCCGCGGCCCCAGCGGTGCTCGTGCGGATTCCGGCTGCGGCCAGCGCCCCGAGCACGGTCGGCCCATCCCATCCGATCGACGGGTGCGCCGCGACTCCGACGGGCTTGTCGACGACGACGATGTCGTCGTCCGCGTGCACGATCGCCATGCCGGGCACAGGGACCGGCACGATGGCCGGTTCGGATTTGGGCTGCCAGGTGACCTCGAGCGTGTCCCCTTCCGCAACCCGATCTCCCTTCGACCAGACGCGGCCGTCAGAGCTCACCCCGCCGGACTCGATGACCTCCGCCGCGAAGGTCCGCGTGAACCCGAGGACTCTGGTCAGCGCGACGTCCAGCCGTTCGCCGGCGACACCGGGCGGGACCGGGAATCGCCGGGTTTCCATGAGTCAGGACTCGGCGTGGCGGACGACGCGGCGCCCATCGATCCGCACCCCGCGCACCGACAGGATGATGAACAGGCCCATACTCGCAACGATGAACGAATCGGCCACGTTGAAGATCGCCGGAAACCCCCACACCTGGATGAAATCCACGACATGGCCAAGTCCGAAACTCGGTTCCCGCAGCAATCTGTCGGTGAGGTTTCCGGTGGTTCCCCCCAAAAGCATGCCGAAAAGGATCGCCCAGGCGAGGGAGTGGATGCGGCGCGCATACCAAATGATGAAGACGGTGACTCCCGCGGCAACGAGCGAGAAAATCCAGGTGGAACCGCTTGCGAACGAAAACGCTGCACCCGAGTTCTTTACGAAATGAAATTGCAGCACAGGGCCAAGTACATCGACCTGCTGCCCTTCGCTCAGATTGGAGACGATAAGGAACTTGGTGAGCTGATCACCTCCGTACACGACGATGGCAACTCCGACAAGCACCATCATGGCGCGCAGGCTCGTGCGCAGGGGCGCCTCGGCGCGGGTTTCGGACGACAGGTCAGTTACCGCCGAAGCCCGGGAAGTTCTGCTGCGGCTGCGCGGGAACCACGCCGAACCCTGATGGGTCCTGCGGAGCCCCAACGGCCGCCGGCTCCTGAGGAGCCGGAGCGCCTACCGGCACAGCGGTGGAGTCGAGGTCGTGCAAAATTCCCTCGATGTGGCCCTTGAGCTTCGCGCGGTATTCGCGCTCGAACGACCGAAGGTCTTCAACTCGACTCTCCAGTGCCGTGCGCTCCTGTTCGAGGGCGCTGAGCTCTGAAAGCTTCTGGCCCTCCGCTTCGCTGATGATTCGCGCCGCGGTGGCATGGCCTTCCGCGATGAGCGCATCGCGCTTCTCGATTCCCTCCCGCACGTGTTCTTCGTGGAGCCGGCGAGCCAGCTGAAGCAGGTTGTTCGTGTTGTTGGGGTCGGACGACGGATCCCCGCCCGGGAACGCGCTCGCCGCCGCGGGCTCTGGCGTGGGGATGGGCGGTGCGGCCGGCGCTGCGGCAGCGGGTGCCACTGCGGCTGGCGCCATTGCGCCGCCTCCGCGCTGGAATTCGGCGATCTGGGCGTCGCTCGCGATCAACCGCTGCCGAAGCTCTTCGTTCTCCTGGCCAAGGCGCCGCAACTCGACGACGACCTCATCGAGGAAGTCATCCACCTCATCCTGGTCATAGCCCTCGCGGAATTTGGTTGGCTGGAATCGCTTGTTGACCACGTCTTCTGGGGTCAGAGCCATGAGAGTCACCTTCAAAGATCAGTTGCACGTCGAACTCAACGTACTCACAAAGGTACCAAATTTATTGGTAAACCCCTGTTAAGGTCGCGACATCGCGCCAAAGAAATTTTCGCGGCCCCGCAGACACCGACGTCAGACGGAACTCAGCGCCAACGCGAGGTACATGAGCACGATGACGACGAGCATGACGATGCTCCAGGAGAAGTCGAGCGCGGCGGGGCCAATGCGGAAGGGAGGAACGACTTTTCGCACTGCCCGAATGGGCGGATCCGTCAGCGTGTACACAAATTCCGCAAGCACGAGTCCGAACCCCCGAGGCCGCCAGCTTCGGGAAAAATTCTGCGCGAGGTCGACGATGAAACGCGCCCACATCGCGAAAAAGTAGGCGAGCAGGAGAAAGTACAGGACCCCGGCTACGGCAGACACGATCAACATGGGGCTACCGATACCGCTCGGTGGCCAGCGGCACTGCTTCTACCTCGGCGTACGATCAGCGCTCCGGAAAGAACGCGGCATCAACCGTCGACTCAGGTTCGCCCTGGTCTCCGCTCACCGCCACGTGGGCGGGCGAAAGCAGGAACACCTTGTTCGTGACCCGTTCGATCCTCCCGTACAGGCCCTGGGACAGTCCGCTGGCGAAGTCGACGAGGCGGCGTGCTTCCGACTCGCTCATTTGCGACAGGTTGATGATCACCGGGATTCCCTCGCGGAAGCTCTCGGCGATAGTCTGTGCATCCTTGTACTGTCGCGGGTGCACGGTCAGAATCTCATTCATCTCTGCTACCGGCGCCGCGGCTCTGGATGGCCGTCGCAGCGGGGTCACCGGGGCGCGCTGCGCCTGCTGGTGACCGGATTGCCCCGAACCGGCGGACGCGGAGGCGCCGCTTGGCCCCTGCGGAGCGGATGACACGGCCCCGTAGTCGTCGTAGTCTTCGTCGGCGAGGCCAAGATAGACCATGGTCTTGCGCAGCGGGTTAGCCATTTTGTGCCTCCAGTGGTGAACTTCTGCTTTCGAGATTAACCGGCTGGGGGTCGATTTCCCGTGATTGCCGTACCAATCCTGAGGTGTGTCGCGCCTTCGAGTATCGCTTCGCGAAAGTCGCCGGACATGCCGGCGGAGATGAACGTGGCGCTCGGGGCGACCTGCCGGAGTCGTTCGGACGCTACTCGAACTCGTGCGAAGGCCCGGCGCGGGTCTGCACCGAGCGGCGCCACCGCCATGATCCCGAGCAAGCGGATGCCGGGCGTGGCCAGAGCCCGTTCGGCCAGAGGGTTCAGCTGATCCGGCGCCACGCCGCCCCGAGACAGGTCGTCGGTGAGGTTGAGTTGGAGGAAGCACGCCGTCGTTTGTTCGGAGGAGGCGAGTGCCTCAAGCAGGCTCTCCCGGTCGAGCGAATGGATGACGTGAGCATAGGTTGCGATCTGGCGCGCCTTCTTGCCCTGGATCTGACCGACGAAGTGCCAGGTGAGTCTGCGGTCGGCAACCTCAGCGACTTTGGCCCTGGCCTCCTGATGGCGGCTCTCCCCCACATCACGCACACCGAGATCAGCAAGTTCGCGCACGAGCGATGCGGGATGGAACTTGGTCACGACGATCGTCGTGATGTCTTCGGGGCTCCGGCCGGATTCCCGCGCGGCGTCGCCGATCGCCGCATGCACTCGTTCCCACCGCTCCGCCAAAGGCGCTCGTGGGTCGCCGTCTTTCCGCACTGGCCCGTCCGGATCTGCACCGTGGGGCATCGCGGTCATTTCAGGAAGTCTGGGATGTCCAGGTCGTCTCCCGCGTCGTCGAACACCGGGTCCTTGGCGACGACCGGCACGTCGGGCTCGTCGTCCCAGCTGCGCGGATCCGAGAGGCCTTCGCTTGCCGCAAAGCCCTCGCCGTACTCCGCGGTCGCCTCCAGGGGTGGCGCGCCGGCCGTGACGTAGCTGGAGCGGCGATCCGCCTTGTGCACGGTCGGTTCTCCGCCGTCGAATCCGGCGGCAATCACGGTGACGCGGACTTCGTCGCCGAGCGTGTCGTCGATGACGGCCCCGAAAATGATGTTCGCTTCGGGGTGGACGGCTTC
Source organism: uncultured Microbacteriaceae bacterium (assembly GCA_937872445.1). Taxonomy (GTDB): domain Bacteria; phylum Actinomycetota; class Actinomycetes; order Actinomycetales; family Microbacteriaceae; genus Terrimesophilobacter. The sequence goes on along the minus strand of CALMSL010000192.1, from coordinate 54,544 downwards.
CTGGACGAGCCTGGCGGCGTCGTTGATCTCGAATATGCCCAGGTTCGATCCGCCCTGAATGGACAGGAGCACGCCGTGAGCGCCGTCGATGCTCGCCTCGAGAAGGGGGCTTGCCACAGCCAGCTCGGCGGCCTTGATGGCGCGATCCGCCCCTCGCGACGAGCCGATCCCCATGAGGGCCGACCCGGCGCCCTGCATGACGGATTTCACGTCGGCGAAGTCGAGGTTGATCAGCCCGGGCGTCGTGATAAGGTCGGTGATTCCCTGCACGCCGGCCAGGAGCACCTGGTCCGCGGTGGCGAACGCTTCGAGGAAGCTGATCCCACGGTCGCTGATCTCGAGCAGACGGTCGTTCGGGACGACGATGAGGGTGTCGACTTCGCTTTTGAGCGCGGCGACCCCGATGTCAGCCTGTGACGCGCGCCGCTTTCCTTCGAACGCGAACGGCCGGGTGACGACGCCGATGGTGAGGGCGCCGATCGATTTCGCGATGCGCGCGACGACGGGCGCGCCGCCGGTTCCGGTGCCACCGCCTTCTCCCGCGGTGACGAAGACCATGTCGGCGCCGGCGAGGGCTTCTTCGATCTCTTCCGCGTGGTCCTCCGTCGCGCGCCGACCAACCTCGGGGTCAGCACCGGCACCGAGCCCTCTCGTGAGCTCCCGCCCGACGTCGAGCTTCACGTCGGCATCGCTCATCAGGAGCGCCTGAGCGTCCGTGTTGATGGCGATGAATTCCACTCCCCTGAGTCCGAGTTCGATCATCCGGTTGACGGCGTTCACGCCGCCACCGCCGATGCCGACCACCTTGATCACGGCGAGGTAGTTCTGGTTCGATGTCACGTCCGGCCTCCGGGATACTTTCAATCTCTACTTGAGGTTTAAAGTTATGCTCAGTATGCATTTCCTGACCTGACGGTAGGCGCGAGGCGGCCCGCCGTGGCGCATCCGCTCCAGCGTGTCGCGAAGTCCATGGCAGAGTCACGGAATCCTGACCACGCCGTCCCCTGGCGCCGCCCCACCGCGCAGTCCACTCAGCGCGACCTCACGACAGGGCTCAATGGGGCGGACACGTCATACTCAACCCTCGCAGTCGCACCCTGCACGGCGATGAGTTCCTGCAGCACCCGGGCTTTGAGCGCCGAGCGTTCGGCACTACCCCACACGACCCGCTGGCCGCCATCGCGCAGCACGAGCTGCACATCGTCCTTCGAGGTGGCAGTGGCGACATCCACTCTGGATCGAACGGATTCCGGCAGCGACAGGAGCACATCGACGACCGCGGAAAATGCGGGAGAATCCGTGCCGGCATTGCCGACGTCGATGAGCGGCACCCCGTCCGCGCGGCGTGCCGTGGTGTTCAGGATGACACCGGCGGGGTCGACGATCGCGAAGCCGTTTGCCGACGCGACCGCGCCCACCGGCGAACGCTCGACGATGTGCACGATGAGGGTTGACGGCGGGACAACCTCGGTGACGAAACTGCGGATGAGCGGAAACGCGTCGAGCTGGGACCGCAATGTGTCGTAATTGAACAGGGCGAGCGGAGTACCCAGCTGGCCGTCGATCGCGGCAGTCACCTCCTTCGCGCTCACCGCCTTGGTGCCCTCCACCGTGATGGTGCGCAACGCGAGCAGCGGCGAGTACACGGCGACGGCAAGCAAGGCAACCAGGACCCCCACGAGACCTGCTGCGACGGCCCAGCCCAGCCGGCGGTGGCGCGCGCGTCGCGTGAACCGGCGAATCTCGCTTTTCTCGAACCGCCGCCGTTCCCGTGTGGCGGCACGAACCTCGGATCGGCTGCGTGACGTCGTGTCCCTGCGATCAGGCGCCTGGGACCGCCGGGGCGCGTTTCGGGTGCGCGATGACCGCTCGGGAACTGGCTTCGGTGTCGGCGCCGCGCCGGGCGAAGGCCCGGTTGCCGTCCGCGGGGGCCGTTTCTGCCGGGGCTTCGGCGTCGCCGCCTGATCCGGGATCGGGCGCCGATCGAAGCCTTCCGGTCGCTTCACTGCGCCCCGCCAGAGGTACTGCTGACCGACCCGCCTTCCGCGAGGGCGACGAGAAGGTCGGGGATGAGCCCGAACACGTCCCCGCCCCCCATCGGCAGGACAATGTCTCCCGGCGCCGCCTCGCGTACCGCCGACGCGATGGCGTCCGCCCACGTCGAGCAGTATTCGACCCGCGATCGGTCGGCGAATCGCTCCACGATCAGTTCGCCGGTCACGCCCTCCTCGGGTTTCTCCCGCGCGGCATAGATCGGAACCACGATCGTGTGATCCGCGAGTTCCTCGAGGACCGCGGCGAACTCGGCGGAGAGGCGTGACGTTCTGCTGTACAGGTGAGGCTGGAAGATCGTGATGATCCTGCCGTCGCCCACGACGGCTCTGGCGCCACTCAGCGCCGCCCTGATTTCGGTCGGATGGTGCGCGAAATCGTCGAAGACCCGCACCCCGTGCACCTCCCCGCGCAGCTCGAATCGGCGACCGGTGCCGGTGAAGGCACCGAGCGCATCAACCACCCGGGCCGGTTCGAACCCGAGCGCCACCAGCACGCCAAACACACCGGCGGCATTCAGCGCATTGTGGCGGCCGGGGACGCGAAGCGCCACAGCGAACTCGTCCCCGCGCCAGGACAGGCCAAACGATGCCGTCGGTCCTGGCTCGATCGAGTGGATGCGCACATCGGCGGCGGGATCCGTTCCGAACGTCACGACGGTGCGATCCGCGAGCCTGGGAATGATCTCGCGGGCTCCTTCATCGTCCGCCGAAATCACGACCGACTCTGCGGCCCCGGCCGCAAACGTCACAAACGCGTCCTTGAACGCCTCAGCAGTGCCGAAGTGGTCCAGATGATCGGGGTCGACGTTCGTCACGAGCGCGATATCGGTTCCGTACAGCAGGAACGAACCGTCGGACTCGTCGGCCTCGACGACGAAGAGCTCTCCGGACCCCGGCATCGCGCTCACGCCGAGGGACGTGATCACGCCGCCGTTAACGAATCCGGGATCCGCGCCGAGTTCCCGAAGGGCTGTCACGATCATCGCCGTCGAGGTGGTCTTCCCGTGCGCCCCGGCGACCGCGATGAGCCGGTGCCGTTCGGTGAGCCACGCCAGCGCAACAGCCCGATGCACGATGGGGATCCCGCGCTCGCGCGCCGCCAGGTATTCGGGGTTGTCTTCATCGATCGCCCCCGTCACCACGACCGTGTCAGCGTCGCCGATCGCGCGCGCATCGTGTCCGATCGTGACCTTCGCCCCCGAGGCGCTCAGCGACCGGACCGTCTCTGTGTCGCGGAGGTCCGAACCGGAAACGCGGAGGCCGGCAGACAGGAACAGCACGGCGATGCCGCTCATTCCGGCCCCGCCAATGCCGATGAAGTGAACCCGCTCCGGATTCCCCGGCATGCTCTGGTGGAAGTCGGACTTGATCACGAGGAACCCTCCTGCGCCTCGGCAGCGGCCTCCATGACGAGTGCGACCGTGCGCGCCGTGCCGTCCCGCACGCCCACTGCCGCCGTGTTCGCGGCACGTTGCGCAATGCCGGCGGGGTCGAGCAGAAGCGGGATGAGCGTGTGCTCGATCCAGGACGGCGTGAAGTCGGAATTTGCCACCAGAAGTGCGCCGCCTGCCGCAACGACCCCTGCGGCATTCCGCCTTTGTTCACCGTTTCCGATGGGCAGGGGAACATAGACCGCGGGGATACCGAGAGCGGTGATTTCGGAGACGGTGGCGGCGCCGGCCCTCGAAACAACCAGCTGGGCGGCCGAAAACGCCAGATCCATGCGGTCGCAGAATCGAACCACCCGATACCCTGGCAGGCTGCTCTCCCCCAGTTCGGACCGATTCCCGATGATGTGCAGCACCGACCAGCCGGTGCCGAGAATGCTGGCCACCGCGCTCGACACGGCATTGTTGATGCTGCGCGCACCGAGCGACCCGCCCGTCACGAGCAGCACGCGGCTCGTCTCATCGAAACCGAAGTGCCGAAGCGCCACGTGCCGTGTCGCGGCCGGATCCAGCTCCTCCAGCGCCGACGACAGGGGCATTCCGACGAACCGTGCGTTCCTCAGCCGCGTCCCTTCGAATGCGACGCCGACGTGCCGGGTGAGCCAGCTCCCCAGACGATTGGCAAACCCCGGCACGGCATTGGCCTCGTGGACCACGATGGGACGCTTCTCGCGCCACGCGGCGAGGTACGCGGGGGCTGAAACAAAGCCGCCGAAGCCGACGACGACATCGATTTCGCGATCGGCAATGAGGTGACGCACCTCGCCCACCGCCCGCCGAAACCGGCCGGGAAACTGCACCATCGATTTTCCGGGTCGGCGCGGCAGGGGAACCTTCTCGATCGTGACGAGTTCGAATCCGCGGGCCGGGACGAGCCGCGCTTCCAGGCCATCCGCCGTGCCGAGAACGGTGAACCGGGATTCGGGCTCTGCGGAGCGAAGTCGCTCCGCCACCGCGAGCAACGGGTTCACGTGACCGGCCGTACCGCCGCCGGCGAGCAGATATCGTGTCACCGCCGCGCCCGGACCGGCGCGGGCTGTCTGGCGTACGACAAGACGATTCCAATGGCCAGCAACGTTGTCACGAGCGCGGAACCTCCGGCCGAAATGAGCGGCAACGGTACGCCGAGCACCGGCAACAGCCCAAGTACGACAGCGATATTCACGAAAGCCTGCACGACGATCCAGGTGAGTACCGCGCTCACCGTGATCCGCGCCGCGGGATCGCTGGATCCCCGGATGATGCGGATGAACGAGAACGCGAGAACCACGAACAGCGCCAAAACGACGATCGCACCGATGAGTCCGAGCTCTTCGCCGATGATCGCGAAAATGAAGTCATTGTCCGCCTCGGGAAGCCACGACCACTTCGCTTTCGAATTTCCGAGACCGACACCGAAGACGCCACCCGACGCGAGTGCCCACCAACCGTGCAGCGGCTGCCAACAGAGGCCGTTGTAGTCGACGTCCGACGTGCAGCCGCTCTGCCAGGCCAGAATTCGGTCCTGGCGCGATCCACGGGAAAACGACAGTATTATCGCGGCGCCGGCCATCACCAAGGCGGGGACCGCGAGAACCCTCAGTCGCACGCCGGCAAAAAACAGGGTGCCGAGCACGATCGCGACGAGGATGATGGCGGTGCCGAGGTCGCCACCGAACAGCACGAGTGCGATCGCGAGGCCGGAAACGATCCCGATCGATCGAAACAGTACCCGCCAGTCGTCGAGGACGGCCGCCCGCCGCGCGAGCACACCGCCGAGCCACACGACCAGGCCGACCTTCACGAGCTCGGAGGGCTGGAAGGAGAACGACCCGAGAAGGATCCAGTTCCGGTTTCCGTTGTGTTCGACCCCCAGATTCGTCGCCACAACCAGGAACTGCAGGGACACGGCGATCAGCATCACCATGCCGGACCACTTCCGCCAGAATACGGCAGGCATGCGCGCGGCGATCAACATGACGGGAATGCCGAGAAGGGCGAACAGCGCCTGACGGAGAAAGCCGGTGAAGAAATCATCGGTTGCCTTGAAGGACTCGACGGAGGACGAGGACAGCACCATGACGAGGCCGAACACCACAAGAAACAGGGTGGAACCAAGCAACAGGAAGTAGTCGCCGTTTTCGGACCCGAAAATGCGCTTGACTGCCACCATGACGACAGGGGAATTCGCCCCGGGCGTCGGCGAATCCCGAGGGTCAGGGTTTTTGCGGGAACGCGGAGGACTCGTCGTCATCGGCGTATCCTCCCAACAGGTCGTTCACGGCGGTCGCGAACTGCTCCCCGCGATCCGCATAATCCCGGAATTGATCCATGGAGGCTGCCGCCGGTGCGAGCAACACAACGTCACCGTCGGCCGCAAGCCCCGCCGCCAGCCGCACAGCCGTCGGCATTACCTCTTTAGTGTCGAGCGTGTCGACCTCGATCACGGGCAGATGCGGGGCGTGTCGTGCGAATGCCTCCAGCACGACTGCGCGGTCAGTGCCAATGACCACCGCACCGCGGAGTCGGGCGGACATCGCTCTCACGAGTTCGGAAGGAGAGGTGCCTTTGAAGAGTCCGCCGATTATCCACACGACGGAATCGAACGAGCCGAGCGAGGCCAGAGCTGCATGGGCGTTCGTAGCCTTGGAGTCATTGATCCACCGCACACCGGCGCTTTCGGCGACGAGCTCCGTGCGATGGTGATCGGCACGGAAGGACAGAACGGCTGCCCTGACCGCATCGACGGTGGCTCCGAAGGATCGTGCGAGAGCGGATGCCGCGAGGGCGTTTGCCGCCATGTGGCGTCCGCCGAGCCCCACCGCCGCCAATTCGTCCACAGTGAACAGCTCCTGCGCCACGTGGTGGCGGTCGTCCACGAAAGTGCGGTCGCACGCAATGCCGTCCACAATTCCAAAACTGCTCGGCTGGGGAATTCCCAGGCCGAATCCGATCGCACGGCACCCTTCGACGACGTTCGCGTTTTCGAGGAGTTCCCTTGTCGCCTGGTCATCCTCGTTGAAAATGCAGGCGATCTTCGTCTGCTCGTATACCTTTCCTTTGGCTGCGCGGTACGCGGCGGCCGACCCATGCCAGTCGAGGTGGTCATCGGCAATGTTCAGGCACGCGCTGCTCCACGGCGAAATGTCGCCGAGGTAGTGGAGCTGAAAACTGGAGAGTTCGACGACGAGCACGTCAAAACCGCTCGGGTCGCGGATCGCGTCCAGAACCGGCACCCCCACGTTTCCGCACGGCGCCGCACGGAATCCGCCCGCCGCGAGCATCGCCGCGGCCAGCTGCACCGTCGTGGTTTTTCCGTTCGTCCCGGTCACGACAAGCCACTCGGCAGGGACGCCAGTTTTATCGCGCAGGCGCCAGGCGAGCTCCACGTCGCCCCACACCACGCGGTCGCTTTCGAGAGCCCAGCGCACGGCGGGATGAGCCGGCGGCAGCCCGGGCGAAACGATGACCAGCTCGGGGTCGAATTCGATGACCCGATCGGGAACCCCGCCGTCGAGGTCCGCGAGCACCAGTTCAACTCCGAGCACGTCCAGGATTTCGCGCTTCGCCGTGTCCGCGGTCGGCGTGGCCACCATGACGGAGCACCCGAGTTCCGCGAGGGTGTCCGCGGCCGCGAAACCGGAAACCCCGAGACCCAGAACGAGGGTGCGCAGCCCGGCCCACTGGGCGTTCCAACTCGTGAGCCCCAGGATATCCCGCTGCGGCATCATGGCACCGTGCTGGAGAGCCATTCGAGATAGAACAATCCGACTCCTGCTCCGACAAACAATCCGGCGATAATCCAGAAACGCACGACGATCGTAACTTCGGGCCAGCCCTTCATCTCGAAGTGATGGTGGTAGGGGCTGGACCTCCAGATACGCTTCCCCTTCGTGAGTTTGAAGTAGATCCGCTGGATGATGACCTGGCCGGTGATGATCGCGAAGAGGCCGCCGATCAGCACGAGGAGAAGTTCGGTGCGGGACAGAATCGCCAGTGCGGCCAGTGCGCCGCCCAGCGCGAAGGAGCCGGTGTCGCCCATCATGATCTGCGCCGGGGACGTGTTCCACCACAGGAATCCGACAAGCGAACCGACGATGGCAGCGGCAACGGTGGCGAGCTCAAGCGGCGACGATACGTCGTAGCACTTGAACACGTTCTCCGGATTGATGGACTGGTTGTAGCAGGACTGAATCGACTGCCAGTATCCGATGATGATGTAGGAGCCGATGGCGAAGATCGAGGCGCCGGCAGCAAGCCCGTCCAAACCGTCGGTCAGATTCACCGCGTTCGACGCCGACACCGTGAGGAACACGATCCACACCACAATCGCCAGTGTCCCGAGGCCGACGCCGAATGCGACCATGAAGTCGAACGGCAAATCGCGAATGAACGACATGGCGGTCGACACCGGGGAACGCCCGTGGCTGTCGCGGTAGCTGATCCCGATCAGGGCGAAAATCACCCCGACAATCACGGTCCCGATGATCTTGTAGATGCCGGGCAGCCCCAGGCTGTTCTGCTTGCTCACTTTCATGAGGTCATCGATGAAGCCGATCATGCCGAGGCCGCCCATCATCAAGATGACGAGCATGGCGCTCGCGCTCGGCCTTCCGCCTCCCACGAGGTGACCGAGGAAGTAGCCGACGACGGATGCCGTGACGAACACCACGCCGCCCATCGATGGCGTTCCGCGTTTGACGACGTGGGTTGTCGGTGTATCCGCCCTGATGAACTGCCCGAGGCCCAACCGGCGGAAAACCCGCGCGAAGAGCGGGGTGAGCACGAGGGTGAATACCATCGAGAACCCGGCGGCAAGCAGGAGGGCCAGCATCAGCTCACCTCGGCGATTCGGTCGCCCAGCAGCCGGAGCCCTGCAGAGTTCGAGGATTTCACGAGGACGACGTCTCCAGACTGCAATTCGTTACGCAACAGATCGTATGCCCCGTCGGCGTCCTCGACGTAGACCGACTCCCCGTCCCACGAACCTTCAAGTCCGGCCGCGTCATGAATATGCCGCGCTTCGTGGCCGACCACGATGAGCTTGTCGATGTTCAACCGGACCACGAGTCGCCCGATGCGGTCGTGCTCTTCGTCGGAGTACTCCCCCAGTTCAGCCATCTCCCCCAGCACGGCTACCGCACGGTGGGTTCCGCGCGTCACCTCCGCGAGCGTCTTCAGCGCCGCCGCCATCGAGTCCGGGCTCGCATTGTAGGCGTCGTTGATGAGCGTGACGCCCCCGGGCGCATGGTGAAGCTCCATGCGCCAGTGCTCGGCCCGTTTCATCGCGGACAGCGCCGACACCGCAGGTGCCGTCTTGACGCCGAGCTGTCTGGTTGCCGCAATCGATGCGAGCGCGTTCATCACGTTGTGTTCGCCGAGGATGCCGAGCTGGACGTCGTGTTTTTCCTGGCCGAGAACGAGAGTGAAGCGGGTCCCGTCGGTGGTCGTCGCGACATCCTCAGCACGAACGTCCGCACCCGGGGAGAATCCGAACGTCACGGCTTTCGCCCGGGTCATGCCTGCCATGGCGGCGACGCGCGAATCGTCCAGATTGAGAACAGCGATTGCCTCGACGGGCAGTTGCGTGACGATCTCGGCCTTGGCTTTCTGGGTGTCCTCGATGGTTCCGAACCCTCCGGCATGGGCCAAGCCGACCTTGAGCACGATCGCAACATCGGGACACACGATCGACACCAGCCGGGCGATCTCGCCGACGGCGCTCGCCCCCATCTCCACCACGAGGAAGTCAGTCTCGTCGGTGATGTCCAGCATGGACAGCGGGGCACCGACCTCATTGTTGAACGATTCGCGCGGCGCGACCACCGAGCCTGCCGTGCCGAGGATCGCGCGCAGCATGTTCTTTGTCGTTGTCTTGCCGTTGGAACCGGTGACGGCGACGACGCGAAGTGTTCCCTTCGACCTCACCCTGGCCACCACCTCGCGAGCAAGGTCCGTGAGCGCACGGAGAGAATCATCGACCACGATCACCGGAACGTCGACGGGCAGCTCTCGTTCCGCGATGATTGCTCGCGCACCGGATGCGATGGCCGACTGCGCGAACTCATGCCCGTCCGTGGTGGCGCCGCGCATCGCAATGAATACGGAACCGCTCGATGCCAGTCGGGAGTCAACGACGACGTCGCCGGACAGGACGTGGGTCGCATCCGCGGCGCCGTGAAGAACACCACCGACGATGCCAGCAAGGTCAGCGAGCGTTAGTTCGATCACCAGCCCGCCTCACGCAACGCCGCCCTGGCCTCCGCGCGCGCGGAAAAGGGAATGCGAACACCGTCGATGTCACGGTAATCCTCGTGGCCCGGTCCGGCCCAAAGAATCGTGTCGCCTTCCTGGGCCATGTCGACCGCGAGGCGAATCGCCTGCTCCGGCACGCCAACCTCGTGCAGCTCGGCCTGATTCTCGGCGCGGAGCGTTCCCTCGATGAGCGCCTTCCTGATCGATTCGGGATTCTCGAACCGCGGCTGGTAGTCGGTCACGATGACGATGTCCGCGTTTTCCGATGCCACCCGGCCCATCTCGAGCCGCTTGGACGCATCGCGGTCGCCGTCGGCACCGAACACCATGATGACGCGGCCGGCGGTGACCGCACGAACCGCATCGAGGGTGTTGATGAAGGCGTCCGGGCTGTGGCCGTAATCCACGAACACGGTCGGCCCGGAGTCGCCGGATACCCGCTCCGTGCGGCCGGGGAGATACACGTCGATCCCGTCCTGCACGGCATGGCCGATCGCTTCGAGTTCGAAACCGGCCTCGACGAGCATGACGATCGCGAGCCCCGCGTTGGCCGCCATGTGCCAGCCGATCAGCGGAATCGTCGTCTCCAGCTTCCGCCCCTCTGGGCCGGTGATGCGGAACGCGGTCGCTTCCGCCCGTCGATCGAGGATCTCGACCCGCCATTCGGCGTCGACCCCCTCGACGGTCGCGATCGTGGTCACGGGAATGCGGCATCCGTCGACCACGCGATGACCCCACTCGGTATCGAGCGAAACCACGCCGCGGCGGCCATGCTCTGGTTCGAACAGCGCGAGTTTCGCCGCGAAATACTGCTCCATGTCGGCATAGTCATCGAGGTGGTCGTGACTGAGATTCGTAAATGACACGACGTCGAACACGATTCCGCCGATACGGTTCTGGCTGAGCGCCTGGGCGCTGACTTCCACGGCGACGGCGCGGACCTCGCTCTCGCGCATCCGGGCGAGGAGGGCATGCAATTCGCTGGCTTCGGGGGTGGTGAGCCGGCTCACCACGGACAGCCTCTCACCGATGTGCCGCTCAGCAGTGGAACTGAGCCCGACGACGAGGCCCAGTTGCCTCAAAATCGCCTCCAGCAGGTACGCGACCGACGTTTTCCCATTGGTGCCGGTGATTCCGAACAGGAGTGGCGGGTCTTCCAGCGTTTGGTAAATCCATGCCGACACATCCCCCAGTGCCGCTCGGGGAGACTCCACGACGACCGCCGGCAAGCCGGAGTCGGCGGCCAGGTCGGCGCCGGCGCGATCGGTCAGGATGGCCACGGCTCCCCGTTCGCGCGCGTCCGCCGCAAATTGGGCACCGTGGGTATGAACGCCAGGAAGTCCGACGAACAGGTCGCCCGGCTCCACATCGCTCGCGCGCACCGTGATTCCGCTGATCTCCAACCCGTCGATCGATCCACTGTGCTCGAGGCCGAATTCCGCAACCAGGCCCGGAAGCGAACGGTCCATGGGATGCTCAGGACGTAAGACCGGAGGGGTCCGATCAGTCAATTCATCCTCATTCTCACCATGTCGTGGGGTAGCCAGGATCTGTGCCCGTCGACGGCGGCACCCGATACGTTTTCAACACCTGCTTCATGATCTTACTGAATGTCGGTGCCGCGGCAGCCGATGTGGTGATGGTGTGCGGTTTCACGTACGTGACGATGACGACGTACTGGGGGTTGTCTGCCGGGGCGATTCCCGCAACGGAAACGATGGAATCGTTCGTGTACACCCCATTGGCGGCCACCTCAGCGGTTCCGGTCTTCGCCGCGATCCGGTATCCGGGAATCGTGAGCTGGGTAGAGAGCCAGCCGCCCGTCACCACGCTCTCCAGCATCTTCACGGTCGTCGACGCCGCCGATTCGGAGATCACCCTGCTGCCGCCGGTCGACGGCTGGTCGACGACAGTTCCGTCGGGCTTCGTGCATCCCTCCACGAGAGTGAGGGGAAGCCGAACCCCGCCGTTGGCAATGGTTTGGTACGCGCTCGCCATCTGGGCAAGAGTGACGCTCACACCCTGCCCGTAGGTGGTGTCGTAGTTTTGCTGCACGTTCCAGGTCTTGGCCAGCAACCCGTTCGCTTCTCCCTGGAAATTCACTGCGGTCGGTTCTCCGAGACCGTACTTGCGGAAGTAGTCGTACCGGATGTTCTGCGGCAGCGTCGTGCCGAGCTTCGACATCCCGACGTTGGACGATTGTTCCAGCACCCCGGTCAGCGTCAGGTGCTCATCGCCGTGATATTCGGAATCCCGGATTCTGGCACCATCCGGCGTCCACCACAACCACGGCACGTCGACTCGGGTCGTCGGCGTCGCCGCACCCTGATCGATCAGCATCGATGCCGAAAGCGCCTTCATGATCGAGCCCGGCTCGTACATGTAGCTGAAGGATCGCGCACCGAGAAAATCGGTTCCAGTGCCGTTGATGTTGTTCGGGTCGACGGCAGGCCAGTCAGCCATGGCCATGATGTGCGCATCCTTGACCCGCACGACGGCCGCCATTCCGGACTCAGCGCCAATGGCTATCGCCTGTTCGGCAATTGCCTGCTGGACGAACCACTGCAGGTCGCTGTCGATGGTCAGCTTCAGGGTGCCGCCCGGGATGGTCTGTTTGGTCGTCACCGTGCTTCCGGGGAGACGCACTTCATCGGCGCTCTGTTCATACGTGGAGGAACCCGCCGTGCTCGCCAGGCACGAGTTTTCCGTGGCCTCCAGCCCGTTGAGCGGTTTGTCGGTTCCGACGAACCCCACCAGGTTTCCCGCGACAGATCCGAGCGGATAGACCCTGTGCTGTTCCGGTTCCGCGTAGACCCAGGGGATTTGAAGATCCCGGACGGCGCGAAACGTCGCAGTATCCACCCCTTTGACGAGCATCGCCCAGTACGATTCATGGTCGCTGGTCGCCGCCGTCAGCAGATCGTTGGTATTTGCGCCGGTGAGTTTCGCCACTTCCGTCAACGCTTCCAGCACGCTGACGACCTGGCTGGACCCGTCTTTCGCCGTGCGCGTGAATGACGCCACATCGCGCGGTGAAACCGTGATGTTGTAACGAGTGACGTTGTCGGCCAGGACGACGCCGTTCGTGTCCACGATCTCGCCTCGAGGTGCGGGAATGGAAGTCTGGATCATCCGCTTGCTCAGCGCTTCGGCGTTCAATTCGCTGGCCCGCACAACCTGGATGTCGACGAGGCGCACGACGAAAACCGCGACGATGGCAAAGGTAAAAAGGATCGCGACGGCCAGCCTGCGACGGATCATTCTCTGGTGGATCACGGTGTCAAACTTTCGGCGTAGGCGACTACCTGGTTATGGGGGACGGAATCCCCGCATCGATTGAGGCTACTGACGCGGAACTTGCGTTTGCCGCAGGCGCGCCCGCGGTGGCAGGAGCGGTCTGGACGGCGCTCGCCGGAGTGAGGCCAACGCCCGCCAGCAACTGGTTGGGGATGAGCGGTCCGCCGTCCGTACCGGTACGGATACCGTTGCTCGCGGTCGCAGCGACAGGCTGCCCGATCACCGTTCCATCGGAAAGCCGAAGATATGCGGTGCTGGAGTTCGTCACCATCCCCAATGCCTGGGCATTCGCCGCAAGGTGCTGGGGGGACTCGAGCACCTGCAATTGTTCGGTGAGCGTCTGTTGATCGCGGGACAGTTCCTTCTGCTGCTGCTGAAGCGCTGAGATCTGGTATGCGCCATCCGACACCATGATGCTCACCAGGAGTTGTGCGATCAGAATGGCGAACAGCCCGGCAACCGTCACAAGAGCGTAGACGGCTTTCGGACGTGCCCTCTTCTGGACTCGCGTGGACACGACGTCGAGGTGGCGCCGGGGTGCCGGCTGGGCGGGGTGCCGCCGTGGCGCCTCAACGGGCAAAGCACTCATGCGGCCCTCCTGATTCGTTCTGCCGCCCTCAACCGCACGGGCGCTGACCGAGGATTCGCGTCGATTTCAGGTTCGCTCGCGAGCTCGGCACCGCGCACGAGGAGTTTCAGTTCCGGTCGGTGTTCCGGCAATTCGACGGGGAGTCCGGCCGGAGCGCTCGAGGTGGATCCGGCGGCGAATGCGTGTTTGACGATGCGGTCTTCGAGCGACTGGTACGAGAGCACCACGATCCGACCGCCTACACCGAGGGCGGCGATGGCGGCAGGAATAGCCCTCTCGAGCACGGCGAGTTCCTGGTTGACTTCGATCCTCAGCGCCTGAAAAACGCGCTTAGCCGGGTGGCCGGCCCTGCGCAGCGCTGCGGGAGTCGCCGCCTCCACCAGGGAGACAAGCTGCACCGAAGTCTGCAGCCGCGTGGTGGCCCGCGCGTCGACGATACGCTTCGCATAGCGCGGCGCAAGCTTCTCTTCCCCATACTGGTAGAAGATCCGGCGTAGTTCCGCTTCGCTGTATTCGGCGAGGATACGCTCGGCGGTGAGCTCGGATCCGGCGTCCATGCGCATATCCAGCGGCGCGTCCTTCGAGTACGCGAATCCACGTTCGGCCTGATCCAGCTGGAGCGAGGATACCCCGAGGTCGAACAGGATGCCCGCGACGTGTCGAATGCCCAGCTCGCCGAGCACCGCCGCAATCTCGTCGTACACCGCGTGGACCAGATGCGCGCGGTCTGCGTATGGGGCCAGCCTCTCGCGGGCGATCGCGAGGGCATCCTGATCCCGGTCGATGCCGACGAGAATCAGGCGGGGGAATCGCTCCAGGAATGCTGCTGCGTGGCCGGCCATGCCCAGCGTCGCATCAACGAGCACGGCTCCGTCGTTTCCGAGCGCAGGGCCAAGAAGCTCAAGTGTTCGCTCCAGCAGAACGGGTTCGTGGATGCGCTCGGGGTCCGGTCGGATTCCTCGGGAGGGTGTGCGGGATTTGTCGGGTCGTGCCATATCTTTCGGGAGACGAGCCCCTGACCCCTGATTCCCCTCCGCATCGGGCCTGGCACTGGGGAAGGGTGTCAGGAACGAATCCGGCTGGGAGTCAGGAGCAAGGCGCTAGAAGATGCCCGGGATCACCTCCTCCGAGATCTCGGCGTATCCGGATTCCTGTTCGGCGTAGTACTCGTTCCAGGCTTCGGTGTCCCAAATTTCGGCCCGGTTGCCCGCACCGATGACGGTGAGTTCGCGGTCGAGTCCCGCGTAGGTCCTCAGCAGCTGGGGAACCGTGATGCGGTGTTGTTTGTCCGGCACCTCGGAGTGGGCGCCGGACAGGAACATCCGGAAGTAGTCGCGAGCCTGCTTTTTCGTGACGGGAGCCTCACGAAGCCTCTCCAGCTGCACCTCGAACTCGCGCGTGCTGTACACGAACAGGCACCGCTCCTGACCGCGCGTGACGACGACGCCGGCTTCGAGCTCGTCCCAGAACTTTGCCGGGAGGATGATGCGGCCTTTGTCGTCGAGCTTGGGGGTGTAGGTACCAAGGAACATCCGCGGTCCACCCCCTCGTACTCCGGCCCGGATTCAGGTGACCTCCACTTTACTCCACTTACATCCACAAAACAATCAAATTCGACCTCTTTTTTGATTTGCGAGACTAGGAGGCCTTGATTCTATTGGCAATTTGAAGCATTCGATAGTGGAGGGATTTTTCCCACATTCGGCAATATCGCGCCGGATTCGGGCACAAAAAAAAGGCTGACCGTGAGGTCAGCCCGGTGCCGCAGTCCAGCGAAGGTCGCTTAGCTACCCCGCTCGTCCTGGCGCTTGTCCCACCGATCGTTCATGCGATCCATGAAACTGGCGTGCTTCGCGAACGTCTTTCCGCTGTGCTGCGATTGCTCCTCCGGCGCGGCCGAACGGCGTAGGGCGAGGAGAACACCGCCAAACATAATGAGGAACCCCAGGACTCCGATGATCACGAGATGGGTGATGACGCCCGCGACGATGCCGGCGATTCCGAGAACGCCCAGGAGCGCGCCGATGACGATCATGCGGTAGTTCGGTCGCGAACCCTGACTGCCGACGGTCGCGACGAAGTCCGCGTCGTTTCGGTAGAGGCTTCGCTCCATCTCGTCGAGGAGGCGCTGTTCATGCTCGGATAGCGGCATGGTCACTCCCCTCTGTTGCGAGTTCGACGCTGTCTTGTCCACCATTGTATGCTCACGAGGCTGGCTAGGCTATCAGCGTGGCTGAGAGTACGCGGTTAGTTGATCTGGTCCAGGACGACATCGATCGCTTCCTCGACGACCACGAACCACAGCTCAGCGATATCGCCGAGGAACTCGCCCCCTTTGCCGAATACTCGCGTGCGCTTCTCAAGGGCGGAAAACGATTCAGGGCACTGTTTTGTTATTGGGGCTGGCAGTCCACACACGTGCCCGCCACGGAATTCGACCTCATCCCGGATCCGGACGAACGCGGACTCTCCGCAATCGTTCGCGCCTCGGTTGCTCTCGAGCTGTTTCATGCGGCCGCTCTCGTGCACGACGACATCATCGACAATTCGGACACGCGTCGCGGCAGCGAGTCCATCCACCGGAGATTCGAATCCATCCACACGGCGGGAGGCTGGGCGGGCTCCTCTGCGGCGTTCGGGCGCTCCGCCGCGATCCTGCTCGGCGACCTGCTCCTCGCCTGGAGCGATGAAGCGTTCGATGAGGCGCTGGCCCTGACCGCCTCGTCGTCGGCACGCGCAATCGCACGGTCCGAACACCACAGGATGCGCAGCGAAGTGATGCTCGGGCAGTACCTCGACGTGCTGAACGAACAGGCCTGGAAAAGCTACCCGGAATCCGAACAGCTCTCCCGCGCCCACCGGGTGATCGTCTACAAGTCGGCCAAGTACAGCGTCGAGGCACCGCTCACGATCGGCGCCGCCCTCGGCGGCGGCAGCACCGAACACCTCGCGGCTCTCAGGGAGTTCGGCCTGCCGCTGGGCATCGCGTATCAACTCCGCGACGATCTTCTCGGGGTGTTTGGCGACCCGTCGGTCACGGGCAAACCCGCGGGAGACGACTTGCGCGAGGGCAAACGCACCGTCCTGGTGGCCCTCGCGCGCGCGGCGCTTCCCCCGAATGCGGGGCGGCTGTTCGATGAACTCCTGGGAGACCGTGAGCTGTCCGAACTGCAGGTTCGTGCGCTGCAGGACACGATTCGCGACAGCGGTGCCGTCACGGATGTCGAACGAATTATTCAGCGCAATGTCGAACTCGCGAAGAGCGCGCTGAGCGACGCCTCCATCACCCCGAGCGCCCGCAGCGCACTGCTGGGACTCGCGGACTCGGCGATCACGCGCACGGCCTAGCGGAGTTCAGAATCCCAGCGCTTGAGCGATCCTGCGCACTTCCGCCTTCCGGCCGGATCGAAGGGCCTCAATGGGGCTCGTGCCGAGGCTCTCCTCACGATTCAGGATCCAGTGCATGGCCTCCTCGTCGGAGTATCCGCTGTCGGCAAGAACGATGAGTGTGCCCCGCAGCTCGGGCAGAGGCTCCCCGTCCCGGATAAACAGTTCCGGAACGCGCCACACGCCGTCCACGCGGGTAGCCAGAAGGGCCCGATCTTCAATAAGCCGGCGCACCTTGCTGACGCCGATGCCCAGTATCTCGACCAGCTCGGGGACGGTGAGCCATCGAATTTCGGCGCTCTCGGGCAGTGCAGGGGTGGATTCCACCCTTAAAGACTGCCAGAACTGCGCGTCGAGGAGACCACGACACGATGGATTTCGACCAAATTTACACTAATCACTTTCGTCACACTGATTGACAGGCGTATATAACTGTGTCATTTTTATCTGGGCAGACTGGGGAATCAGATGACGGACAATTTCGCGCGCACTCGTGACGCGTTCGGCGGTGCACGTCACCGCGCACCGAAAACCACCGGCAAGCTCGCGCGCAGCGCGTACCACACCTTGCCGATACTGCTTGCCGGTTCGATGGCCATGAGCCTCAACCTCACCGGCCCGCTCCCGCAGGCGAATGCGACGGGCGCGGACAAGCCCAAGGACTCCAATGCCCAATTGCGCAAAGCGGTCATTGATGCCATGAATGCTGCCGCCAGCCAGCGCGCGGCCTCGGCAGAAACCATGGTTCACGGCACCACCACCATCGCCTCGACAACCCCGGCAACCTACCGCGTTGTCAGCGGCGATACCGTCAGCGGAATTGCCGCTCGATTCGGGCTGGCCACAGCCGCTGTCCTGACGCTCAATGGGCTCGGCTGGAAATCTCTCATCTTCCCCGGCCAGATTCTCCGCCTCACCACGACTGCTTCGCCGACGCCGCCTTCGGCACCGGCGCCGAGCACGTCGGCTGGGCAGCAGGGCGCCGCGACGATGTACACGATCACGAGAGGCGACACGATCAGCGGTGTCGCTGCGCGCTACGGTGTGTCCACCCAGTCGGTCCTCACCGCAAATTCGCTCGGCTGGTCAACAATCATTTACCCCGGTCAGAAGATCGTGATTCCCGGCGTCGCGGCGTCGGTTCCGGCCACGCCAGCCCCACCCGTCTCCGCCCCGCCCGCCCCAACACCACCGGTCTCAACGCCACCGGCTCCGACACCGCCCCCCGTCGTTGAACTGGAGCCCGTGGTCAGCGTCACGCCGGCGCCACCCGCGCCCACCACGACGAGTTACCTCATCAAGTCCGGTGACACCATCACGGGCATCGCGGCACGGTTCGGCGTGAGCATCCAGTCGATTCTCAGCGCGAACGGATTGTCCTACTCCAGCCTGATCTACGCCGGGCGCACCCTCGTCATCCCGACGGCCGGTTCCTCCACGGCATCCGTCGGCGCGAGCACGACACCGCTCACCGCGGAAATGGAGACGAACGCCCGAACCATCATTTCGGTCGGCAGGACGCTCGGAGTGAGCGACTATGGGCTCGTCATCGCCCTCGCAGCGGCGATGCAGGAATCAAGCCTGCGCAACCTGAACTACGGTGATCTCGACTCGCTCGGACTCTTCCAGCAGCGGCCGAGCACCGGCTGGGGCACCCCGGCGCAGGTCACCGATCCGGTGTACGCGAGCAGGCTGTTTTTCGGCGGCCCGAGCAACCCGAACAAGGGCTACACGAGGGGCCTCCTGGACATTTCCGGATGGCAATCCATGACGGTCACGCAGGCGGCCCAGGCCGTGCAGATTTCGGCCTATCCGGACGCGTACGCGAAATGGGAGGCCTCGGCCCGGGCCTGGCTGGCGCAGTTGGGCTAAGCGGTACCCAATGCCGCCGTACCCGGTGTTTTTACGGCTATATCGGGGGCAACGTCTTTAGACTTCTGCGGTGAGCTCTGCCACCCCTGATCCCATGATCGGCCGCCTCGTCGACGGCCGATATCAGGTGCGCTCGCGCATCGCGAGAGGGGGCATGGCCACCGTCTACCTTGCGACCGACCTTCGCCTTGAGCGCCGGGTCGCGATCAAGGTCATGCACGGCCACCTCGCCGACGATGCCCAATACAAGGCACGGTTCATCCAGGAGGCGCGTTCGGCTGCCCGGCTCGCCCATCCCAACGTCGTCAATGTGTACGACCAGGGCCAGGATGCGGATACCGCCTACCTCGTCATGGAATACCTGCCCGGCATCACCCTGCGCGAATTGCTGGAAGAGCACCCGGTGCTCACGACCGATCAGGCGCTCGACATCATGGAGGCCGTGCTCTCCGGGCTCGCCGCTGCGCATCGCAACGGCATCGTGCACCGCGACCTCAAACCGGAGAACGTGCTCCTCGCCGACGATGGGCGCATCAAGATCAGCGACTTCGGCCTCGCGCGGGCCGCGACCGCGCAGACCGCGACGGGCAACGCGCTGCTGGGCACCATCGCCTACCTCTCCCCCGAACTTGTCACTCGGGGCATCGCCGACGCTCGAAGCGACATCTACGCGGTCGGCATCATGCTGTACGAAATGCTCGCCGGCGAGCAACCGTTCAAGGGCGAGCAGCCGTTCCAGATCGCGCAGCAGCACGCGAACGACACCGTTCCGACTCCCAGCAGCAAGAATTCGCGTGTCCCCGTCGAGCTTGACGAGCTCGTGCTGTGGGCGACGGCGCGGGATCCCGAGCAACGGCCGCGCGATGCCCGAGCGATGCTGGAACAGCTTCACGAAACCCGGCGAATCCTGCAGGACGGTCCCGGGCCGGCCGCCGCAACCACTGCGGCCAAAACGGTCGTCATGCCGCCCGTGATGCCGGCCGCCTCTGACGCAGAAACGCAAGTGCTGGGCACGCGTGCCCGACCGCGCACGACGGCAGCGGCATTCGACAGCACGACGGCCCTCGCCGCGATCGCCGACCGGCGCCGGTCCCGAGGGTGGTGGCTCTTCTCCCTCGTGATCATGCTCGCCGCGCTGGCCGGCGCGACCGGATGGTATTTCGGTTCGGGGCCGGGTTCCAAAGTCGTCATCCCCGACGTATCCGGCAAGGATGTCGCGGCGGCGACTGCACTCCTCGAAAAAGCCGACCTTGTCGTCTCCCCCGACCACAAGGCGGCGTTCAGCGTCACCATCAAGGAGGGGCTGGTGATGGGAACCGACCCGGGCCTGGGTCAGTCGGTTTCGCACGGCGGCACGGTCAAACTCATCATCTCTCAGGGGCCGAAGTTGCTCACCCTGCCGAGCCTGGTCGGCGAAACGGAGACCGCCGCCCGCGCCGCTCTCGGCACGTCCTTCGATGTGAAGGAATCGCAATACCAGTTCAACTCCACCGTCGCGGTCAACACCGTGATTTCCGCCTTCGGGCTGGACAAGGACGGCAAGACGCTCGACCTCTCCACCGTCCAGCAATACTGGGAAGGGCAGCCGGTGACGCTCGTGGTGTCGCTCGGCGCCATCCCCGACATCAAGGGCATGACGGTCGATAATGCGAAAAAGGCGCTCAGCGACAAGGGGCTGGTGGGGTCCACGAGCGAGGGGCTCCACGACTGGAGCGATGATGTGCCGAAGGACGCCGTGATCGGCTATCGGCCGCTTCCCGACGGTACCGTCGCAACAACGGGCACAACCCTGGAACTCATCGTTTCCGACGGGATCGAGCAGGTGACGGTGCCGGATGTGGTCGGGATGACGTGGGCCGATGCGAAACCGGTTCTCGAGACCGCGGGATTCCAAATCGTCTTTCGCGACCCGAAGAGTCAACTCTTGGCGAGCATTCCCAACGATGCGATTGTGCAGGACATAACTCCAGGAGCAGGAACCAAAGCGGACAAGGGTTCCAAAGTGAATGTCCGGCTGAAGTAAGGCACGACCGTCGAACAACGGGTGCGCCCTCGACCCCGTTGCCCCCTAGCGAGCCCCGAGTTCTTCCGCCACCAGGAAGGCGAGCTCGAGCGACTGCATGTGGTTCAGGCGTGGATCGCACAGCGACTCATAGCGCGTGGCGAGAGCCGATTCGTCGATTTGTTCTGACCCGCCAAGGCACTCGGTGACGTCGTCGCCGGTGAGTTCGATGTGGATACCGCCGGGGTTGGTTCCCACCGTGCGGTGGGCTTCGAAGAATCCCTTGACCTCGTCAACGACGTCATCGAATCGTCTGGTCTTGTACCCGGTCGGCGTCGTGAGCCCGTTGCCATGCATGGGGTCGCACACCCACACGGGCGTTGCGTCGCTGTTCCTGACGGTCTCCAGCAGTTCCGGCAGTACGTCTCTGACCCGTCCGGCACCCATGCGCGTGATGAACGTGAGGCGGCCGGGCTCCCGGTCCGGATCCAGCCGGTCGATGAGCTCGAGAACCTGCGCGGGTGTCGTCGACGGCCCAAGCTTGACGCCCAGCGGGTTGCGGACGCGCGACAGGAAGTCGATGTGGGCGCCATCCGGTTGCCGCGTGCGCTCCCCAACCCACAGGAAGTGCGCTGAGGTGTTGTACGGGGTTCCCGTCCGCGAATCGATCCGGGTCATCGGCCGCTCGTAGTCCATCAGGAGCGCCTCATGCGACGTGTAGAACTCCGTGCGCTTGAGTGCCTCGAAGTCCGCGCCGCAGGCCATCATGAATTTGATCGCCCGGTCGATCTCCCGCGCCATGTGCTCGTACCGCACATTCGCCGGGTTGCGTGCGAAGCCCTGATTCCAGCTGTGCACCTGGCGCAAATCAGCGAATCCGCCCTGAGTGAATGCGCGGATCAGGTTCAGGGTGCTCGCGGCAGTGTGGTAGCCGCGCACCAGGCGGGAGGGGTCGGCAGCGCGGGATTGCGGGGTGAAGTCGTACCCGTTCACGATGTCGCCGCGGTACGCCGGCAGGGTGACATCACCACGGGTCTCGCTGTCGCTGGAGCGCGGTTTCGCGAACTGCCCCGCCATCCGGCCCATCTTGATGACCGGCATGGATGCGCCGTAGGTGAGAACGACGGCCATCTGGAGAATCGTCTTGACCCGATCGCGGATCTGATCCGCCGTCGCCGCGGCGAACGTCTCCGCGCAATCCCCGCCCTGAAGCAGGAACGCCTCACCCCGGGCAACGCTCGCGAGCCGGTTGCGGAGGATGTCGACCTCTCCCGCAAAGACGAGCGGCGGCAGCCCCGACAGTTCGCGCGACGCGGCGGCGACGTCGTCAGCGGACGGCCACGGGGGCTGCTGGGCGATGGGAAGGTCACGCCAGTGGTCGAGCCCGTCGATGACTGCCGGTTCGGCAAGTACGACCGGTTCGGTTGGATCGACCACTGATTGCTCCCTGGGTTGCTGGTTGACGCGCCTGAACTCTATTTAAGCGCGTGTGGCTGAGTGTGACGTTTCGTGGCGGGTTTAGCGACTGCGGCTCCCGGCCTTCTCCTTGACAGTTGTGGCATACACATCGACGTATTCCTGATCGCCGAGGTGGCTGAGTTCGTACATGATCTCGTCGGTGATGGACCGCAGAATGAATCGGTCGCTCTCCATCCCGTCGAACCGCGAGAAATCCAGTGGTTCGCCGATCACGACCCCGATGCGGCGCACCTTGGGCAACCGCTTGCCGATCGGCATGACCTTTTCGGTGTCGATCATGGCGACGGGCACAACGGGGACTCCCCCTTCGAGCACCATCCTGGCCACGCCGGTCCGGCCACGGTACAGTTTGCCGTCCGGGCTTCGGGTTCCCTCGGGGTAAATCCCGAGGACCTCGCCGCGGTGGAGAACGCCGAGGCCCGTGCGCAGGCTGGCTTCGGATGCTTTTCCACCTGAGCGGTCGATGGGGATCATCCCGGCAGCTTTCAGGAAGTGTTTGATCGCCCAGCCCTTGATGCCGCGGGCCGTGTAGTAGTCGCTCTTCGCCAGGAACGTCACGCGGCGATCGATCACGAGCGGCAGAAACACCGAATCGATGAAGGAAAGATGGTTGCTCGCCAGAATGACGCCGCCCTTGCGCGGGATGTTTTCCTCACCGGTCACCCAGGGGCGAAAGGCCGTGCGCAGGATCGGTCCAGCGATGAGGTTCTTCATGAACCAGTAGAACATCCGAACCTTTCCCTCCTGCCAGTTTTTTCCCCGACGTGAACCTCCTCAGCCTACCCGTGCACGCGGGAACACGAACCCGGGTGGCCCACGCGCACGACCAGATAGAGTAGTAAGAATGACCTGACCGGTACCAAAGGAGTCGCTGTGGACCACTACGAAACGCCCGCCATCGTTCCCGCCGATCCGAATGCGAACGCAACGGACCTTCTCGTGGAACGGGTGCGCGCCACTCCGAACCTCGCCCTGTTTTCCATCCCCACCCACGATGGCGGCTGGTCGGACGTCACGGCAACAGAATTTCTGAACCAGGTTCACGCCCTCGCAAAGGGATTTGTCGCAGCAGGGATCGAGCCCGGCGACAAAATCGGGCTCATG
Source organism: uncultured Microbacteriaceae bacterium (assembly GCA_937872445.1). Classification (GTDB taxonomy): domain Bacteria; phylum Actinomycetota; class Actinomycetes; order Actinomycetales; family Microbacteriaceae; genus Terrimesophilobacter. Next base: position 31,078 of record CALMSL010000192.1, on the reverse strand, counting down.
TGCAAGACCCGCTACGAGTGGACCCTCATCGACTTTGCGATCTGGTTCGCCGGCGCCGTCATGGTGCCGATCTACGAGACATCCTCTCCCTCCCAGCTCCAGTGGAACCTCGGTGACTCCGGTACGGTCGCCATGATCACGGAGACCCCGGACCACTTCTCCCGATTCGATGAAGCCCACCCGGAGCTTCCGCTCGTCCGCAACGTCTGGAAGATCGACACCGGTGATCTGGAGAAGCTCGCGGCCAGTGGCAAAGACGTCACCGACGAGGAAATCGAGCGCCGTCGGAATCTCGCGAAGGGCGACGACCTCGCGACGCTCATCTATACGGCGGGGACCACCGGTCGGCCGAAGGGGTGCATGCTCACGCACTCCAACTTCGTCGAACTCACCCGCAATGCGCGCGAAGCCATCCCGGAAGTTGTGAACACCGAGTCCAGCACCCTGCTCTTCATCACGCTCGCCCACATTTTCGCGCGCTTCATCTCGGTGCTCGCAATTGTCGGCGGCGTGAAGGTGGGCCACCAGCCGGACACCAAGCAATTGCTTCCGGCGATGGGCTCCTTCAAACCCACGTTCCTGCTCGCGGTGCCCCGCGTGTTCGAGAAGGTGTACAACTCGTCGGAGCAGAAGGCCGAGGGCGGCGGGAAGGGCAAGATCTTCCGCAAGGCCGCCGCGGTTGCCGTCGCGCACTCGAAGGCACTGGATGCAGGAAAGGTTCCCCTGGGACTTGCGATCCAGTTTGCCCTGTTCGATCGGCTCGTCCTGAGCAAAATCCGCGCAGCGCTCGGTGGACGCGTCAAGTACGCGGTGTCCGGCTCGGCCCCGCTCGGGCTGTTCCTCGGGCACTTCTACCGCAGTCTCGGGCTGACCATTCTTGAGGGTTACGGCCTGACCGAAACCACGGCGCCCATCACCGTGAACGTCCCATCGCACTTCAAGATCGGCAAGGTCGGTCCCCCGCTTCCGGGATGCGCTGTTCGGCTCGCTGCGGACGGCGAAATCCAGGCGAAGGGCGTCAACATTTTCGGCGGCTACTGGAACAACGAGAAGGCCACGAAGGAAACCTTCGACGGCGAGTGGTTCAAGACCGGAGACATCGGCACCATCGACGAGGACGGGTACCTGGAGATCACCGGACGCAAGAAGGAAATGATCGTCACCGCGGGCGGCAAGAACGTCGCCCCCGCGACCCTCGAGGATCCCATCAGGGCGAACCCCATCATCGGGCAAGTCATCGTGGTCGGCGACAAGCGCCCCTTCATCGGCGCGCTCATCTCGCTTGATGAGGAAATGCTGCCGGTGTGGCTGAACAACAACGGCGAGGATGCGACGATGTCGGTCGACGAGGCAGCGAAGAATCCGAAGGTGCTCGCGGAGATCCAATCGGCGATCGACCGGGCGAACTCGGCAGTGTCGCGCGCCGAATCGGTGCGCAAGTTTGTTATCCTGCCGCACGACCTGACGGAGGCGAGTGGCCACCTCACACCGAAGCTCAGCGTCAAGCGGCACGTCATCCTCGCGGATTTCGCCGACACAATCGACGGGCTCTATGAGGATGCGCCGGCGACTCAGGGTCACTCGGTAGTCGGTTGACGGGCGGGGGTCAGAACCAGTCTGACTCCCGAATCATTCGCATCGCTTCGCGTTTGCGGTCTTTGTCGAGACCTTCGATGAAGAGCTTGCCGTCAAGATGGTCGATTTCGTGCTGGAGTGCCTGGGCGAGCAGGCCGTCGCCTTCAAGCTCGACCGGGTTCCCGTCCAGATCGACGCCGGTCGCGCGCGCCCACGGGTACCGCATACGCTGAAAATAGAATCCGGGCACGGACAGGCACCCCTCGTCCACGAGTTCGGGTTCACCCGAGACGTCGACGAGCACCGGGTTCAGGAGGTATCCCACGTCGCCGTCGATGTTGTAGCTGAACGCGCGCTGGTTTATCCCAATCTGCGGCGCGGCGACGCCCGCCCTGCCGGGCAGGCGAACCGTGTCCAGGAGGTCCTCGACGAGGCCGGCCGTGCCGTGGTCGCGGAGCACCACCGGCGAGGAAACCGTGCGAAGAACCGGGTCACCGAACACCCTGATCTGGCGCGCCGTCATGATCGAATCTGGTCCTTCTGAGGTCTCAGTCGTCCTTGGTCGACGGCAGTCCGTCCACCACGGAAGCGGCCAGATCCCGTGCCGTGGCGCGAGTCAGCGGTTCAAGACGGTCAAAGTCGATCACGGCCCCGGAGGCGAGCATCGGGTCATACGGGATGCGCACGACCTCGCGCACGCGCGAACTGAAGTGCGCTTCGACCTCGTCAATGTTGACCATGTTCGTGCCCTGAGTGCCCGTGTTGAGCGCGACGACGGCGTTGCGCGCAAGCTCCTCGTAGTCGTTCGCCTCGAGCCAGGTCAGCGTCTCGGATGCGAGCCGGGCCTCATCCACGCTTCCACCGGACACGATGACCACGGAGTCGGCGTGCTGCAGTGTCGCCCGCATGGCGGAGTGAACGATTCCGGTGCCGCAGTCGGTGAGCACGATGGAATAAAACCGGGCGGCCAGTTCCGCGACGACGTTGTAATCATCCGCATCGAACGCTTCGGAGAGGAGTGGATCGGAATCGGAGGCGAGAATGTCGAGCCTGGTTTCATCCCTCGACACGAGTTTCGTGAAATCGCTGAATGAGCTGATGGAGCGCGCGTTGAGGATCACGTCCCTGACGGTCGCCGAGGTGTGCCTGGCCACCCGTTCAGCCAGGGTGCCCCGGTCAGGGTTTGCGTCGATCGCGATGACCCGGTCTTCGCGAACGTTCGCCAATGCCATTCCCAAAAGCGCGGTAATCGTCGTCTTGCCGACACCGCCCTTCCTCGTGAGCACGGGCACGAATCGTGTCCCGCCGTCGAGTCGCTTTCCGATGCGCGCGTCCAGTTCCTTGCGAGCACGCACCCGCGCAGAATCGCCAAGATTCACCAGATGCAGGGTGCTGGAGTAAACGAGCTCCTGCCAGAAGCCTTCGGGCCTGGCCCGGCCGCGTCTGCGTTGTTCGATGAGCCGCTCCGAGGTCAGCATCGCTGCCGTTTCGGGTGCCACCGCGCTTCGCCCGCGAAGCCTGGCCCGCGAGCTGTGCGCCCCGGCAGGCTCGGCACGCTTCGGGAGCTCCGGAATCACCGGCACGAGGTTGATGGAGGTCCTCGCCCCGTCTTCGTCCAGCACCTGCCCCGCGTTCAACGTGGCGTCGCCCAATGCCACGGCAAGTTCATCGTCCGGGGTGGAGTGGACTTCCTCCGGCAGGGTCACCTCAATGGTCAAATTTGTTCGCGGGGTCACCGAATCCGGGACGGCGACGGCATCCGACTCCGACTCGGGGTCGAATTCGGGAAACCTGTCGGTATCGCTGGTTTTCGAAGCCACAGCACCAGGCCCTTCGTGATCGGACCCTCTAGCTTACAACTCGACGACGAGCAGAAGATCACCCGCGTCAACTTGCTGGGTAGGCGGAATGGCGAGGCGGCCCACCGTTCCGGACACGGCGCACGTGATCGCCGCCTCCATTTTCATCGCCTCGATGGATGCGACGACCTGGCCTGCGTCGACATGGTCTCCCTCAGAGACCTTGAGGGACACCACGCCGGAGAACGGGGCCGAGACCTGCCCGGGAGCGGCCGGGTCCGCTTTTTCCGCGGCCTTCACATCGACGGTGATGGACCGATCGCGCACGAAGACCGGACGCAACTGCCCGTTGATCACCGTCATGACGGTTCGCACGCCCTTGGCATCCGCTTCGCCAATCGCCTCCAGACCGACGATGAGGTTCACGCCCGTCCCGATGGCGACCGTGCTTTCGACGCCAGGGTGGAGCCCGTACAGGTAGTCGACGGTGTCGATGACCGACACGTCCCCGAAGTTTTCCCGTATGCCGTTGAACACCTCGGTCGGCCCCGGGAACAGCAGGCGGTTGAGCGCCGCACGCCTGCTGGCGGAGTCGGATTCGAGTGCCGCGCTGTCCTCCGGGCCGAGTTCTGCAACGTCAATCGAAACCTGCCGGCCGGCGAGCACCTTGCTGCGGAACGGTTCCGGCCAGCCGCCGGGCAAATCCCCCAGCTCCCCCGCCATGAACGAAATCACGGAGTCCGGAACGTCATAGTTGCCCGGATTTTCCTCGAAGTCGTCCGGATCAGCGTCCGCCGCGGCCATCGCGAGCGCGAGGTCGCCGACAACCTTGGAGGACGGGGTCACTTTCGGCGGACGGCCGAGGATTCGGTTCGCCACCGCATACCAGTCTTCGATCTTCTCGAACTGGTCTGCGAGACCCAGGGCGACGGCTTGCGTGCGGAGGTTGGACAACTGTCCGCCGGGAATCTCGTGGTGGTAGACCCGGCCGGTGGGGCCGGGGAGTCCGGATTCGAACGGGCGATACGCGTGCCGAACGGCCTCCCAATATGGTTCGAGATCCGACACGGCCTGCAGGGAAATGCCGGTGTCCCGTTCGGTGTCGGCCAGGGCTGCGACCAGGGCGGAGAACGGCGGCTGACTCGTCGTGCCGGCCATCGGCGCACTCGCGACATCGACCGCGTCGACGCCGACGCGACTGGCGGCAAGGAGGGTGGCGAGCTGCCCTCCTGCCGTGTCGTGGGTGTGAAGGTGGACGGGGAGGTCAAACCGGTCGCGCAGGGCGCTCACGAGCTTCTCAGCGGCTCCTGCACGCAAGAGTCCCGCCATGTCCTTGATGGCGAGAATGTGGGCACCGCTGGCCACAATCTGCTCGGCGAGGCGCAGGTAGTAGTCGAGGGTGTAGAGCTCTTCGGCGGGATCCAGCAGGTTGCCGGTGTAGCACAGCGCAACCTCTGCGACCGTGCTCCCCGTGGCCAGCACCGCGTCGATCGCCGGCCGCATGCGCTCGACGTCGTTCAGGGCGTCGAAGATCCGGAAAATGTCGACACCGCTTGCCGCGGCTTCCACGACGAACGCTTCCGTCACTTTCGTCGGGTACGGCGTGTAACCGACGGTGTTCCGACCGCGCAGCAGCATCTGAAGGGCAATGTTCGGCAACGTCTCGCGCAGGGCGGAAAGACGATCCCACGGGTCCTCGCCGAGGAAACGCAGCGCCACATCATAGGTGGCACCGCCCCACGCCTCGACGGAGAGCAACTGCGGGGTCATGCGTGCAACGAACGGTGCCACTGCTTCGAGGTCCTTCGTGCGCACGCGGGTCGCCAACAGCGACTGGTGAGCGTCCCGGAACGTGGTCTCGGTGACCGCGAGGGCGGTCTGAGCGCGAAGGTCCGCCGCGAACTTCGTCGGTCCGAGCGCCAGCAAGCGCTCCCGGGATCCGGCGGGCGCAGGTGAATCCACGTCGAGTGCCGGCAACTTGAGAGTCGGGTTGATGATTCCCTCTCCGCTGCCGTTCGGCTGGTTCACCGTGACATCGGCAAGCCAGTTGAGGATCTTGGTTCCGCGGTCCTTCGACGGCGCAGCGTTGACGAGCTCCGGCCGTTCGTCGATGAACGCCGTGCTGATATCGCCTGCGGCGAACGACGGGTCATCCAGGACCGCCTGCAGAAACGGGATGTTCGTCGAGACGCCCCGAATGCGAAACTCGGCGAGCCCGCGCTTGGCGCGATCCACCGCCGCGGTGAAATCCCGCCCGCGGCACGTCATCTTCACGAGCATCGAGTCGAAGTGGGGGCTGATCTGAGTGCCGGGGTCGATGGTTCCGCCGTCGAGGCGGATGCCGCCGCCCCCCGGCGAACGGTAGGTTGTGATCTTTCCGGTGTCCGGCCGGAACCCGTCGGCGGGATCCTCCGTCGTGATCCGGCACTGCAATGCGGCACCGCGGAGGGAGAGCGAGCCCTGTTCCAGACCCAGTTCGGCGAGGGTTTGACCGGAGGCGATGCGCATTTGCGCCTGAACGAGGTCCACATCCGTCACCTCCTCCGTCACGGTGTGCTCAACCTGAATTCGAGGATTCATTTCGATGAAGACGTGCTGCCCGGCCCTCTCCCCCACGGTGTCCACGAGGAATTCGACCGTGCCCGCGTTCACATAGTTGATGGATTTCGCAAAAGCGATGGCATCGCGGTACAGCGCTTCGCGGATTTTCGGATCGAGGTTCGGGGCAGGGGCGATCTCGATGACCTTTTGGTTCCTGCGCTGGACGCTGCAGTCGCGCTCGAACAGGTGGACGGTCTCCCCCGTCCCGTCGGCGAGGATTTGCACCTCGATGTGCCTGGGCCGAAGCACGGCCTGCTCGAGGAACATGGTCGGGTCTCCGAACGCGCTGTCCGCCTCGCGCATGGCTTCTTCGAGCGCGCCCCGGAGGTCTTCCGCCCGATCGACGCGGCGCATCCCGCGGCCACCGCCGCCGGCGACCGCCTTGGCGAAGATGGGGAAGCCGATTGCGTCCGCGCTGGCGAGGAGCACGTCGACGTCGTCGGATGCCGGGGAGGACTGGAGCACGGGAACGCCCGCCGCGATGGCGTGCTCTTTCGCCGTGACCTTGTTGCCCGCCATTTCCAGCACGGACTGGCTCGGGCCGATGAAGGCGATGCCGGCGGCTGCGGCTGCTTCGGCAAGTTCGGGGTTCTCCGAAAGAAATCCGTACCCCGGGTAGATGGCGTCGGCGCCGCATTCCGTTGCGACCCGGATAATCTCCGACACGTCGAGGTAGGCGCGAACCGGATGCCCTTCCGTGCCAATGAGGTAGGCCTCGTCCGCCTTCAACCGGTGCAGGGAGTTCCGATCCTCCCAGGGAAACACGGCGACCGTCTTCGCTCCGAGCTCGAATGCGGCACGAAAAGCGCGGATAGCTATTTCACCCCGGTTGGCGACAAGAATCTTGGTGAACACTGCTGTCCTCTCTCGTGAACGTCCAAGGATAGTCACGGCATCCGTGGCCAGCATCGGCCTGGGGGCGAAACTGACTGGGAAGATTTAGGTTCTTTCAGACTAGTGAAGGTATCGTCTTTACTCGTGCATGTACTCAGCGTCAGCTCCCTCAAAGGTGGAGTCGGAAAGACCACCGTGACGCTGGGGTTGACCTCGGCCGCCTTTGCGCGGGGGCTGCGCACTCTCGTCGTCGACCTCGACCCTCAGGCGGACGTGTCGACCGGGATGGATATCTCCGTGAGCGGCCATCTCAACGTCGCCGACGTGCTCGCATCGCCGAAGGAAAAAGTGGTCAGGGCGGCGATTTCGCCGAGCGGCTGGACTCGCGGCCGGCCGGGAAAGATCGACGTGCTGATCGGGAGCCCGTCGGCGATCAACTTCGACGGACCGCACCCGAGCATCCGGGATATCTGGAAACTCGAAGAAGCGCTCGCACACCTGGAGAGCGAATACGATCTCGTTCTCATTGACTCTGCACCGTCGCTCAACGCGCTCACGAGGACCGCCTGGGCGGCAAGCGATCGGGTGACGATCGTGACGGAGCCCGGGCTGTTCTCTGTGGCCGCGGCGGACCGTGCGCTGCGGGCGATCGAGGAGATCCGCCGCGGTTTGTCGCCCCGGCTTCAACCGCTCGGAATCATCGTCAATCGCGCGAAGACCCAGTCACTCGAGCATCAGTTCCGCATCAAGGAGCTGCGAGACATGTTCGGGCCCCTCGTGCTGAGCCCACAGCTTCCGGAGCGCACATCCCTGCAGCAGGCGCAGGGCGCTGCGAAACCGCTGCACGTATGGCCGGGCGAAAGCGCTGAGGAAATGGCACACCACTTCGACCAGCTGCTGGATCGGGTCATCCGCGCCGGCCGTATCCCGGTGGGCGGCGTCGCGTTCGATCAGGATGCTTCGCCAGAACCAGAAGAGCAGGCGCCGGCAGACCCGTACTCATTCACCTTCGACGGGAACAACACCACACAAACCCGCGCAACGTTCGACCGCTAGGCCCGCGCGAGCACGTGGCACAGGACGTCAGGATGCTCTCGTGGCGCGGCGAGCGGCGAGTTCATCCGCCGGATCGATGCCCTTGTCCTGGTCGAGCTCGACGAGGCTGGACTCCACCTCGCGAAGAACCTTGCCCACCGCGATGCCGAAAACTCCCTGCCCCCTGCTCACCAGGTCGATCACGTCGTCGTCCGTCGTGCACAGGTACACGCTCGCACCGTCGCTCATGAGTGTTGTCTGGGCGAGATCGTTCACGCCGGCTTCACGAAGCTGATTCACGGCCGTGCGTATCTGCTGCAGCGAGATCCCGGTGTCGAGCAACCGTTTCACCAACTTGAGCACGAGGATGTCCCGGAACCCGTACAGGCGTTGCGAGCCGGAGCCGGCGGCACCCCGCACCGTCGGTTCCACCAGTTCGGTTCGGGCCCAGTAGTCCAGTTGGCGGTAGCTGATTCCGGCCGCCCGCGCGGCGATCGCACCACGGTAACCCGCCGTGTCATCCAGGTCGGGCAAGCCGTCGGTGAAGAGCAAGCCGAGGCCGTAGCGCGAATCCTCATTGCTACTGCGCGGTTCACTCATGGTGTTTGCCTTCCGTGCCGATGCTGGCGACGTTTTGCGTTCGCAGCCTCCACGGTACCTACGGGTCCGGTCGGAGGCAATGACATTCTGTCGAACGTGTTCGGCGTGTCGGACTCGCCGAACCTGCAGCATACCGCGGAAGCACCCGGCGCCGTGGGATTCCGCTCAGTCGAGCCGGGACAGGGCCGACCGAATCAGGCTGCTGCGGACAATCTCGAGCTGGCCGGCGATCTCCCTGGAGAGTTCGCTCGCCTTCGCCCGGCTTGAGGCATCGTTGCGCCGGGAAACCGGGATGAGCGCACTCTCAATCAACCCAAGTTCACGTTCCGCTGAAGCGCGGAAACCCCTCAGGTGGCGGGGTTCGATGCCGGTGCGTTGAAGTTCGACGAGAGCTTTGAGCACCGCCAGCACCGGCTCGCCGTACAGGTCGGCGGGGACGATGAGCGAGGCGGACACGGCGTCGTTGAGAAGCTGAGGAGTCGCGTTCGCTTCCCGGATCAGCTCGTCCCGCTGCAGCCGGCGTTCCGTCGGCAGAATCGTCGGAATCGGACCGGTGGCCGTCCCGGGGAGGTCGGGCTGGCGCCCGGCATCAAGCTCGTCGAGGTAGACCCGGATGACCTTGAGCGGCAGATAGTGGTCGCGCTGCATGGTGAGCACGAACCGCAAGCGGTCCATGTCGGTGGGCGAGAACTTGCGGTAACCGGATTCGGTGCGCGCCGGGCTGATGAGCTGGCGCTCCTCCAGGAACCGGAGTTTGGACGGCGACAGATCCGGAAACTCCGGTCGGAGTCGCGCAAGAACCTGCCCGATACTGAGGAGGCCCTGAGTTGCGGGCTTGTTTGCCCTTGCCGGTGATGCCGCCACTATTTTTCGGCCGCCGGGGCAAGGTCGACGCGGGAGGCGTAAAACGTGAGGCGAAACTTGCCGATCTGGACTTCTGCGCCGTCCGTGAGCATCGCGTTCTCGATTCGGACACCGTCGAAGTACGTTCCGTTGAGGGAACCGAGGTCCTTCATTTCGAACGCCGTTCCGTGCCGCACGAACTCGGTGTGCCGGCGGGAGACCGTGACGTCGTCGAGGAAAATGTCCGCATCCGGATGCCTGCCGGCGGTCGTGACGTCGGAGTCGAGAAGAAATCGGGCACCGATGTTCGGTCCGCGGCGCACGATGAGAAGCGCGGAACCGGACGGGATCGCGGAGATCGCTTCCTGCTCCTCGGATGTGACTGCACCATCGAGTGCTGCCAGCTGGGATTCGAAATCCTGACCGAAGTGATCCGTCGTGTCGTCGCGACGAGCACCACTATCCGCCGGTTGACCCTCACCGTTCGACGTGCCCATCCCGAACCTCCTAGCCCTCTACAGTATCGGATTCGGGCGCGTCAGTGACCCGGGGAATTTTGATGACGCGCACGGTTTCGACGATGTAGATGACACCGGCCCACCAGTACAGGAACGCGCCCCAGAGCGCGAACGCCCAGCCGATCGGCGAAGTGATGAGTTCGGCTGCGGGGAATGCCTGCCCGATCATGAGGATGGGCAGCGCATAGAACAGGCAGAACGTGGCGATCTTGCCAATGTGGTGCACCGGCAGAGGGCCGTACCCGAAGTTGGCGAGGGTGATCCCGATGACGACCAGAAGCACGTCGCGCCCCACGATGATCACGACGAGCCACCATGGCACGATCCCCCGTACCGCGAGCCCAATGAGGGTCGCGAAGATGAAGAATCGGTCGGCCGCGGGGTCGAGCAGCTGGCCGAGGCGGGAAACCTGGTTGAGCCTCCGAGCGAGGACCCCGTCGAGGAAGTCGGTCAGACTGGAGACGATGAGAACGATGAGGGCGAGTACGTCGTATCCCTCAATCACGAGCACGAGGAAGACGGGCACGAGGGCGAGTCGGAAGAAACTGAGAATGTTCGGGACCGTGAGGATCCGCGAACTCACCTGATGTGCCGTGTCGGGTCCCACAGTGCCTCAGTCTAGCGATGGGCGTCGAGCACGAGCTTCCGTGCCTGCAGGGCAAACGACAGTCGCAATCGAGCTCTCGGGTCGCTCAGATCGGCCGTGATAAGGCCGGCAATGCGCGACATCCTGTGCTTCATCGTGTTGTAGTGGATGAACAGTCTGCGGGCAGCGTCGGCGGCGTTCCCGGTTCCCAGAAACATCTCGAGAGTTGCGCACAGGTCTGAGCCATTGGCGATGTCGGCATCAACAATCGGGCCAAGCTCGCGGTGTATGAGCTCGGCAAGCAGATCCGCGGGCACTGAGAGGATGACCCGTTCCAGCGTCAGCACATCGTGCCGGACGTTCTTCCGTCCAGTGGCCTGGGCGATGGACAGAGATTCGCGGGCTGCCGAGTGGGATTCAGCAAGTTCCGCCGCAGATCGAGCGACACTCCCCGTGGCGACGTACACGTCGCCCCCGCCAGCCCGTTCCAGAGCCTTTCGCCAGCTATCGGCCTGGAGCCATGGGACGGCTTCGGTAGGGATGGACTCTGCGGGCACGATGGCAACCACTTCCTGCCCTCGCGCCCAGGCGAGCCCGCCTCGCGGCAGACCGGTGCGAGCAGCAGACACCACCACGGAGTCGCCTAGCTCCTGGCCCAGCCGGGCAAGAATGACGGCGTGGTCGGATCGAAAGTCCCATCCGAACAACCGAGACCGCTCACGCACCAGCGACTCATCGACGGCCTTTCCCGCCACGAGCTCTTCCAGGAACAGGACCCGCATCTGACGGTCAAGTTCCAGACTCGCAAGCGCCTGGGCAATGTGCATTCCTGCGGCGAAACACGCCTGCCTCACCAATCTCCGTTGACCGAGCGTCGGTTCATCCGTGCCATTGACAATGATGAGTCCGCGCTCACGGCCCCCCACGGTAACTGGGAACTCCCACGATTCGCCGACATTCTCGTCCGGGAGGACGCCACCTTCCCCGAGTACCACACCCTCCGGGTCGAGAATGCTCACGTGCCTGTCGAGGGCGCCGGCCAGCGTTCGGGCAATCTCCATCAGACCGCCGCCAGCGAGCGCAACCCCAGTCAGTCGTTCACGGATCTCTTCCGCCCCTGCCGGGTCGGCCCCGTATTCGGTGAGGACTATAGCCAGTACAGCCCCGATGACTTCATTGAACGATGTGTCCTCAGCGAGGAGTATGACCGGCAAGCCCAGCTCGTTTGCCATGGCAAGCGCGTCGTCCGGAAGCCGTTCGAGATACCGGCCGGTCTTCACGGCAAGTGCGGCGAGTCCCAATCGCGACAGAGTGTGAACGAGAACGGCGAGATCTTCGGGGTGCTCGCGCAGCGGATAGGCCGTGGTGAGGAGGAGCTCGCCTCGTTTCACGAAGGATTCGATGTCGGGGACTTCCATCACGTTGACGCCGGTGACCACCCGTTCGAGGCCGTTCTGGCCAGCCACGACAAAGTTTCCGCGCAAGGCGGCAAGAGTCAGCACTTCTCGGACGGTGATGGCGCTCATGCCACCATCATTGTCCATTTCGGCCAACATTGGGACGCACTTTCGTCCAATCCGGACCGAGCCTGACCCGAGTCGTGGGTCCTACTATTCCTAAGTATGGCGATGCCAGCGAGGATTTCGGCCCCGGCACGGATGCGGGTTGATACCACGCTCATGCTTTCCGCCTTCACCTCGCCATTCCATGTCGTCCATGTCGGACAATCCGCCGTTGTGCTGCGATCGGCGCGCAAACAGGCGTCGGGCGATGAGTTGTTGATCATCTCCCCTGAACGGTCTGGTCTGATGCCGGGTGGCGTGTGCCTTGCTCACGTCGATTTTCATCGCGTACGCGCCGACATCCTTAGCCATAACCCTCCAACGGGAAGTGTGCTTCTGGCGGGCTGGTCAGGCCAGTCCGCTGTTTGGGCACTGGTCAACCTCAATCTCGCGGCACGAGCAATCCCGGCCGTTTCAGTGCTGGCCCACCAACGCGCAGTGGCTGCCCACACCTCATCACGTGCGACGGCCGGGCCTCTGAGTCCTGAGCCAATCCGCCTGAAAGCACCGAGCATCGCGCAGAGCGCTCTCGCCGCGAACCTGGGCGATGAAATGCTGAGCGTAACCATCGGCGCGGGCCCGGGAACAACCCCGTCGGGGGACGATGTCATCGTCGGAATATTCGCCGGACTTCACGTCTTCGGGCTTCTCAACGAGGTAAGCATCCTTGCCCGCCAAATAGTGCCCTTTCTTCCACGGACGACGCTGGCGTCGCGCCACTATCTGAAGGCCGCGATGCAGGGGCGCTTCGGCCAGCACGTTCACGACCTTGTCGACACGCTCGCCGGAGACGGAGACCCGGATCTGACGGTGCAGCGTGCGAGCCAGTGGGGTGCAACCTCGGGGGTGGATCTGCTGGTCGGTTTGGTGAGCGTTCTGGCAGCTTCCATGAACACGAGATCAGTCGAAAGCGCAGCATGAACTCTCCAAAAACGACGGTCCTCAGCAGCCGAGTTCTGCACCACTTCTATCGCGACTCGGTGGCGTTGATGGCGATCGCGTCGGCAACGGAGAAACGTGAGGGAGTGATACGGGTCGGAGCGGTCATGGCGACCCCTGCAAATCGTGGAATCCTCGCCGACTCGGACATGCTCCCGCCCGATCTGAACGCGGAATCCGATGACCTGGTCTTCGTCGTTCGCGCGGAGAGCGAAGACACGGCGACTGAGGCACTCGACGCCGCGGAGGCCGGGCTTACGGCTGTCGAGACCTCGGGCGCCATTGAGGACCAGCGACCGGGAACCGTGGACGAAGGGATTCACGCCGCGCTGGCCGGCGACCGGGAATCTCCGGCCAACCTTGCAGCGATTTCGATTGCCGGGACCTACGCTCCCATCGTTGCCGAACGCGCGATCAGGAATGGGCTCCATATTCTCTGTTTCTCGGACAACGTCGCCGTCGAGGACGAGGTGCGCCTCAAAAAACTCGCCGTAGCGGGCGGAGTTCTCTTCATGGGGCCGGACTGCGGCACCGCGATCATCGACGGTATTCCTCTCGGATTCGCCAACGTCGTGAAGCAGGGAAAAGTGGGTATGGTCGCTGCCTCGGGTACCGGCGCGCAGGAAGTCTCGCGACTGCTCGATCTTGCTGGCGTGGGTGTGTCCCAGTTGATTGGCGTCGGAGGGCGTGACCTCAGTGCGGACGTCGGCGGGATCATGACGGGATTCGCGCTCGACCTGCTGGAACGTGACGAAGGCTCCGAAGCCATCGTCGTAGTGTCCAAACCGCCGTCCACCGACGTCGCAACTGCGCTGATTTCCCGCCTCGAAGGCATTGCGTCTCACGGAAAGCCCGTCGTTGCCTGCTTCCTCGGAATGGACGATGCAGACCCTGATTCCGTTACCCCCGGAGTGGTCGTCCGCGGCACGCTTGAGGGCGGCGCCATAGCGACGGCGCGCCTCGCGGGCCACGAGCTTGCGGTGACGGACCTGGATCCCATCGAACCGGTTCCCGGCCGAGTTCTCGGCCTTTTTACGGGCGGCACTCTCGCCTCCGAGGCGAAAATCATCCTGAAACGTGCCGGAGTCGACTGCGAAATCCTCGACCTCGGCGACGACCAGTACACCGCAGGGCGACCTCACCCGATGATCGATCCTGAAGCCAGGGCAGACAAGATCATCGAGGCTGGCGCCGATTCCAGCGTGGGAATAATTCTTCTGGATGTCGTTCTCGGGCACGGTGCCAGCCGCGACCCGGCCACGCCCGTCGCTGAGGCCGTCATGGTCGCGAGGTCGGAAGCGGAGTCGGTAGGGCGCAGGCTGGAATTCGTCGCCTCGGTGTGCGGTACCGCCGCCGATCCGCAGGGTATCGAGCGTCAACGGACGATTTTGCGCGACGCGGGAGTCATCCTGGCAGCAACAAATGCTTCCGCCGTACGGTTCGTCGCTGCGCAGCAGGCGGGAACTCACGCATCATGACAATTCTCGAACCTGTCGCACGGATCATCAATGTTGGTCTGCCTCTCATCGTTGAAGGAGTTCCCGCCGCCGATGTGATCCAGCTCGATTGGCGGCCGCCAGCTTTCGGGGAAGCCGACGTCGCGCGGCTGGCGCTCATCCTGGACGACGACGTGACGGCAGAAGCCAATGCGCGGGCAATCACGGCCGTGCACTCCGTCCGACCGCAACTTACACGGGTCAGACCCGCCAAAGAAGTGATCCCCGGAATCGCGGACGGCCGCACCCTCCTTCATGCTGGCCCGCCGATCGAGTGGGAACGAATGTGCGGGCCTATGCGCGGCGCGCTCATCGGCGCCACCCTGTTCGAAGGTTGGGCGGAAACCCCTGACCAGGCAGAGGCTCTGCTCGATCGCGGAGAGATCACCGTCGATCCGTGCCACCACCACGGGGCCGTCGGCCCGATGGCCGGCGTGCTCGCACCGTCCATGCCTGTATTCGTGGCCACCGACCCGAGTGACGGGCGCCTCGCGTTCGCTTCGCTCAATGAGGGGCTCGGGAAGGTACTGCGGTTCGGAGCATTTGATGACGAAGTCATCACTCGGTTGTCATGGATGCGTGATGTGCTTGGCCCGATACTTGACCGGGCGCTTGAAGCATTCGGGCCAATCGACATCACGTCGCTCATCGGTCAGGCACTGTCGATGGGCGATGAGGGCCACAACCGCAATGTTGCGGCAACGTCCCTTCTCACCCGGCGGCTCGCGCCAACGATCGCAGCCATGGAACCGAGTTCGGATGCGATCGCAGTACTCGAGTTCCTCGCCGGGAATGACCACTTCGCACTCAACGTCTCCATGGCATCCGCAAAACTGTCCATGGATGCGGCCGTCGGAATGGAAAATTCAACCCTCGTTACCGCCATGGCGCGCAACGGCGTGGAATTTGGACTTCGCGTCGCAGGCTCGGGCGCCGAATGGTTCACCACCACGGTGGGCCCCGCAGATGGGCTCTTCTTCCCGGGTTATGGCCCGGATGACGCAAATCCGGATCTGGGAGACTCGGCCATCACCGAAACGCTGGGACTGGGTGGATTCGCCATGGCCGCATCGCCCGCCATTACACAGTTCGTCGGCGGCAATCCCGACGACGCCATCGCCGCCACAAAATCGATGCGTCGCATCACCCTGGGACCGCATCCTGCGTTCCCACTTCCTCCGATCAACTTCGCCGGGACGCCATCAGGCATTGACGTGCTCAAGGTGCTGGACACAGGAGTACTTCCGTTGATCAACACTGGAATTGCGCACAAGCTCGCCGGCGTTGGGCAGATCGGTGCCGGAATCGTGACCGCCCCGCCCGAAGTGTTCCTGCAGGCGGCCCGGTCGCTCGCAAACAGGCGTGGAATCTCATGACGGAGACGCGCGCAACCGCGGGCACAGTGCTCATCGCCGTCGGCGGCAATGCCCTGGTTCTGGATGGCGAGGCCGGCTCCGTGGAACGGCAGCTCGAGCGGGCCGCAGACTTCGCCGAGTCGATCGCTGCACTCGCCGAATCGGGCTGGACTGTCGTGGTCACCCACGGGAACGGTCCCCAGGTCGGCTACATCCTGAGGCGCGGCGAGCTTGTCGCACCCGACGCGACCGTGGAGGGCCTGCCTGCGCTTCCCCTGTGGCTTGCGGTGGCCGACTCGCAAGGCGGCATCGGGCATATGCTCGCAGTAGCCATCGATTCCGCCGTCCTTCGGCGGGGACTCGACACCCGCGCGGTAGCCGTTCTCACGCATGCCGAGATCGAGCTCGACGACCCTGCATTCTCGAAGCCGTCAAAGCCGATCGGAGGCCAGCTGAGCGCTGAGGTTGCGCGCCAGCGGGTTGCTGAGGAAGGCTGGTTCGTCTCGGAGGTTGCGGAGGGAAACTATCGAAGGGTCGTGGCCAGCCCGCTCCCCCGCACGATCATCGAGTCTCGGCAAATCCGTGCCCTCGTCGACAGCGGAGCGATTGTGATCGCAGCAGGCGGAGGAGGAATTCCCGTCGTCAGGGACGCGGACGGTTGGCACCCCATAGACGCTGTCATCGATAAGGACCGCGCGTCGGCGCTGCTCGCCAAAGAAATAGACGTGGCAACTCTTGTGCTCGTGACGGGCGTGGACGAGGTTTACGTGGATTTCAGCAAACCAAGCCAGCGTGCGTTGAGGAGCGTCGGCGTGGAGGAAATGCGCCGCCATCTTGCGGATGGGCAGTTCCCGCCCGGATCCATGGGGCCGAAAGTGCAGTCCGCCATCGATTTCGTGGAGAGCAGCGGCGGACGCGCCATCATCACCTCCATTGGAAAACTACCGGTAGCTCTCGCGGGCGCCGCCGGAACAGTCGTAACGACGAATGGCTGATTGCCGCCCACACGGAAGGAAAGGAACCGACAATGGTCGACACCGAGAAGGTCGAAGTGAAAGTCCCCGCGGAACCGTACGAGTTCGCTTTCGAGCCCGGACGCGTTGCCCTGATGTGCATCGACTTCCAGCGCGACTTCGTCGAAGCGGGCGGTTTCGGGGAGTCACTCGGAAATGATGTGTCCACCCTTCGCGGGTCCATCGCACCTACGCGACGAGTGCTCGACAAGTTCCGCGAGCTGGGATGGATGGTCATTCACACTCGGGAGG
The DNA here is from genome assembly GCA_937872445.1 of uncultured Microbacteriaceae bacterium. Classification (GTDB taxonomy): domain Bacteria; phylum Actinomycetota; class Actinomycetes; order Actinomycetales; family Microbacteriaceae; genus Terrimesophilobacter. The sequence goes on along the minus strand of CALMSL010000192.1, from coordinate 14,070 downwards.
GCCATCGCGAGGATCTCAGCGACCTCTTCCCGTCCAAACGAGACCGAGGAAATCCGAGTCTTCGAATCGGCGACCAAGGGCCGATGGGCCGACTTCTCACCCGTGGATCGAAAGGGCACGACATTATCCCGGAGCTCTACCCCATTGAGGGTGAGGTCGTGCTTGATAAGCCAGGCAAAGGGGCGTTTTACGGAACGGATCTCGAAACGATCCTGCGTGCAAACGGAATCACTCGTCTCATCGTGACGGGAGTCACAACCGAGGTCTGCGTGCAATCGACCGCTCGCGAAGCGAACGACCGCGGGTTCGACTGCCTGGTACTGTCCGACTGCACCGGGTCCTACTTTCCCGAGTTCTATGAGTCCACGCTCAACATGATCAAGGCCCAGGGCGGAATCGTCGGCTGGGTCAGTACTTCGACGGACCTCCTGACGGCCGTCGATGCGGCAATCCCTGAGATTGGAGCTAGCAAATGAGTAACACATCCACCCAGGCCCCCACATCTGCGCCGGTGCAGATCAAGTGGTGGGTCAAGGGCGACTGGAACGGGCTTTTTGGGCTCGGAACCAATGTCCTTCTCAACGTCATCGTGCTCTCCGGCCTGTGCCTGGCCGTTGTGCACATGCCGGACAACATCGTGTACGGCCGGGTTCTTCCGGCGCTGGGCATCGCACTTCCGCTCGGAAACATCTGGTACGCCCTCCTTGCCCGGCGTCTTGCGCGTCGCGAAAACCGGACGGATGTCGCGGCCCTGCCCTATGGTCCGTCGGTGCCCCACATGTTCATCGTGGTGCTCGTTGTCATGCTTCCGGTGTACATCCAGTCGGGCGACCCGCTTAAAGCCTGGCGAGCTGGGCTGGCGTGGGCGTTCATCGTCGGTGTCATCATCCTGCTTGGTGCAATCTTCGGACCGTGGATTCGCAAGTGGACGCCCCGCGCGGCGATGCTCGGTGCGCTTGCCGGAATCTCGCTGACGTTCATCTCGATGAGCCCTGCCGCGCAAATGTGGGAGGCTCCGTGGATCGCGTTCGTGACCTTCGGATTCATTCTCGTCGGATGGCTCGGATTCAAGAAGATGCCGCTGGGGATACCCGTCGGGCTCATTGCCGTGATTGCAGGAACGGTCATCGCATGGATTGCCGTGCTTGCCGGATGGTCGAACATTCTCAAGCCCAGCGCGGTGGCGGAATCGATCGCAACGCTCGGCCTCTATCTGCCATTCCCCACGGGTGACGTGATCAATGGCATGCAGGACATCGCCCCACTCCTGGCAACCGCCATCCCCCTCGGTATCTACAACTTCACTGAGGCAATGACGAACGTCGAGTCGGCGGCAGCGGCTGGCGACCGATACTCGGCGCGTCAGATCCTGACTGCAGATGGTCTCGGTGCCATCGTCGGTTCGTTCCTTGGCTCCCCGTTCCCGCCGGCCGTCTACATCGGCCACCCAGGCTGGAAGGCGGTTGGCGGTCGGATCGGATACTCGCTCGTCACGGGAATAGTGGTCGCGGTCGTGTGCTTCAGCGGTCTGGTCGGCCTGTTCCTCGGGATATTCCCAATGCAGGCGCTGGTGCCGATCCTGCTCTACATCGGCCTCGTGATCGGCGCGCAGGCGACGAGCGTGAGCGCACTCAGGTACGCGCCCGCGATCATCCTCGCCATGCTCCCGAGCCTCGCCCAGTGGGCGTCGGGTCTGATTGACAACTCGTTGGGTGCGGCCGGAACAAATGCGGCAAAGGTCGGATTCGACAACCTTGCGGGCAATGGCGTCATCTACCAGGGCCTCCAGCTCTTTGGCTCTGGCGCCGTGCTCGTCGGCATCCTGCTGGGTGCGATTACCGTGTTCGTGATCGACCACAAGATGTACGCGGCAGCTATCACGTCCGGAATCTGCGCAGTGCTGTCGTTCTTCGGCCTCATCAATGCTGTCGCCGTGGGGATCAACGCCTCGCCGGGCGTGTCGCTCGGATATGCGTTCCTCGCCATCCTGCTCCTCGGCTTCGGTTGGGCCGGGCGCAAGGACAAGGAGGTCGTGCTCAAGGATGACTTGCTGTTCGTGAACGGCACGCTCATGCGGGGTCTGGAGTTGCACTCCAATCTCAACGGCGCCGAACTGGTCAAGGAAACGAAGACCGCGCCCAAGTACCGCATGCACGACATCGGCGGAGTACATCCCGGCATGTACGAGGTGGACTCCGGCGGCGTGGCCGTCGAGGGCGAGCTGTACACGCTGCCGCTGGACGTGCTCCTCCGCGTTGTCGAGGGCGAACCGGCCGGGCTGTACCGCGGTGCAGTGGAACTCGAGGATGGCAGCGTCGTACCCGGTGTCCTCTACGAGGAGGCCCTCGCGAAGAAGCATCCCGAGATCAAGGACGGGAGCTGGCGCAGGCACGTATCCAGCAAGAAGTAACAGCTGGCGGGGCGGCTTCAACCAGAGGAAGCCGCCCCGTCCCATTCCCGATACCATGCTGCAATGAATTCACTTGCCGTTGTCGCCGCCGTCGCGATCATCGTGAGCGCATTCTGCTGGGTCGCGTCGCTCGTCACGAAGGACACGTCGTGGGTCGACCGGTTGTGGTCGATCGCCCCGGTCGCGTACGTCTGGGTGTTTGCCGGATTCGCCGGGTTCACGGACGTTCGCCTCATCGTCATGGCCGTGCTCGTCACGCTGTGGGGTGCGCGCCTGACATTCAACTTCGCCCGCAAGGGCGGCTACTCGGGTGTTGAGGACTACCGTTGGGCGGTCCTTCGCGCACGGATGTCGCCGCCGGTTTTCCAGGTATTCAACCTGTTCTTCATCGTGATCTACCAGAACCTGCTGCTCGTTCTGATCACCCTCCCGGCATTCACTGCGCTGGAGAATCCGCGCACTCTCGGAGTGCCGGATGCGGTGGTTGCGATCCTGTTTCTGCTCTTTCTGTGGGGAGAGATCGTTGCGGACCAGCAGCAGTGGAACTTCCATCGGATGAAGGCGGCAGCGGTTGCCCGCGGCGGTCAACCAGCGCAGCGATTTCTCACCACAGGCCTGTTTCGTTTCTCCCGCCACCCGAACTTTTTCTTCGAGCAAGCCCAGTGGTGGATGGTCGCGGCGTTCGGCGTCATCGCTGCGGGCACGATCCCCTGGACGATCATCGGCGCTGTACTGCTCACGCTCCTGTTCATCGGCTCCACGATTTTCACCGAGTCGATCACCCGGTCGAAGTATCCGGAATACTCCGACTACCGGTCACGCACGTCCATGATCATCCCGTGGTTTCCGCGCCGTGAGACTCGCGCTGAAGTTCCCGTGGACGGCTAGCCGACCTGACCGAGCGTCGTCGATGGAGCACCGTGGTGTTCATCCCACCAGTCCAGGACGCGCGTCGCGTAAAACGTGAGCCACCGTGATGGCTCCCCCGCAGGCACATCCATTTCGAACCAGACGCGGCCAGGATGCCTGCGCTCCTGGATCCAGGTGCCGTCGGGTTCCCGCGCAGAACGGATGATGTCGATCGCCTCCGACATCCGCTGGTCCGACGGGGTGCGATCGTGAAGGGACGCCGCCCGGAAATAGTCCGCCGCATTCAACACGCTGTACATCGAGCGGAACGGGTAGGCAAACCTCGTCGCCCAGTGTTCGACCGTTTTCCCCGTGGAAAGCCGCCGGTGGAGATGGCGGGCGAGCAGGAATTCCTCGCCCGCGTGCCGCGCGCTGCGCGACTGCGACGTTCCACCGGTAGCCTCATCAAACGCGAGCAATCCCTTCAGCGAGTTGAGCGTGGAGTGGTAGGAGGACCTGGTCGAACCGTCCACCCACTCGCAATTCCAGCCGCCGTCCGCCATCTGGTGTTCGAGAAACCAGTCCACCAGCCCACCGACATCAGCACCGAGCCAGAGGCCGTTCGCGAGGGTGAACGCGTTGATGCAGCAATCGACTTCGCCGCCCCAGTAAGGAAGGTTGTCGTACTCCCAGCGGCTGTTCGCGGCGAGCTTCTCCGCCGTGCCCGCGAGCGCGGACGCATCCACTCCCCACTCCCGAAGCGCGTTGAGTGACCACGTTGTCGCCGTGTACGGCTGGCCGGCTCCGTCCTGCGCTTCGGGCCCGTGGAAGTCGAAGTCCACGGGAAAGAATGCACCGCCGGCCCACTGCCCATCGGCATCCTGATGAGCAAGCAGTTGAGCTCCAAACCCTTCATTGGCGACGCGTCTTCGAGTCTCACCCCACACACTTTCGGGCTCAAGGGCAAGGTCTCGCTCGACCTGCCACCGGAGGGCGGGGTCGGAGTCCAACATCCAATCGAGGGTAGAGAGTTTTGCCATGGCGAGAGGATATATTCCACCGCCGACCTACGCTACTGACACGAGCCAGCGGAGCGGGGCCACACACCGGATGTTCCGCGGCGGTGGCTGCCCACCGGATGCGCGTCGACCATGCCGATCGCCTCCATGAGCGCGTACATAGTGGTCGGGCCGACGAACGTGAAACCGTGCTTCTTGAGCGCTTTCGACAGGGCGACCGACTCGGGAGACTGCGTGATGAGCGGTTCGCCCGGCCCCGGCGCCGGCGTCGAATCGGGAAGGAACGACCACACGAAGTCGACGAGTCCGCCCTCGGTGCGCAGCGCGACCACAGCGTTCGCGTTGGTGATCGTGGCCAGGATTTTCGCCCGATTTCGAACGATTCCGGCATCGCCGAGGAGGCGTTCGACGTCGGAATCGGTGTACGCGGCGACGGCGTCAGGGTCGAATCCGGCGAACGCGTCGCGGAATGCCGGGCGCTTGCGCAGAATCGTCGCCCAGGACAGCCCGGACTGGAATGCCTCCAGGCTGATGCGCTCGAAGAGCCCGCGTTCGTCGCGGATCGGCATCCCCCACTCCGTGTCGTAATAGTCCCGCAGGAGCGGATCAGCGGCCGCCCAGGGGGGTCGGGCCAGGCCATCGTCACCGACCACCACGAGGCTCACGCGGCAGCCTCCAGCGCGAGCAGGGCACGCTTGGCCTCGAGGCCGCCGAGGTAACCGCCGAGCGACCCGTCCGAGCGCAGCACCCGATGGCACGGAACGATCACCGGGAGCGGATTAGTGGCGCACGCGGAGCCCACGGCGCGAACCGCGCGCGGACTGCCCGCCGCCTCAGCAACCTGCGCGTACGACTCGGTGCTGCCGTAGGCGATCTCCCTGAGGTGACCGAGCACGGTCCGGCGGAACCCGGTCGCCAGGCTCAGGTCGAGCGGCAGGTCGAACGCGGTGCGGCGTCCGGCGAAGTATTCGTCGAGTTCGCGGGCGGCGGCATCCAGTTCGCCTCCCACTCCCCTCGTCGACGTCATCCTCAAGATGCGCGAGCCGAGACGTGTCGCGAGCGCATCCAGCACGGCGTCGTGGCCTTCGCTCGCGAACGCGACCCGCACCACTCCCCGGTCGGTCGCCGCGATCAGGAGGTTCCCGATCGGAGTGTCGAGGGTGCGGTAGGCGGCATCCAGCAGCCCGTCGCGTGCGGCGGAATCCTCCAGCGCCCGGTGCAGTCCTTCGAGCTGCGCCGAATCCACGTTCTCCAGGGTCTCCATTGCGGTGGTCATGATGTTCTCCGATCCAAATCTGGCACATAGAAATTTCTGAGCGCGGCAACCCCGTCTGAGGCCGCCCTGCGTATCGACTCGACCGATCCGCCGAGGAGTTCTGCCGTTTGGGCGTGCGGCAGCCCGCCCAGGTAGTGGTACGCGACGGCGAGCCGCTGACGCTCCGGCAAAGCGGCAACCTTCCCCCACAGTTCGCCGCGTCCGGCATCCGGATTTCCGAATGCGCTTGGGCGCTCCGGGATGTCGCCGATCGGAATCGCCGCGCGCGACTTCGCGCGGAGGATGTCGATCGACTTGCGGTGCGCGATCGTGACCAGCCACGCCGAGACATCCGAGCCGGGGGCCAGGCGAGGGTACGCGCCAAGCGCGGCGAGGAACGTCTCGGACCAGGCATCCTCGGCATCCACCGGGCCGACCACGGCACGGCACACCCGGAACACCCGAGCGCCAAACTCTTCGACAACCGACTCGAAAGGTCTCATACCCGGCTAACGTTCTGGCCGGCCGAAACGTGAGGTCGCAGGCGGAGTTCCGCGCGACGCAGCACGACTACGCTCCGGCGACGAGGGACCGCGTCGGGAAAACCTGCGGGTGCGTGGCCGCCATGTGTTCGAGCACGCGCACCACCTGGCTGCTGTAGCCGTACTCGTTGTCGTACCACACGTACAGGACGAGGTTGGTTCCCGTGCTGATCGTCGCCAGGCCGTCGACGATTCCCGCCCGGTGCGAACCGATGAAATCGGACGACACCACCTCGGGCGAGTCGATGAAATCGATCTGCTGTTGCAGTGCCGAGTCCAGCGAGAGCCCGCGCAGGAAAGCGTTGACTTCCGCAACCGGTGCTTCCCGGTCGAGGTTCAGGTTCAGGATCGCCATCGACACGTTCGGGGTGGGCACCCGGATGGCGTTGCCGGTGAGCTTCCCGGCAAGCTCTGGAATCGCCTTCGCCACCGCCTGCGCAGCACCGGTCTCCGTGATGACCATGTTCATGGGGGCTGAGCGCCCGCGGCGGTTGCCCTTGTGGAAGTTGTCGGTGAGGTTCTGGTCATTCGTGTAGGAGTGCACCGTCTCCACGTGGCCGTGGACGATGCCGTACTTGTCCTGGATGACCTTCAACACCGGCACGATCGCGTTCGTCGTGCAGGACGCGGCCGAGATGATCTCATCGTCGGCGCCAACCGTGTCGTGGTTGATCCCGTGCACGATGTTCTTCACATCGCCCTTGCCGGGCGCGGTCAGGAGCACCCGGGAGACACCCTTGCTTTTCAGGTGCTGTCCGAGCCCTTCGCGGTCCCGCCAGCGACCCGTGTTGTCGACGACGATCGCGTCGTGGATGCCGTATTTCGTGTAGTCGATCGTGGACGGGTCATCCGAGTGGATGACGTGGATGAGGGTACCGTTCGCCAGAATCGTGTTGTCGTCGTGGTTGACCGTGATGGTGCCCTCGAACGGGCCGTGGATGGAGTCCCGGCGGAGCAGGCTCGCGCGCTTCGTGAGGTCGTTCTCGGCGCCCTTACGCACGACGACGGCGCGGAGTCGCAGTCCCTCGCCGTTACCGGCATGGGCGATGAGGATGCGCGCCAGCAGGCGGCCGATTCGACCGAACCCGTAAAGGACGACATCCGTTGCCTTCGCAGCGGGCATGTCCTGCGATACGACGGGGGCGAGTTCGTCGCGGAGGAAATCGGAAAGTTCTCGCCCGTCTGCGCGGGACCGCGCGAGCAGTTTTGCGAGGTCGATCGATGCTGAGGCCGGCCGCAGTTCGGCAATCGCCTGAAGCAGCGGGAACGTCTCGTCGATCGGCAGCTCGACCTCGTTCACCTTGCGGGCGAACCGGTGCGCCTTGAGGATTTCGACGGGCGACTGGTTGATCAGCCGACGGCCGTAAATGGAGGTGACAACGCCGTGTTCGCGATAGAGCATCCCGATGAGCGGGATCATGGCTTCAGCGAGTGCCTGACGTTCGTTCCAGCGGTCGTGTTCCGCCGATCCGTTGCCGGCAAACGGCGTCACTGTTGCTGGGGTCTGATTGTGCTCGCTGGTTCGGTCCACACCCTGATCCTATCGAGCACGGGCGTTCTTCGGCTCAGACGAATCGGATGCCGTTCTGCAGCCGCGTGCGCACGTCAAAGACATCCTCGATGCTGAGCCGCTGCCCGCCGGTGAGACCGTCGCGCAGCACCCTGGGAAGTGCGGAAAGCTGGACGATCGCCGCCTCGCCGGGCTTTCCGACATGGGTGATCGGCTCCCCGATCGCGTCGTCGGGCACGACGATGAGCCTCGAGGTGAACCGAACGCGAACGCTGCGGCCGAGCGCTTTCGCCACACGGGCGAGCGCGCGCACCGGCTGCTCACCGGGCTGGATGCCGTCCCCCCGGAGCTCCCCCCGGACGAGCCGCACCTCGCTTCCCCAGTCCTCCGACATGACCGCGAACAGGCCGGCCGGGCCGAGAATCACGTGGTCGAGCTTGCCGCGATCCGTGGCCACGTTGCTCCAGATCGTGTATCCGATGCCCAGGCTCGACACCGCGCGCGCTGTGGCCTCCTCGGCTAGGGCGTCCGCAAGAAGGTGACGGATCTCCCGCGGCGCCGAGCGGACGAGCGCCGGGTCGTACGGGTCGTCGAGGTCGGCTCCCCTGTCGGCCCATTCCCGCATGAGCACGAGGAACCGCTCCCGTGCCACGCCTCCGGGGTGACCGTAGGCCCGCGCTTTGACGCTGGATCCGGTTTCGGTTCCGCGGGCGCTCTGTGGCCCTGTCGTTGACGCGGGGGACGCGTAGGGAGCGCCACTCGCGGTGGCGGTGCGACCGGCGTCCCATTGGCGGCGGGCCTCGATATCCCCAATGCGCGCCCACGCCTGCTGTACGGCGTTGAATCGCGCCGGATTCCCTCCCGTGTCCGGATGGGTCTGGCGCAGCAGCCGACGGTAGGCCCGCCTCAGCTCCGTCTGGCTGGCATCAGGGGAAACGCCGAGGACCTCGTAGGGGGTCGACGCGGCTGGACTTTCCGGCATCAGGCCGTGAGTACCGACAGCACGTTGCCTGCGGGATCCGTGAACCAGGCGATGTCGGGACCGTAGCCAAGCTCCTTGCCGCGCGCGATGCCGCGGTCATCCGTGTGCAGGTCCGGGTCATCGTAGATTTTGGTGACGACGCCGGCATCGTTGAGGGCCGAGACCGCCGCGTCGATGTCCTCAACCACGAAGTTGAGAACCGTGAACGTGGCGGGTTCATGGTTCGGTTTCGGATAGAGGAACACCGTGTGGCCGCCCGGCAGAACGAGCTCGAGATTTCCCATGCCTCCGTCGCGGATGTCGAGGCCGAGGGATTTCCCGTAGAAGTCCCTGGCAGCATCAAGATCGTTGACACTGAAGCCGCTGAATGCGTGAACTACGTCGATCATTGCCGCTCCCTGACTCATTCGAACCGTTCCAAGAATCGCACGCCGATCCCGGGCAGGCAAAATCTGCGCGGGTGGTTCAGTGTGCCCTGTTGTGGCGCACGACCACGAGCGGTTGGGGCTCTGCGGCGCCGTCCCAGGTTCCGGTCAGCGTTTCGGCCGCGCGGTACCCTTCGGCGGACGGGCCCGAAATGCTGATCGCGCCGCCGCCCACGACGCGCCGCACCCCCACCTGCATTGCGCTCGTGTCCACGACGGTCACTGCGCCATCCTGATGCACTGCGAGGTCGCTGAGCGCCGGCAGGATGACGGAATCGCGTGCCGTGCCTGTTCCCGTGACGAGCGCGGTGGGCGTGCGCTCGACTCGCTTGCCGTCGATGTCGATGAACAGCTCGGCCTGGTTCCCGCCATTGAGCGCGGCGGCGGTCACCGTCTGAAGGTAGACGGGATCGCCGACGCCGTCATACACCCACCGCGCACCCAGAACCGAGTGCTCCATGGTGCCGATGAGAAACGCGTCGGCGCCACGCAGCGGCGATCCGCGATAGGTCAGCGGTATTTGAAGTGTCGGGCCATCCCCGGCGCGGATCAGGAGCGTCTCCACGCCGACCTCACCCTCTGGATCATCGAATCGGAACGCGGCGACCGTGCTGAGCGCGGCATCCGGCGCGCCGTCAAACCAGGGCTGTGTTTGAACCCAGCCGTCGAGAAGCTCGAGCTTGGATGGTCGGAGTTCCGCCTGGTGGAGAAGTGCCATGCATTCAGCCTACTGATCCCGCGGATTCCGGGCCGAGGGGTTGCTTGCCTGCCCGTCCAGCCACAGCGTGTCGGACTCGTCCCGATGCGTGCCGGTGGAGCCGACGTGTTTCGAGTCAATGCCGGGCCCATTCCGGATGACGTGCACAAGCGCCATTCCGTGCCCGCGCCCCAGGTCGTAGTCCGACTTGAGCCAGTCGAGAATGACACCCGCCTTCACACTCGGGTCATCGAACCCCTTCTTCTGTGCGATATCGACAAGCTGCCGAGGGGTGAGGCCGGTTTTCTCCACGATCGAATCGAGATATGCCTGAAATGACATGTTTTGAGTGCTCCCTTCGTGAGGTTGGGTGCCGGCGAATCATCCGGCGAGGATTCCGTCGATCTGTCCGAGCGCATCACGCAGCCCATCTTCCATGCCCATGGCGACCATTTCTTCCAGCTGCTCAGTGCTCTCGAATTGGCTGAACAGAGTCATCCTCGTCCCGGACGTCACTGGCTCGATGGTCGTGACCTGATTCGTTGTCCCGAGCTTGTCGGTGGGCTCGCCGTCGTCCTCCGCGAAACGATCCATGAGGGCCAGCGTGCGCGGGGCATCGATGTTCGTGAATTCCCACCACCCGTGCATCTTCGTGCCGTCCGGTCCGGTCATGAAATACTTCGCGTTGCCGCCCTCGACGAAGTCGTAGTGGTGGAACGTGGCGGGCCACTCCGGCGGACCCCACCAACGCTCCAATTCGCGCGGGTCTTCCCACAACTGCCACACGCGTTCGGGCGTGGCCGAAAACTCGCACACAACCGTCATGGTGAGCTTCTCGGCGTCCGTGATGAAGTCGATCACTGGCATTGCGCTGCTCCCTCGTTCTTGCGCGGTTCCTCTGGGCGCTGCCCACGCCACGCATGATCCTGATTGTTTCGAACTCGATGCTACGGTGATGGGTCATGCTCTGACTGAAAGTAGATCACGATGTCCCGTTCACAGGCCACCATTGCCGCCGCATTTCTGACCTGCGTTCTCGCGCTCACCGGGTGTGCAGCAGAGACCACCCCCGGTGCGAACGGCCAGCAGGACCCAAAATCTCCCTCATCCCCGAGCGAGCCAGCTGAAGCGAAGATTGAGCCGGTGACGCAGGAAGAAACCTGCGATTGGAATACAGCACGGCTGGATTCCGGCAGTGCGGACGCCCCGGCCGCTGCGGGCAGTGATCTGGCGACGGTCCTCATCGGATCCTGGCAGCACACCCACATCGATTCCGGTGCCGGATACGAGGCCGTGAAGCCGACGACGGACATCCGGTACGTTTTCCCTTCCACGTCCAGATTGCTCTACTGCCAGGACGTGAAGGGGGCCACAGCGCAGGCGGAGAACGCCGTCAACATCGAGCTTGCCGGTACGGAGCTGGTGTTGCCCTCCCCCGCGACCGGGTATTCCGTCACCGCGTGGGACGCCGACACGATGGTGTGGACGAATCACCGCGACGGATCGCTGTACCTTCTGAAACGCAGGTAGCCGCTCAGCTGGCGGGCTGGCTTTCGCGGTGCGGGAGCTTCCAGTTCGGGCGGACGTAGTGGCAGGTGTACCCGCTCGGGTATTTCTGCAGGTAGTCCTGGTGCTCCTCCTCGGCCTCCCAGAACGGTCCGGCCGCCGTCACTTCGGTGACGACCTTCCCCGGCCACAGGCCGGAAGCATCCACGTCCGCGATCGTCTCCAGCGCGACGCGCTTCTGTTCGTCGTTCGTGTAGAAGATCGCCGAGCGGTAGCTGGGGCCGATGTCGTTGCCCTGCCGGTCCTTCGTGGTCGGGTCGTGGATCTGGAAGAAGAACTCCAGAATGTCCCTGAACGAGATCACCGACGGGTCGAACACGATCTCCACCGACTCGGCGTGGTTGCCGTGGTTGCGGTAGGTGGCGTTGGGAACTTCGCCGCCCGAGTAACCGACCCGGGTGGAAAGGATGCCCGGGCGGGCCCGCAGCAGTTCCTGGGCGCCCCAGAAGCAGCCGCTGGCCAGGATTGCGGTTTCAGTTGATTGCGTCATGATGGTGCAATTCTACTTCCCGACGAGTGCCGCCCGCCGGGCTTCGTACTTCGGTTTGCCCACCCAGCGCCACAGGAGGCGGGCGGGCGCGGGCATGTTCTTGTGCAGCCACTCGGTGCCGCCGTCGGGTTGTGCGGCGAGAATCGCGCCGAGGCCATACCAGGACTGGCCTTTCGGCGTCGAGGCGCGGCCATGTTTCGCGAACCATTCCACCTCGGACTCGGTGAGGGTGGTCTCCATGACCGGCACGATGGTGGTCTCCTCGTCGCCGAGGTGCACGTCGAGCGCGGCGTTCACGCCGTCCAGCGCGTCAAGAACCGCTACGGCATCCGTGGCCGACGCGGTTGTGCGCCACTGTTCCAGGGCCGGATCCAGCGCGTTGAGGTGCACGAGCATCTGGGCGTGCTGTTCCTTCATGCGCCCGACGTGGATGGCGCACGACGGCGCCCGTTCGGTGATGGCGTCCCACAGTTTCAGATCCTCGCCTTCGTGGTGGGCGTGAAGGGAGATTGACAGGAGGGCGAGATTGTCCGCGACGACCTGGGCATGGGCACGGTCGCCGTCTCGGACCCCTGTGACGAGCGCGGGGCCTTCCGCGAATCCGGCCCGGTACATCCGGTGGATCTCCACCATTCCACTTGCGTCGCAGGTTCTGTCGCCGTTGGATTCAGGTTGGCTGCCGCTGGGGGGAAGCGCTGTTGCCGGCATTTCGGTACCTCGGTTCGGCTCGGGTTTTTCTAGGTAAATCGTGCGCCTCAGTACAGGAAGATCGCAAGCCAGTCCCGGTTGTGGGCGTGCACGAGGGCGAGGAAAAGCACGAGGTCGAACAGCAGGTGCACGCTCACGACGTAACTGAACGATTTCGTGAGGGTGAACGTGTAGCCCTGCAGTAGCGCGAACGGGAACGTCAGGAGCGGCCCCCACCCGGTGTAGCCGATCTCCCACAGGAACGAGGTGAAAATCACCGCCTGAAGGATGTTCGCGAGCCAGTTCGGGAAGTGCTGTCGCAGGAGCGTGTAGGTGGTGCAGATGAAGAACAGTTCGTCCCAGATGCCCACCGAGTTCACCCCGATGAACAACCGCCAGAACACGCTCGGGTCTCCTGAGGCATCCGGCCAGTTGAGGTACGCGCCCGAGCCGATCAGGTACACCGGCAGGATGAAGTAGCCGAGAATGACCACGCCCGGCAAGTACAGCTTCGCCGGCAGCGACCACTTCCTGCCGGTGAGCATGGGAAACCGGATGATGCGCTCCCGATACACGAATCGCCCGACGACCCAGGGAACGATCACCGCGAGGGCGAGCGCCGTCCCCATCGCGGCCATGTGGCCGAGGCTGAGGTCCGCGTTGAGCGGAACGAGGCTGATGATGACCAACCCAGCGACGATCAACGCGAGATGGCGCAGCAAGTCGCGATCGACGAATGCCGCCACGACGAGGCTCGCCGCGAGCGTCGCGTATCCGGCAAGGTTGTACTGGAATCCAAAGAGGAGCACGCCGGATGCTGACACGAGCGCAGCGGATACCAGCTTCCCCGGGTGCACGCTGCGCGTTGATCGGTCGATGGCGGCGTCGATCGTCATCGATAAAGCATGTCAGATCGACGTGGCGCGGGAGGCTCTCACCACCACGTCGTGGTGGAACTCACTGTCCGGCGCTGGAACCGGGTTCCGCCTGCGGGATTCCGCGACCCTGATCTGAAGCTCCTCGGGCGCTATCGCCGCGAGCACGTCCTCGACGCTGAACATCAGGTCGGCCAGGTGCCCGTGGTGAGGGGAATCCGGGCCGACATCCGAGGCGTCATGGCCGACGATGATCAGCGTGCCGCCGGGCGCAACCGCGGCCGCAAGGGAACGAAAGAGCGTGGTCCGCGCCGGCTCCGGCAGGTGCATGAACTGGGCTGAGACCAGGTCAAAGGCCCGCGGTGACGGCGACCACTCTGTGACGTCGTGCTGCTGCCAGTCGATGCGATCTGCCGCGATCGGGTCGAGGGATTCTGCGCGGGCCTTCGCCTTGGTGAGCGCGCTCGTCGCGATGTCGACGCCGGTGACTTGCCATCCGTGCTGCGCGAGCCAGATCGCATCCGCGCCCTCGCCGCTCCCGACATCAAGGGCACGCCCCGGAGGCAGCGGGGTGACGTCGGTGACGAGAACCGGGTTGGGGTTGCCGCTCCAGGCGAGCCCGGACGCTGAGTAGCGTTCCTCCCAGTAGTCGCGATCGAAACCATGCTCGCCGTGAACCACCACCACACCTCCTGAACCGCTCGCGAACGTCGGCGAACCTGGTGCCTCGAACGCTATCAGGCGAGGATCGGGAGGGAACCGG
>CALMSL010000191.1 GCA_937872445.1 uncultured Microbacteriaceae bacterium | reverse complement strand
CGGTACATGTACCGCACCGTCTCCGGCAGGCTCCGGTAGGAGTAGTAGCGCGCAGCGTCCGCGACGGTGAAGGCGCGAAGAAGGAGCCGGTCGGTTTCGATGGGAAGCTCGAGTGTCATTGCGCGGCGTCCTCGGCCGCCCGCTTCAGCGTCAAGACGTAGTCGGCCCACCACGCGGAATCATGTTCCGGGAGATTCTCGTTGTCGGCGCGAAGTCCGGCCTGCCCATCGATGAGTTCGCGCACGATATCGGCGTGACCCGCATGGCGTGCGGTCTCGTTGATCATGTGAATGAGGATGCGGTGCAGCGTCACGTCGCGGGCTTCTGGCGACCACCACGGTACGACGCCGGGCGCATCCAGCGGAAGCTCGTCGATGGTCTGATCCGCGTGAGCCCACGAACGGTGGTAGAGCGCGATAATGTCCGCGCGCGACTCGTCAGCTGTTGCCCACATGTCGGCGTTGTCCGGGGCATCGTCCGCAAGCCACGGCAGAGGTTCGCCGGATGGCCGCCCGAAGACGTCCCCTAGGTAGCCGATTTCGACGCTTGCTACGTGCTTCACAATGCCGAGAAGATTCGTTCCGGTGGGCGTCATTGGCCAGCGCGCATCGCGTTCGCTCACGCCATCTAGTTTCCACAGAAGCGCATCCCTGGCCTGTTGGAGGTACCGCTTAAGCGTTGCCTTCTCACTCATCATGCGCACACGTTACTCCCCGCCCCCGTCGCCCACGATGCGGCGCATCATTGACGATGCACCCGCTGTAACGGGTGCATCGTCAACGAACTGGCGCGGTGATCCGCTTCGAGCTACGCGCTCCTGCGGCGACGCCACCAGGCGACCACAATGAAGAAGATTCCAAACAGGAGGAATCCACCCACGTACCACAACCACACACCATCGTCGCTGACGCCTGTTAGCACGCGAGCCTCAAGGTCGCCGGCACCTGCGGTGGTTCCGTTCTCAGTGCTACTGGATGAGGTGTCGGTCGCAGAACTCTCGGAAGAGGTATCTGTGATCGCGAGGGTCTCCAGACTGGTCGTGCTGGAAGTCTCTCCTGTTGCAGCACCACTGCCCGCACCTCCGGCGCCCAATAGCGACGCGGTTGGCGTTGTGCCGCCACATCCGGTCGGTTCATGCGCTACGAACGGCTCAGAGTACGGGGCGAGTGAATAACCAGGGTCGGCCACCGCCGTCACCGTCGTACCACCGTAATACGGAGTATTCGTCGCGGACTGTGGTGATGCTCCGTCCAGCAAGGCGGGCCAGGTCCCCGAGGGGACCCCGGTGATCACGGTGCCGCCCGGTCCGGCTGCTGTCGCATTGTCACTCACAATCGTCCACGTCACATGTTCGCCGGTCAGCGTCATCGACCCCAGTACCGTGCAGGTGTGATCAGTGAACGATGCTGATGCCGTTGTCACGATTGGCGGCGGTGGAATGGTTGCCCACACTATCGTCGGGGTGCAGTCCGCACCCGCCACTGTCGCCGTGCGCACCGTGCCATCAGCAAACGTGTACGTCCACACCCGATCAGCGGTACCCATTCCGACATAAAGCCAATGCCACGAACCCGTCATGTATGAGGGAACCGGACCACCGTTGAGCTGCGTCAGTCCGCCATTAGACTGGAGGGTGAAGAGCGGCGCGCCGCCGTTGCGGTGCTCGAAGTCATAGCCCCACGTCACTTCCCACATGTTCGCCGAAGTGAAGTCGGATGCCGCGCACACGGGAGGCGGTGGCGGCGTCGCACAGTCGGCTCCGACGGTCGCACCCGCAGACGTCTTGCCCTGCGATGAGCCGTCACGCCAGGACAGCTTGACCGTCTCGCTGAGGCTCTTGCCGGCAGCTGGCGCCGCGATCGTCTTCGTGAAGGTCTTGCTTCCCAGCGCAGCGACAGTCGTCTGGTTCGAAATATAGGCGTTCGCCGACCAGGTCACCGACATGACCCCGTTGTACTCGTTCGTCAGGGTCCAGGTGACGGTGCCGCTGCCATCCGCGTTGCAGGTCGCGCTCGCGACGAGAGTACCGGCAGCAACCGGGGCGGGGGCACAGTCCGTGGGGACGGTCGCGCTGGCGCTCGTCTTCCCTTGCGCCGAGCCGTCACGCCAGGACAGTTTGATGGTCGCTCCCGCCGATTTGCCCCCCGCCGGAGCAGCGATGGACTTCGTGAACGTCTTGCTCGCGCGAGGCGCCACGGTGTTGTTCTGGCTCGAAATCGACGAGTTGGCGGTCCAGGTCACCGACATCGTCCTGTCGTATTCATTCGTCAGAGTCCAGGTGACGGTGCCGCTGCCATCCGCATTGCACGTGGCCGCTGCAGTCAGGGTGCCGACGGCTACGGCGGGCGGAAGACATCCGCTGCCCACCGTCACGCTTGCCGGGGTCTTGCCTTGAACCGAACCATCCGACCACCGCAATTTCACGGTCTCGTTCAGCGTCTTTCCCGCGGCAGGTGAAGAAACTGCCGTCGTGAACGTCTCACTCGCGTGTGCTGCGAGGCTCGCGGTATTCGGGACATAGCCGTTGGCCGACCACGTGACCCACATGCGCTGGTCCGCGTTGTTTGTCAAAGTCCACGTCACCGACGCGCTGCCGTCAGAGGTGTCGCACGTCGCGATTCCGGTCAGTGAGCCGGTGGGAGTACCAACTGCAACAGCAGGGTCTGCCGCAGCGGCAGTGCTAAATCCTGCGGTGAATAGCGCGACGATCAGAAGCAGGGTGCTCCCCATCGCGAGGGTTTTTCTGGAAGTCATTCGGGTTTTCCTTTGGTACTTGTGCAGCGGGAATGATGCCGGGCATGCTCACGTTGTCACGCTGAACTGGTGCTTGTTCAGACGGATTGGCGAGGCCCGCGGCCGACGTCGAGCGAAGGGTAAGAATGACACCGTGGCGGGGGTCACCAGGGACGGATAGCGTGCAGGGCATCACCTTCGCATCGTGCGCTACGGGGGTTTGGCCGTGGTGGTTCGGGTCCACCGCGGCCAAGCGCTATCGCCAACGTATCGAAGGATCGGTATATCGGCAAGGTGTTTTTGATAATTGATCAAAAAACAGCTCGACTGGGGCTTGTGACAAAGTCTGGTGCGACAATTCCCGCTGTATTGTGGCCACATGTCACGAACGCGGCGGATCTCGGCGGTCTCCCTCGCGATTGCCCTGATGACGTTGAACGGCTGCGCGATGATCAGCCCGTCCTCCGGCTATTGCGTGCCTCGCGTGCACGTAGAGCCAACCACGGTGCGAGCAGGCGACACTGTAACCGTAGTGTCCGAGGACAGGTGCGAAGTCACCGTGCCCACCGGCGGTTGGCTCGTCGTGGCCGGTCATGTGGGCGACGGCGGGAACGGTCCCGTCCAGGTTCGAAGCACTGAACCGTTCGACGGATCGTTCCGCGTGGACCTCCAACTGCCGAAAGACTTTCCCGTGGGGGAGTCGTACGCAGGAGTCATCAATTGGGACTATTCGACGTGTCCCGACACCGCGAGCTGCGCGGGGCCCATGGGCGGCTTTACCGTCAACCGGTAGGTGGTCGCGCTAACGACCACCTACCGTCGGCAGCTATTTCCTGGAGTTCGCCGTCGTGACGGGCTCGTTGAGCGCCAGGAGCACGGCGAATCCGGCCCAGAGCGTTGAGATGCCCATCGCGGTGTCTTTCCCGTTCCAAATGGACGACTGCCACATCGCGAACCATTCTGAGCCGATCACGATGAACCCGAAGAACCAGATGATGAATCCGAGGCCGTAGGCGGCGAAACCCCAGCTGCGCGCTCGGATGTAGGCGACCGTATCTGCGCCACGAAGCCGGAACAATTTCACTGCGCCGATCAGTGCGAGGGCGGCGAAGATCCCTTCGGCGACGATGA
The DNA here is from genome assembly GCA_937872445.1 of uncultured Microbacteriaceae bacterium. GTDB lineage: Bacteria > Actinomycetota > Actinomycetes > Actinomycetales > Microbacteriaceae > Terrimesophilobacter. Next base: position 3,162 of record CALMSL010000191.1, on the reverse strand, counting down.
TGCCGATGTAGGCGATGTGATGGATCACGGGGCTGTCGATGGCGCGCCACATGAGCGAGTTGCCTTCGAACGTCGTGTCCATCGAGAGCACGTGGCGTACGAACTGGAAGTTGGAGTCGTAATCCATGAGGTTGCCCGCGAAGACGAACAGGCCGAACAGGCCCGCCATGGCGAGGGTTAGCGACTGCAGTACCCGGAGTGGGTGCTTCATTGAGTTTCACCTTTCCTTGTGAACACGAGATCGATTCGTGGGTTTGTGTGCTGCTCGAAGGAGATCGCCTGAACGAACTCCCAGCCATCGGCGGCGCGTTCGCGGATGATGTCGCGATAGTCCTCGTCGAGGTAGAGACCTTCGCGGCGACGCTTTACATCCATGCTGATGAAGGAATATTCGAGCATGGTCACCGTCCTTTCGACGCAAGTGGCGGTTCGTGCCCGAGCCTATCCGGTTGCTGCTCGGGCCGCCATCGTGTCCTCACTTCCCCAATGCCGGGTGTCGGCAGAAGAAGCGTCGGCCGTTGCCACGGGCCTGAGATGCGATGTTCCCAGGCAATGCCGTGACTCCCTATCTGTTACCAGTCACCGGCCACAGCGATCTGGCGACGTCCACGGCCACGACTCAGTGAGCCATGCCGCGACGGTGTCCGCAAGAGCGTTGTCCAGGTGCGCCCGATCGGCCCGCACCCAGGACTGCACGCGAACGTCGCCGCCGGTCTCCGGCGGGTAAAGGTATACGCATCCGATCACGTCCCGATCGCTCGGATCGAGCACGGTGAACGTGAAGCCCGTCCGCGCGGCAAAATCTCTCGCATGCATCTCAAGGTCAGCGAGGTTTTCCTCTAGCGACATTCCCTCGACGGGCGGCCAGTCACCGTCAGGATAGCCACGAGTTGAACGGATGTGGTCAATGCTCGACGTCCACGCAGCATGGTCCGCTTCATTGTGTTCCGGGCCGAGTGGCTCCAGCAGGAACTGATCGGTGACCAGCAACCTTGGCGGATCGAACTCTGAAGGCACCAGTGGGAGTGAAGTCATGCGATCGACAGTACCGTGGGCTTCACTCCCGTTGGAGGAAGTGGCCTTTTCTGCTAATTGTTGAAGCGGAACTCCACGCGTAGCCGTTCTACATCACCAATACGAGCAGTCGAGCCACTCCATACTTCCTTTTGAGAGTTGATCCAGATCATGTGCGGCTTCTTCCGATTGCCATACGTTCAAGAGTGTCCAGGCAAATAACGACCCAGGGAGGAATGAGTGGCATCGGATAAGGTCACGCAGGCCTACAGTTCCCAGGCAGACGGGCTGGCAGACATGCTCGGCGTCGTGGTGTCCGCCGCAGACCCAGACCGGCGCGCAATCGAAAACTGGGCCAGCACTGTCTCCGGCCGCATCCTCGACGTCGGCTCGGGCACCGGACGTTGGAGTGGCCACCTCGCCGCACTGGGGCACGCCGTCGAAGGACTCGAACCCGTCGATAAGTTCGTCGAGATTGCCCGTCGGACCCACCCCGAGGTGACCTTCAGGCACGCCTCACTCGCCGACCTTGTCGGAACCGAAGAACGCTGGTCCGGGATCCTTGCATGGTATTCCCTGATTCACCACGGCCCCGACGAGCTCCCGACGGCCCTGGCTGCCCTGCGGGAGGCCCTCGAGGATAACGGTTCCCTCCTCGTCTCCTTCTTCTCCGGTCCCCGTCTCGAGGCATTCCACCACCCGGCCACGACCGCGTACCGATGGCCCATGGAGGACATGACTCACGCGATCGAGCGGGCGGGTTTCGAGGTCACCAACCAGCAGTGGGACCCCCGGTCCCTTCACGCCAGTATCACCGCGCTGGCACGATCCCCGCTGTCAGCTTGATCTGCGTCAAGGCCATTCCGGGGCACATTTCTTACGCTGATGTTGAACCTCTTCGAGGAAAAGGAAATGGCAAATGACTGACCAGAACATTGCGCGCGCAGCACAGTTTGCGCCCCTCATCGAACGCGTCCACGGAGCCCACCATCCCGAACTGACCCGTGTACGTGAGATCACGATGCAGCTCCAGCAGGCGGGCAATGCGACGCGTACGTCAGCTCTGTTCAACGAACTGCGCACCGTGACCCGCAACTATGCGATTCCGGATGATGTCTGTGGCGCTTTTGAGGCCACGTACCAAGCGTTGGAGAGTGCAGACAGGATGCAGGCAGTTGCCTAAACGTTGAAGCGGAACTCCACGACGTCGCTAAGCCTTAGCGCTGGTAACTCCGCCACTGTTCTTCGAGAGTGAACCCCATCGAACGAACCAAACCCAAACTCGCGTCATCCATGCCAGCGCCACCGGCAGTAAAAGTACGCACTCCGTCGTCGGCAAACGCGATGATTGAGGCTGCCGCAATGGCTCCCCCTACCCCGGTCCCGCGATAATTCTCGAGCACAGACGCAAAGTCGTTGTCACCCACTCCGTCATTGACTACACCAACCACCGCACCGACAAGCCGGCCATCGTCCAGGGCGCCGAACACCCGCTTGCCGTTCTTCCAAAACCCTAGGATCTCGCTCAACACCGGTGGCGGTTGATATGTCGCTGGGGTGAAGGGATAGTCAACATTGTTGGCGGATTCCAAGTCGAACAGCGCTTTCGCGAAACTGGCGTCCAGCTCCTGAACGACGATCCCTGTTGCTTCGACTTTGGCCACCACCCGCTCGAACCTTGTCAGATCAGGCGTCTCTGCCAACCGAAGGCGGGCACCCCAGGATCGACCCACGATCCGGTAGCCGTCCGCCTCAAGTTCCAAGCACCGCGGATCGTCATCCCGAACGATGACGACATCATCCATACGCGGAGTCTATACGCCACTTCGTTGACGATGCACCTGCTGCAGCGGGCGCATCGTCAACGATGCGCCGCGTCGTTCGGGTAGGAGAGAGCTAGTTGTTGAAGCGAAACTCGACGACGTCGCCATCCTGCATGACGTAGTCCTTGCCCTCCATGCGCGCCTTGCCCTTCGCGCGGGCTTCGGCCACAGAGCCGGTCGCGACGAGGTCATCGAAGGAGATCACTTCGGCCTTGATGAAACCCTTCTCAAAGTCAGTGTGGATGACACCAGCAGCTTGCGGTGCTTTCCAACCTTTGTGGATCGTCCAGGCGCGCGTTTCCTTCGGGCCGGCCGTGAGATACGT
>CALMSL010000190.1 GCA_937872445.1 uncultured Microbacteriaceae bacterium | reverse complement strand
TCGCTCGACCGGTACCTGAATCTGGATTCGCACGACTACTCGCTGAAGAGCGTCGATGCGTGGGAGGATGCCGTCGGTCGGGCCGCAGCGCTCGGATTCACGGATGTCATCACCCATTGGCCCCGCCGCGACGGCGTCTTCGCGGGCAACGAGAAGGTTCTCACCGAAATTGCTTCGCGTTTCTCGCGCTAGCGTGGAGGCATGACTGCACTCCTCGTCCCCTTCGGCGGCCACACCCCCGCTGTCGACGAAACCGCGTTCGTCGCGCCGAACGCCACGCTGGTCGGGCGCGTATTCCTCGGCCCGGAATCCAGCGTGTTTTACGGAGCGGTGTTGCGCGGCGACACCGACCAGATCAACCTCGGCGCACGGAGCAACCTGCAGGACAATGTGGTCGTGCACTGCGATGTCGGGATCCCCACCACGATCGGCACCGGCGTGAGCGTCGGGCACGGCGCGGTCGTGCACGGCTGCACCGTCGAAGACGACTGCCTCATCGGCATGGGTGCGACCGTCATGAATGGCGCCGTGATCGGCGCCGGCTCACTTGTGGCAGGGGGCGCGGTCGTGCTGGAGGGAACGGTCATCCCGCCCCGCTCGCTCGTGGCCGGGGTCCCCGCCAAGGTCCGCCGCGAGATTTCCGATGGGGAACTCGACGCGATCAAAGCCAACGCGAACCACTACGTGGAACTCAGCCGGGCGCACGCCGCCCTCGAATGAGACCACACTCCGTTCGCAATTCAGGCGGGATCGTCACAGGCTCAGCAGATTGTTGCGAAAAACTGGGCCAAATTGGCTGCGACCTCGAAATAGCCTGAACTGCGAACCCTAACCGACGAGGTTCTGCACGAACACGTGCGGGGTGAACCCGGTGAGGTCGCCGATGCCTTCGCCCTGGCCGACGAGCTTGATCGGGATGCCGGTCTTCTCCTGCACCGCGAGCACGAAACCGCCCTTCGCCGAACCATCCAGCTTCGTGAGCACGAGGCCGGTCACCCCGGCGTGCTCGATGAACGCCTGCGCCTGCGCGAGCCCGTTCTGCCCGGTTGTCGCATCCAGAACGAGCAAAACCTCGGCGATCTCCGTCTGCTTTTCGATCACCCGACGGATCTTGCCAAGCTCATCCATGAGGCCGCTCTTGGTTTGCAGGCGCCCCGCCGTGTCGATGAGCACGATGTCGATGCCCTCGCGCTCGGCCAACTCGACCGTCTGGAACGCGACGGATGCCGGATCCTGGCCTTGCGCCTGCGGTTTCACGATTCGTGCGCCCCCGCGTTCCGCCCACGTGGCGAGCTGCTCGACGGCCGCGGCCCGGAATGTGTCCGCGGCGCCCACCACGACGCTGCGGCCGTGGTTGGCGAGGAACTTCGCGAACTTGCCGATCGTGGTCGTTTTGCCCACGCCGTTCACGCCGACGACGAGCACGACGGCGGGTCTGGCGGTCAGGCGCAGCGTCGGGTCGAGGCGGGCCAGCCGTTCCTCGAGGTTTTCGCGCAGCATCCGCTTCAAGTCCGCGGGGTCAGTCGTGCGAAACCGCTCGACGCTGGCCCGCAACTCCGCCACGACGGAGTCCGTGATGTCCGGTCCGAAGTCGGCGGAAATCAGGGCATCCTCCAGGGCATCCCACGTCTCGTCGTCGATGGTTTTCCTGGAGAACATGCCGCGGAGCGAGCCGCCGAGCGACCAGGGTTGCGCGTGCTCAGCCATGCCAGCGATCCTAGCTGGCAACCGGAATCCGGACCGCCAGCCGGCGGAGGGACCACACGATAACTACCGCGACCAACAGCAGGCTCGCGACGCCGAGACCGGAATACCCAACGAGAGCCAGCACAGGGCCGGCCAGAGCGCCCAGCACGGCAGCGGTGGCATTCATCACGAGGTCAGAGACGCCTTGCACACCGGCTCGGTCATCCACCGGCGCGGACTCGGCAACGAGCGTCGAACCGGCAATTGTGGAAGCCGACCAGCCGAGGCCCAAAAGGATGACGCTGATCACGACAAGCACCTGGGACTCCGCGCCAATCCACGCAATGAGCAGGGATACGACGAGAACACACTGCCCGACGAGAATGGTCGGCACGCGGCCCCAGCGGTCGCTCAACCAGCCGAAGACCGGCGAAAAGGCAAACATGCCGGCGATATGCAGGCTCAGCGCGAAACCGACAATCACGAGCGTCGCGCCGTGGCCGTACAGGTGCACCGGCGTCATCGACATCATCGCGACCATCGTGGCGTGGCTCAGCGCCACCGACACGACCGCATATCTCGCGAGAGGGTTTACGCGAAGCGTCGCGAAACCCTTGCGTGGTGGAACTCCCTCACGCGGGGGCGCATTCCTGAGGGCGGTGAGAAGCGGATCCGGGCGAAGTCCGAAAAAATACACGAACATGGCTGCGGCTTGAGCCAGGACAGTGAACACAAACGGTCCGGTGAGTGTCGGAAGTCCGAGAAGTGCGCCAATCGCTTCGCCCGGTTCGATGAGGTTCGGCCCCAGCACCGCGCCGAGCGTGGTGGACCACACCACAACCGAAAGCTGCCGGCCGCGGTGTTGTGGCATCGCGAGGTCGGTGGCGGCAAACCGCGCCTGCAACCCGGTTGCCGACCCTGCCCCTGCGAGGGCGAGTCCCACAAGCAACAGGGGGAAGGAGCCCAGTGCCGCGGAAACAGTTGCCAGCACTGCGCCTGCCGCTGTCACGAGCGACCCTGTGGACAGCGCGACACGGCGACCACGGACCATTGCCGTGCGAGCCAACGGCACTGCGATGAGCGCAGCGCCCAGCGTGCTCATGGTCGCCGCCATCCCGGACCACGCCGGCGAACCGCTGACTTCGGAAGCGAGAAGAGCCCCCACCGAAACGGTCGCCCCTACGCCAATTCCGCCAAGTACCTGAGCGACAATGAGTACGCGAATGACTCGCTTCTGAATGGCTTCAGTTTCGGTCACCGCGCAAGTCTATGCTGGTGCGGACTGCTACCCGGATACGCGCTCTTGGGCGACGCGCTGGCCGACGACCGCGCTCACTCCGTCCTGGCGCATCGAGACGCCGTACAGGGCATCCGCGATTTCCATCGTGCGCTTCTGGTGGGTGATGACGATGAGCTGCGAGTTTGCTCGCAGCTCCTCCAGCACGGTGAGCAGGCGGCCCAGGTTCGCGTCGTCGAGGGCGGCCTCCACCTCGTCGAGGATGTAGAACGGGCTCGGTCGGGCTTTGAAAATGGCGATGAGCAGGGCGACTGCGGCGAGGGAGCGCTCGCCGCCGCTCAGCAGGGAGAGACGCTCGATCTTCTTGCCGGCCGGCTTCACCGTGACCTCGATGCCGGTCGTCAGCAGGTTGTCCGGCTCGGTGAGCAGGATGGTGCCGGTGCCTCCCGGGAACAGCACGGGGAAGACCTCGTTGAACGCCGCCTTGGTGTCTTCGAACGCGCTGGAGAAGATGTCCTGCATCCTCCCGTCGATGTCGTCGATGATCGTGAGGAGGTCCTTGCGGGTGTTCGTGAGGTCGGTGAGCTGCTCGGTCAGGAACTTGTGGCGCTGCTCGAGCGCTTCGAACTCCTCCAGCGCGAGCGGATTGACGCGGCCGAGCTGGGCGAGCTTGCGCTCCGCCTTCGCGAGCCGGGCCTCCTGCTGCGCCCGAACGTACGGCGTTCCTGTTGTCGAAAATTCAGGAACTTCGGTACTTTCCTCGTCCGGCTCCCCGGTGTTTGCGGGAGGCTCTGGCGCAGATTCCTGAATTTCCGTATCGGTGGAACGATCGGATGCCGTCGGGTCGGCCGGCACCGGCACCTCGGGGCCATACTCGGCGACGAGCACATCCTCGACGAGTCCGAGTTCCTCGCCTGCGCGCTCCAGCAGGCTCGACAAGTGCAGCTTCTTCTCGTAGATCTGCATCTCGAGCCCGTGCACCGTCTCGCTCACGGCGGTCAGCCGCTCGCGCAGCGATGCTTCGTCGCGGCGAAGCTCGGCCAGCTCCTCGTTCTGTTTCAGCCGCTCGGATTCCCGCGCCGCGAGTTCGACCCTCGCCTGAGACACGGAACGGTCGACCGCATCCAGTACGGACGGCAGTGCGTCGATCACCCTCTGCGCCGATTCCAGCTGGTGCCGACGGATGACGGCCCGCCGGGCGGCTTCCTGCGCTGCGGCGCGTTCGTCTCCCAACTGGCGGGCCAGGGCCTGGCCTCGCGCCTCCTCGGCCCGCACCCGCTCCCTGGCCGTCTCCACCTGCAGTCGAGCCTCAACTTCTCGTTCCCGCGCCGCGTCGAGTTCGTCCGAAAGCCCTTCCCTCGCCGAAGCGTCGAACATCGGCTTCGGCCTCGACTGCGCCGCCTCCAGCTCGGCGACAGCCGCCTCGGATGCTGCGACGGCATCCGTGACGGCATCCGTCGCGAGGGCGAGGCCGCGCTCGATCCGCTCGGATTCTGCTGCCGCGGCTTCCACCTGGGCTCGCGCGCGGCTGAGCTTCTCCGTGCTCGCGGCCAGCTGGGCGTCGAAGTCTCGCAGTGCGGCGAGCGCGGCCGTTGCACGCTGCTTCGCGTCATCGTGCACGGCGCGCTGCCCGTCCAGCGCGGCCTTCGCCGACTCGATGAGCTCGGCGACCTCGGCGAGCCGCGCCTGCGCGGCGTCCCGGTCGGCGATGAGTTCTACGCGGGAGCGCTTCGCGCCGGAGCCTCCGCGGAGGACGTAGCGGCTGAGCACATCGCCGGCCTTCGTGATGATGGTGACGGTCGAGGCGTTCTGGAGCGATTTCCAGACGGTACGCGCGACTCCAAGGTCCTCCGCGATGATCACCTGGGCGAGGATGCCGAGAACTCCTGGCGGGGCGGAGACGACGGACGACGCCGGAACTGCGCCGGTCGGGAGCGATTTCGGTAGACCGTCGCTCGGGGCGGACGCGTCTGCGGGTCCGGCATCATCCGCAAGCACGACGTCGACCCGACCGAGTTCTTCGGCTCTCGCGTGATCCACCGCCGCGACGGCAGCGTCGCGGTTGTCGGCAAGCACGGCATCGGCAAGAGATCCGAGCGCCGCGGCGATCGCCGCTTCGAAACCGGGCTGCACCTGGAGGTGTTCGGCGAGGAGCCCGCGGATCCCCCGCAGCTTCCGCTCCACGAGCGCACTCGACCCGTCCTTCTGGTCGAGAGCGCTGGAGAGGGCGCTCGTGCGCGCGGTCAGTGCCGAGCGCTCCCGTTCGTGGTCGTGCAGGGTTTCCCGGAGCCGCTCGATCTCCGCTTCCGCAGCCGTCACTTCCGCCTGAGCCTCCCCGTAGGCGCCCTCCAGGTCGGTTTCGCTCGCTGCTCCGGTGCCGGCATCCTCCTCCAGGGCGGCGAACGCGGCCTGGGCGGCTTCGCGACGCTGCGCCGCGGCATCCATCGCGTTCTGCTGACGCAGCACTTCCCCGCGCACCGCCGCCAGCCGGGACGCCGCGGTCTCGGCCTGGCCGGTGAGTTTGGAGAGTTCGAGTTCGTGCCG
>CALMSL010000189.1 GCA_937872445.1 uncultured Microbacteriaceae bacterium | reverse complement strand
CCCGCTGTTCGCGGCGAGGACGAAAACAGGATTGCTGAACGTGGGGCTCTGTGCCAGAACCGCCGTATTCTGCGAGTTGAGGGTGTCCGAGAGGTACCCGATCATGCTGCTGTCGAACGTGCCCTGGCCCATGTCCTTCGGCGTGGGAGTGGGTGTCGGCGTAGCGCTCGGCGTCGGCGTCGGGCTGGGGCTCGATGTCGCAGTCGGCGTGGGCGTTGTGGTGACGGCGGGCGTAATCCACGGCTGCAGGATCACGACGATGACGAGGATCGCAGCCAGAATCGCGGCCAGGAGGATCCACAACCACCACGGCAGGAATTTCCGCCGCGCGTCTTTTTCTTCGCCCGCGTCAGCCGATGATGCCTGACTTTCGTCAGGCGAAGTCCCGCCCATAACGCATAGATTAGCGCCTTGCGGGCGTGCGCCAACAGTGAAACTTTCTAGAGAACTGGGTGCACTTCGGCGCCGTCGGCGAATCTGTCCACGCCGTAGGCTGGGGCGATGGGCACGATCCGTCGGATCTCGGAGAACGTGCTCAAACACGACCCGCAGGCACAGCAGGAACTGCCCGAGGCCGTCCGCCGGAATCTGCCCGGCAACGCTCTGCGCATCATCGGCGCAACCGCACTGCAGAACTCGGGCGACCAGGTCGTGAAAGCCTCGACCGTCCTGCCGTGGCTGTTCCACGCGCTCGGCGTGCCCAGCGCGCTCGTCGGACTGCTCGTGCCCATCCGGGAGTCCGGGTCGATGCTCCCGCAGGCCTTCATCACCCCGTTCGTGCTGCGCGTGCGCAGACGCAAGTGGGTGTTCGTGATCGGCGCCATCGTGCAGGCCGCGACGGTCGCGGCCATGGCCGTCGTCGCGGCATTCGCCGATGGCCTGCTGGCCGGCGTGCTCATTCTGGTCGCGCTCGCCGTGTTCTCACTCGGCCGCAGCCTGTGCTCGATCTCCTCCAAGGATGTGCTCGGGCGCACCGTGCCGAAGGGGACGCGGGGGCAGATCAACGGCCTCTCGACGATGTCCGCCGGAATCGTCGCGATCCCCCTCGGTCTCGTCCTGCGGCTCGTCGGCGGAGGCGATCCGCCGATCTGGATGCTCGTCGTGCTCCTCGCCAGCGGTTCGGCGCTCTGGGTGCTCACCGCCCTGGTGTATTCGGGCGTCCGGGAGCCGGCGGGGGAGGATGCGGATCAGTTTGTGTCGGACGAGTCTGCGCCGGACAAGTCTGCGCCGGTCAAGTCTGTGCCGGACGGGCGCGAGGACGGGAGCGCCCAGGACGAGCCGCCCGCTCTGTCGGCGGGGCTCAAGACTGCCGTGACGCTGCTACGCGATGATGTGCCTTTCCGCCGCTTCGTCACGATGCGCAGCCTGCTGCTCGTGTCCGCGCTGAGTCCGCCGTTCGTCATCACCCTCGCGGTGTCCTCCGGCGCCGGGGCGCTCAGCGGGCTTGGCGGGTTCATCATCGCCTCCGGGCTGTCCGCCGTCGTCGGCGGCCCGGTGTTCGGCAGGATCGCGGACCGCGCGAGCCGCACCCTCATGGCTGTGGGCGCCGGGGTGGCGTCGCTGACGCTCGTGGTCATGTTGGTCGTGAGCGGGCTGCCGGGCTTCGACGGCGGAACGGTGTGGGGAGCATCCGTGTTCGTCACGACGTACTTTGTGCTCACGTTCGTGCACACCGGCGTGCGGGTGGGCCGAAAGACGTACATCGTGGACATGGCCAAAGGCGACCAGAGAACCAACTACGTCGCCGTCTCGAACTCTGCGATGGGTGTCATCCTGCTCGTCGCCGGTGGGATCAGCTCTCTGCTCGCGCTGTGGGGTGTCGAGTGGGCGCTCGTGTTCCTCGCCGCCCTGGGTTTCCTCGGCGTCATCGTCGCGGCGCGCCTGCCGGACGTCTCTGTCCGCTAGAGTCGCTGCTCACTAAGCCTTAGTGCTCCCGCAGATCGTGGACGCGCTGGAACTTGCCTGCGCTGCGTTCGATCGCGCCGGGGTTGACAATGTCCACCGCGATGTTGCAACCGAGGGCGGTCCTGACCTGGCGAACGAGTGCTGTTGCCGCGGTCGTGGCGACGGCGAGATCAGTGCCGTCGCGTCGTTCGACTTTGACCGTGAGCTCATCGAGCCTCTTTGGCTTTGTGAGTTCGATAATGAAGTGCGGAGCCAGTTCGGGAAATGCCAGAACGATTTCTTCGATCTGGGTGGGGAAAATGTTCACCCCGCGCAGGATGATCATGTCGTCGTTGCGTCCGGTGATTTTTTCGATGCGCCTCATGTTGGGCCTGGCAGTGCCCGGCAGCAGCCGGGTGAGGTCGCGCGTCCGGTAGCGGATGACGGGCATCGCTTCCCGGGTGAGGGTCGTCAGCACGAGTTCGCCGCGTTCCCCGTCCGGCAGAACGGTCGAGTCCTCCGCGATGATTTCGGGAAGGAAATGGTCCTCCCAGAGGTGGGGGCCGTCCTTCGACTCGATGCACTCGTTTCCAACCCCCGGGCCCATCACTTCGCTGAGGCCGTAAATGTCGAGGGCGTCGATGTCGAGGTGCGCTTCGATGTCTTCGCGCAGTTTGTTGGTCCACGGTTCGGCTCCGAGCACCCCGACTGTGAGGCTCGTCGAACGCGGATCGATTCCGGCGGCGCTCATCCCGTCGGCGATCGTCAGAAGGTAGCTCGGGGTGCAGAGGATCACTTCCGGCTCGAAGTCGTGGATGAGCTGCACCTGTTTCGCGGTCTGGCCGCCCGACATGGGAACCACTGTCGCGCCGAGGGCTTCCACGCCGGCGTGCAGGCCAAGGCCGCCCGTGAACAACCCGTACCCGTACGCGTTGTGCACGATCATGCCGGGTCGCACCCCGGAGGCGCGGAGGCTGCGCGCGACGAGCCCGGCCCAAATCTGCAGGTCATTCCTGCTGTATCCGACGACCGTCGGCCTGCCGGTCGTTCCCGACGACGCGTGGATGCGCACCACATCTTCCCGGGGAATCGCGAACATCCCGAACGGGTAGGCCTTCCGCAGGTCCTCCTTCGTGGTGAAGGGGAGTATCTCGACGTCGCTCAAAGCCTTGATATCGTCGGGGTGCACGCCGACCTCATCGAACTTCGTCCGGTAGGTGGGCACCGTCTCGTAGGCGGTTCGAACGGTGTGCTGGAGGCGGCGCAACTGGATCGACTCCAGTTCGTCGCGGGACATGCGTTCTTCCGGGTCGAGGCTGTCCTCTGGCGCTGCGGCCAACCGTGTTTTTCCCGTCGTCGACATTGTGTTCTCCTCAGGCTTAAGACACTAGTAGCCTGCGCGGTCACGCTGTGAGGAACCTTCGGAGACGTGTTCGGGAGTTACTGCGTGCGCACGCCGCCGAACGCGACGGCGACGACGTCGTTCGCGACATCCTCCGCGCTGACCGGGCCGCCGGGCTTGTACCAGTCGACGACGGATCCGATCATGCCGAACAGAAGGCGGGTTGTCGTGCGCGGGTCGATGTCCTTTCGGATGTCGCCGTCGTTTCGTGCCTCATCGACGAGGTCCGCGACGACCTGATTGAACGCGCGTCGGCGATCCAGGGCGTTCCGCTCGAGCTCCGTGTTGCCGCGGAGGCGCAGAAGCAGGGTAACGAACGGTAACTGATCGGTGAGCACCCCAACGGAGGAGCGCAGCACGTACATGAGACGGTCGATGGCCGGCCCGGTGGAGGCGAGCGGGTCGACGAGGATCGCCTCGAGGCTGTCGAGCGCGCGATCGAGCGCGAGCTGCAGCAGGTACTCCTTGCTCGGCACGTGGTGGTAGATCGCGGATTTCGTGATGCCGAGCTTTTCGGCGAGCTGGCCCATCGAGGTGGCGTCGTAGCCGTGCTGGATGAACACTTCGGCGGCCACGCGCAGGATCGACTCCTGGTCGTGGTTTTGCCGAGTCGGGGCGGCGGTGTCGGTCATGATGAGCGCTCCGCGTGAAGACGATCCTGGGTCACCGTTTTGCCGTGGCCGCGGAACTCGGCGATGATGCCCTGCGCGTTCCGCACCTCGACGTCGCATAGGACGCTGCGGCCCCGCCGGGACCGGACCTGGGCGGTCGCGGTGAGAAGATCGCCTGCGCGCCCCGGTGCGTAGTAGGTGATCTCGGCCCCCGACGAGACGGTCACGCTCCCTTCGCTGTTGCACGCCATCGCGAACGCGGTGTCCGCAAGCGTGAACACCAGCCCGCCGTGCACGATCTGGTGGCCGTTCACCATGTCGTCGCGCACAACCATCGTGACGATGGCGTGGTCTTCGCTCATCTCCACGACATCCATGCCGAGCAGTTCGGTGGATGCGCGGTCATCCCGCAGCATCGTGTCCGGGCGTTCATATGTGCCGGAAGCGGCGTCGCTCATCGTTGACCACCAATCTGTCGGGTGTTAGCCTAGGGCAAAGCCTAAACGAACGGTCGGTCAGTTGCCAAGTGCCTGGCGGCCTTTCGCACTGTGAATCGACTCCCCGCAATCGAAGGTGATCAGCATGGCAACCGCCGCACAGAGAAAGCGCAGCGACGACGCGGAGCTCCCGGAAGATCCGGCCGGCCGCGCCCATTTCGACGAGCTCATCGCCGCCGACCAGCGCGTGGAGCCCACGGACTGGATGCCGGACGCGTACCGCAAGACGCTCGTGCGCCAAGTCTCCCAGCACGCGCACTCCGAAATCATCGGCATGCAGCCGGAGGGAAACTGGATCACGCGCGCGCCGAGCCTCAAGCGCAAGGCGATCCTCATGGCGAAGGTGCAGGATGAGGCCGGCCACGGGCTGTACCTCTACTCTGCCGCCCAAACGCTCGGAACGCCGCGCGACAAGATGACCGAAGACCTGATCAGCGGCAAGGCCAAGTACTCGTCGATCTTCAACTACCCCACTCCCACGTGGGCGGACATGGGGTCGATCGGCTGGCTCGTGGACGGGGCGGCGATCTGCAACCAGGTTCCGCTGTGCCGTGCATCCTACGGGCCGTACGCGCGCGCGATGGTGCGCATCTGCAAGGAAGAATCCTTCCACCAGCGGCAGGGTTTCGAGATCCTGCTGCACCTGTCGCGCGGCACGAAGGAACAGCATGAGATGGCGCAAGAGTCCGTCAACCGCTGGTATGCGCCCGCGCTCATGATGTTCGGCCCGCCGGATGCCGATTCCCCGAATTCCGCGCAAAGCATGGCGTGGAACATCAAGCGGTTCAGCAACGACGAGTTGCGTCAGCGTTTCGTGGACATGATCGTGCCGCAGGCTGAGGTTCTTGGACTCACCCTTCCCGACCCGGACATCAAGTGGAACGAGGAGCGCGGTCACTACGACTTCGGCGACCTCGATTGGGATGAGTTCTACGAAGTGTTGAAAGGCCGCGGGCCGGCGAACGCGATCCGGCTCGAGCGTCGCCGCACCGCGCACGAAGAAGGCGCGTGGGTGCGCGAGGCCGCAGCGGCCTACGCCGAGCGACGCCGCGTTGAATCTGAGAAAGCTCGCCTTGAGAAAGTGCAGGCCGCCTGATGAGCACTCCTGGTACGAACGACACCGAGCCGTGGCCTCTGTGGGAAGTGTTCGTGCGCTCGTCGCGCGGGTTGTCCCACCTGCACGCCGGCTCCCTGCACGCTCCAGATGCCGAAATGGCGGTGCGCAACGCGCGTGACCTGTACACGCGCCGCAACGAGGGCGTCTCCATTTGGGTGGTGCGGTCCACAGACATCACGACATCCGACCCGGACGCGAAGGGCGCGTTTTTCGAAAGCCCGCGCGGCAAGGAGTACCGCCACGCGAGCTATTACACCGAGTCTGAGGGCGTGAAGCACCTGTGAGCGATCAGACGTTCCGGATTTCGGCGGGGGAGGCTCTCACCGCCGAGAAGATCACCGAGGCCGGCGAGAAACCGACAGAGGCGGTAGCAAATTACGCCTTGCGCCTCGGTGACGATGCACTGATTCTGGCCCAGCGGCTGGGTTGGTGGATCGCGCGTGCGCCGGAGCTGGAAGAGGATGTCGCCCTCGGCAACATCGCCCTCGACCAGCTCGGCCATGCTCGCTCGTTCCTGAGCTACGCGGCGCTCGCGTGGGACAAGACCGAGGATGACCTCGCCTATTTCCGTCATGAGCCGGAGTTTGTGAACCTGCAGCTCGTCGAGCAGCCGAACGGCGACTTCGCGGCGACGATCGCGCGGCAGTTCATCATTTCGCACTTCCAGTTCGAGTTGTACCGTCGGCTCGTGGATTCCACGGATGCGACTCTCGCCGCGATCGCCGCGAAGGCCGTGAAGGAGGTCGACTACCACCGCGACCACGCGACCCAGTGGGTGCTGCGGCTCGCGCTCGGCACCGAGGAGTCCCGTCGCCGAATGATCGCGGGGCTGGGTGTGATGTGGCCGTATGTGGACGAAATGTTCCGCGACGACGAACTCGTGGAGTCCCTGGGCGATGTGGCCGTGCGGCCGTCGTTGCTGCGGGACGACTTCGATGCGGTGACCGGCACCGTGCTGGCGGAGGCCGAGCTGGAGGTTCCAGAAGGTTTCGTCGCCCGGGGCGGCGGCCGGGACGGCATCCACACGGAGTTTTTCGGGCCGATGCTCGCGGAGATGCAGGTGCTCGCGCGCGCGCATCCGGAGGCGACGTGGTGATGATGGCAGCGAACGCGAGCCTGGAGGCCGAGGCCCGGCCGAAGCCCACGGAGGGCGAGGGCGTGCACGTGTGGAATCTTGCGGCGACCGTGCTCGACCCGGAGGTTCCCGTGCTCACGATCGAGGATTTGGGCGTGCTGCGCTCTGCCGAGTTGGTCGACGGCCGCGCCGTGGTGACGATCACGCCGACGTATTCGGGTTGCCCCGCCTTGGATGTCATGCGCGACGATGTGCTTACGGTGCTCCATGACGCCGGGTATGAGGATGCCGAGGTGAAGCTTGTGCTCTCGCCGGCGTGGACGACGGACTGGATGTCTGAGGAGGGCAAGGCGAAGCTCGAGAAGTTCGGCATCGCGCCGCCGACCGGGCATGCTGCGATGGGCGGCCGTGCGGGCGGTCCGGTGCGTGTGGCGATGTCGGTGAAGTGCCCGCAGTGCGGTTCGCTGGACACGACGGAGTCGAGCCGGTTCGGGTCCACCGCGTGCAAGTCGCTGTACACGTGCAATGCGTGCCACGAGCCGTTCGACTATTTCAAGGTGATCTGACGTGGGGCTCGAGCCGGCGCCGCAGCGTAAGCGCGCCCGTTTCCATCCGCTGACCGTGCGCGAGGTGCGGCGGCTGACCGAGGATTCGATCGAGGTCACGTTCGACGTGCCGGAGGAGTTCGCGGAGAACTACGATTACGAGCCAGGGCAGTACCTTGCGTTGCGCATGGAGTTGAACGGGCGCGAGCTTCGCCGCAGTTACTCGATTTGCGCTGTGCCCGTGCCGGGGGAGTTGCGTGTGGCGATCAAGCGCGACCTGGGCGGCGAGTTTTCGACGTGGGCGAATGAGTCGCTTACCCCGGGCACGGTCATCGATGTCATGAGCCCGCAGGGCACGTTCACGACGGAAGTAGCACCCGATACGAACCGCCACTACGCCGCAATTGCGGCGGGCTCAGGGGTGACGCCGATCATGTCGCTCGCGCGCACGATTTTGCGCGCATCCCCGAACACGCAGTTCAGTCTCATCTACTCGAATCGCACCGCGAATGATGTGATGTTCCTCGAGGAGCTCGCAGAGTTGAAGGATGCCTTCCCTGCGCGGTTCGCCCTGTACCACGTGCTCACGCGGGAGAAGCGGGCCTCCGAGATCATGTCGGGGCGGCTGGATGCGGAGCGTCTGAACACGTTCCTCGAGTATCTGGTGCGGCCGGGGGATGTGGATGAGTGGTTCATTTGCGGGCCGTTCGAGCTTGTGCAGCTTGTGCGGGACACGCTTGAGGAGGCCGGGGTGGATCGCCACCACGTGCGCTTCGAGCTGTTTACGACGGATCGGCCCGACCGTCCGGAGGGCTCCGTCGGCAGGCCGGTGATCGTCGATGAGGGCGATGCGGTGCGCACGATTACGTTCACGCTGGACGGGCTGACGGCATCCATCAATACGCCTGCGCACGGGCGCGAGACGGTGTTGAACGCTGCGCTGAGGGTGCGGCCGGATGTGCCGTTCGCGTGCGCGGGCGGCGTGTGCGGCACGTGCCGCGCGATTCTCGTGGATGGGACGGTGACGATGGACGAGAATTACGCGCTCGAGCCGGAGGAGCTGGAGCGGGGATACATCCTCACCTGTCAGTCGCACCCCACGAGCGATGCCGTAACGGTCAATTACGACAGTTAGTGGCACCGCTCCCTGAGGCTCTCGAAGGGAACGCCACCTTGCTCCCTGAGGGATCGCGCAGCGATCGTCTCGAAGGGAGCCCACCCAATACCCCTAGGATTCATCCCATGATCGACCTTTCCATCGCCAACAACCTGGCCGAGCTAACTCTGAACATCCCGGACAAGCTGAACGCGCTAAATGACGCCGCGCTAGCCGAACTGGGAACCCGTCTGCAGGAGGCGCAATCGGCCGGCGTCCGCGCCCTCCTCATCCGCGGCGAGGGTCGTGCGTTCTGTGCCGGTCGAGACATTTCTGCAGTCGATCCGGAAACGGATGACGCGCTCGCGTTCCTGAAGGATTCCTTCGGCCCGGTGATGCGCACTCTGGCCGATTTCCCCGCACCGACGTTCGCCGCGGCTCACGGTGCGTGCCTGGGCATCGGTCTCGGTCTGCTCATCGCGACAGATGTCGTGTACGTGGCGGAAGGTGCAAAGTTCGGTTCCCCGTTCGCGAACCTGGGTGCCGTGTTGGATTCCGGTGGCCACTCCCTGTTCTTCGAGCGCCTCGGTGCCCATCGCGCGCTGGACCTGATCTACACGGGCGAGCTCATGACCGGCGCGGAGGCGGTGGCAGCGGGTTTGTTCAGCCGCGCGATCCCGGATGCCGAACTCCTCGACTTCGCTCGTACCAAGGCGACCACAGCGGCATCCGGGGCAACGCAGGCGTTCCTGGCGAGCAAGAGCCTGATCGCCCAGCTGCGTGAGGACCGAGTCGGCTTGTGGGAGTCCATGGCGGCCGAGAACGTGGAGCAGGAGCGCCTGCGCACGACGTCCGACTACCGCGAGGGTTTCGCTGCGTTCCAGCAGAAGCGAGTGGCTAGGATGAGCGGCAACTGACCCGACCAATATTCTCGATCAACCACAGCTTTGAACTAACCGTCGCTGCCTCCAAGAGGTTCCCGGCTGAGACAGGCGGCAATGCCGGTCTGGCCCCGGATCCGCGATTCGTGAACTCTCCAAATACAAAACTGCTCTCCTGAGTTTGCATTGAATCTTCCTCTGCGAAAGCGAGCGCGGTGCCGCGGCCCAAGCTCCATTTTTCTTTATGGCCACATGGCTACGGCATCTATGGATGAATGTTCCGGAGGTGTGCCAATGTATTGATAGATTTTCTCAAGAGTTGTATAAGGGCGTCTGCTCGAGTTATGGAGCAAATATGAGCAACAGCGATAGGCCCAAACCCGGCCCACCGAAGCACGTGACGGTCGCGGTCAACGCAATGGCGGAAACATCGATTGAGAGTCAAGACAACGTCTTAGCTTCCGAAATGTACAAGGCGGAAAGCAGGCTAGCCAGTTTTGCAAAGCTGACGGCGGACTGGCAAACGCACCAAAAGAGCTATCTTGACAACTTCATAGATTTTGTGCTCGGCGCAATTGCGGCTCTAGACCTTCAGAGCGCAACGCCAGCGCAATTGACCGAAGCTGTGGCAAAGACGTACGGTCTTCACTTTCCAGAGACTGTTGTGCATCAAATTGCTAGGCGTGCCGCGAAGCGTGGTGAACTACGAAACATTGGCAGTGGCCAGTATGTGGCAAACGAAGATGTACTTGCCAAAGCACGATCACACTCTTCGACTGTCCAGGTCTTGGAGCGCGAACAAGCCAAGATCGCGAGGGACTTCTCGGCTTGGGCGAAGCAACTTCATGGAGTTGACGTAGATAGTTCTCACGCGTCCCAGTGGCTTTTGACTTATGTGGAAACTTATTATGGAACGTTGATGAGTGCCTCAACTGGCCGCGGGTCGATAAGAAAGCTGCCCGCAGTCGATCCAGACGATCAAACGCGAATGGTCGCTGCGTTCATTACACAACTTGCCGAGAGTGAACCGCAAGGGTTTCAGTATTTGCTCAATATCGCTAGAGGAAGCATGCTCGCCGCATCGCTGTTTTCTCCGGGCGTGCCTCTTGAAGAGCGTGCCTTCAAAGATACGACAGTTTTATTGGACACTCGGATATTGCTGCGACTTCTCGGATATGAAGGAGATCCGGCTCGGTCTGCGACAATCGACTATCTCGCGCTCGCTGCCGCGCAAGGGGCCGCTCTAGGTTGCTTTGATTTCACTCTCGGTGAAACTCGAAGCATTCTTCAGAGCGCCGAACTCGCGGCGCAGCATGGAAAACTATGGTCCTGGGGTCCGGGTTCAGTGGGATCGTACTTCTTCAACAATGGGCTTAGCGTGGGCGACATCACGCTTGCCATCGGTCGGCTTCGTGAAACTATAGAACGGGCGGGAATCGAAATAGTCGATAGCCCTTCTTATCAGAACGTTCAACATGTGGTTGACGAAGATGAGGTGGCAAATCAAATTCGGCAACTCTCCCTCAATTACAGCGAAAGAGCACTAGTACACGACGTGAAGGCCCTTAGCGCCATTGTGCGAATGCGCGACGGCCGGGCGAAGAACTCGCTAGAAGAGTGTCGGGCAGTATTTGTGACGACGAACTCCAATGTATTGCGCGCGTCTAGACGCGTTGAAGATATGAGAGCTGAACCCTGGTTCGTAGCGATTCTTGACACGGATCTGGCAACTTTGACTTGGATAAAGACACCGCCATCGGCCCCGGACCTGCCCAAGGGGTCACTTATTGCGACCTGCTTAAGCGTATTGAACCCCAGTGAGTTGATGTGGTCAAAGTACGTTAGGGAGTTTGAACGACGGCATGACGCTGGCGACATAAGCGACGCAGAATTGCTACTTGCTAGATCCATGACCGAGCAGAGTCGTGTAGCCATTTCTATCCACCAGATTGATTCTGATGAGTTCGTCGCAGCGTCTGTCGATATGACCATTGCGGAAGCGCGCGCTGCGGTGGCCGCTGACCTCTCCCAGCCTCACCTTGAGCGAGAGCGCGAACTTCTCGATGAAATAGAGGAACAGAAAGCTGCTCGTGTTGCCATCGAAAATGACCTTGACTTGATACGTGCGGAAATTGACGCGACTCGCATGAGAGGAGTGACGGCCGCACATGATTCAGCGAAAAGGCAGGCACTTCTTGTATCCGTGATGCTCTGGTCCGTCGCAATCATTTTTGTTGTCGTGATACCACTGATTCCCGCAATCTCGCCACCGTTCGCGGTAGTCGCAAGAGTGATCGGGGGTGTCGTAGCACTCACTGGTGGTGCCGGCTCTTTAATTGCACCTTTGCGGCACAGGCTGTTTAGTGGGTTGTTGGCGGCTGAGTTGCGCAAGAGGGGGCTAACGAGTGACGATATACCCTCAGGTAATTAGACCGCGCAGGTAGACTAGCGGTTGGAGACTGCCTCACGACCCAAGGCGTCGAGCTAACCATTCTAAGAATTAGGTACGCCACGCGCGCTGCTCGACATTGTCGAGTTGCATGGTGGGGGACTTGGTACTGGGGCGCCATTCGTTGTCGGAGTGGATCCAGGGTGGCGCCTTGATGTGGGGGACACCGCCGATCATTTTGATCTGCCAACCAGAGGTTTCGATGGTTCGATGATGGAACCAACACAACAGGACGCCATTATCAGTTTCCGTAGGTCCGTCGTTTTCGGCTGGGTCGACGTGGTGGATTTCGGTCCACGCGGCGGGGGTGGTGCATCCGGGGATCGCGCAACCGCCATCCCGCGCCAT
>CALMSL010000188.1 GCA_937872445.1 uncultured Microbacteriaceae bacterium | reverse complement strand
ACGCCTGTCGCCCCTGACACTTCCACCTCGTCGTCGGCGTCATCCTCGCCATCACTTGCGAAAGGGTCGGCGCGGAATGCAGGGTGGTAGTCGGTGAGGGGGTTTTCCCGGTCAGAGAAGCGTTCGGCGTCATGGAAACTCGAGTACCGCGGCCGGCGCGCCTGGTGCACGGAGCAGAGCAGCCCGTTGGCGCGGTTCTCCGCGATGCAGGTGATCTGCACCGCACGAGTAATCACCGCCCACGGATCATCAGCCCGCCGAACGGACGCGGTCCGCATCGCCTCGAACGCAGCGCCCGCGGCCTCCCACGGGTCGAGCCCGTGCTTGCGCGCGAGCGCGGCGTACTTATCGGCGGCGTGCCGCATGAGCGCCGCCGCCTCCGGGTCACGCCTCCACGCGGCAGGCCCGTCCGCGTGGAGCCGGGTGAGAAGTTCGCGGAGTCGTTCTGAGTTCTCGAATCCCTGCCGACGCTGGTCGAGTCCTGGGGTGTGGTGTTGTGGCATGGTGGCACCTCCTGACAGGAAGGGGCGCACCCGCTCCCCGCCAGCGTCGTGCCACCGTTTCCTGTCCACGGCGGGTCACCCCAACCCGATTCCGGATGGGCGCACCCATGACGACGAGCGGGGCCGATCTTGCGGCTCGAACACGTCGAACGACTCGAACGCTGACGACTCCGGCGCGACTCGGGCGGCACGTCGATCACGGGCATCGCGTGCCCGGTTCCGTGTCGCACGGTATGTCTGGCCGGGGGCGCGCCGGACGCGATGTGCGAGTTCCGCCTGGAAGTCGATGCCGCGCCCTGCGAGCCGGGCGGTGCTCGATGCGATCAGATCGGATGGCCGCACCCACGCGATCCCGCGCCCCACCCGCGAACCACCATCCCGGGCAGTGGTGGTGAGTGAGGGGTCGCGGTGCACGGCGAATGCCGACCGCTCAGCCTCCGAGCCCGCCGCTTCATGTCGGGCTTCCGGCGCCTCGGTGGGCTCAGTCTCTGCATGCTCGTTCAAAGTGCCTCCTCCTTCGTCTCGGTGTTGGGCGGGGTGAACCAGCGACCCACGGTTGAGGGATGCACACCCAGGTGCCTGGCGATTCGCTTGTTCGACCACCCCTCCACGTTCCGCAACTGCGCCGCCTCCGCACGCCGTTCGCGGAGAGGCACCACGGGAACCTCCACCTCCGCCGGGACATTCGCGGTGGCGGTCTCGTCAGGCATGGCACTGACGGTCATGTCCTCTTCACGCGCACGAGTGGCGGGCTCGGGAACAGGACGGGTGAGGATAACCGTGAGGTGCGTGATCGACAGCAGCACCAGCGGCGGGATCGCGGCGACCGACGCGGCCAGCACGGGCGGGACATCGGCGTCGGCGGCGATGATCGCGTGGATCGCGTTCGCCGTCACAGACACCACCGCACCCGCTGCCAGCAGCGTCCACGGATACCAGGTCGGGCGCCGCTGACTGGCGAGAGCGACGACGGCGACCGTCGCGACCACGATGATGCCATCCACGATCAATGGCCACGCCCATGCCTGCCCCGCATCAATCCCAGACCGGCGAGCGAGATCGGCGAGCGCGGTGAACGACAGCCAGAACGCCCCAGCCGCGATGAACACCGTCCCCGTGATCGCCGTGACCACCGCCAGACGGCGGCCACGCGGCGCGGCAGCTTCGATGGCGCTCATGACAGCACCCGACCCGGTGATCCGCGCATCACGCGACGCTCATCCATCACCGGCTCCGCTGTGGAGCGGAGCTCGGGGCTCGTGGTTCGGTAGGCGGAGCGGATCGTCGCCATGATCTCCCGTGGTCCGAGCCCCGCGTGCTCCGCGGCCGGCCCCAGCGCTTCGAGCGTGGCGTCGGGCGGGGTGCCGGCTTCGGCGAGACGGCACGCCGCCCAGAACAAGCCACGGTTTCGCTCGCCCTCACCACGACCCGCTACCCATCCGGCGAGCACTTTCGCGTCCGACCCCCGCTGGCTGACCCGCGTCGGACGAGCACGGTCGATGGGGATCGGTGTGCGTGGGTCCAGGAACTCGCGCAGCCGTGCCGCATCCACCGGGGTCGGTGTGCCGCCGGAGGTGACGATCAGTCGATACGGCGTCCGCACCCCACTGGGGCGTAGCACTTGGGAGGGTGGAGCGATGATGTAGCCGCCGTCGCCACGGAAATCGACATGCGCCCGCGCCGCTTGCCACGACGACTGCCCACGCGCGGGGTCCGTCGGGTAGTAGACATGCAGCCCGCCGGACGGGGTGCGCACGAGCGCCGCCCACCCCGCAGCGTGCCCTTCACGGTGCGCAGCGCGGAAGGCGGGGAACCCGGTGCCGGCCTGGTGTACGTCGACATCGACGACCTCGACCCCGGATGCGGCACCGGTAGGGATGCCGATGTTCGCGGCCGGCCACCTCGACCACCACCCCTCAACTTGCTCTCGATCGGTGCTCGCGTCGTGGAATCCGCGAGATACCAGCGGGCGCTTCTCGCCCGGCACGCACGGGAACACCGGTACCCCGGCAGCCGCGAACCGCGCGGCAGCATCAGCGAGCGGCATCCCGTTCACCTCAGCGAACACGTCGATCGCGCCCATCACAGGCTCCTCACCGAGCTGGCCGCTGTTCGGCGCGGCTCCTCGGCCAGAGGATCAGCACCGGGTGCCCGTTCAGACGCAGCAGGCTTCGGGGACGGCGCATCACGGTTCAGACCGGGAGGGTCGCCGTTGCTGACCTGCTCCGTGGGGACTTGGTCGAGGATCATCGCGGCGGTCTTGCGGACGCGTTCGCCGGTGGCTTGGACGACCTCGACCGGGGACTTCTCCGGAACTGTCGCCGCCCACCCCGACACATACGGGATCGTGTAATCACTCGTGTCCATGCCGTGAGCGGCGGCGACCATCAACGCGACAGAGTCCGCCTCCACCTCACCGATCCCACGATGCCCCGACGCATCCGGGTTCTCTGGCCCGTGGAGGAGGACGTGCGCAAGCTCGTGCACGAGGGTCTTTACCTGTGCCGCTTCGGGCATGTTCTCCCGCACCGCCACGGTCTTCGCACCGAAGTCGGTGAGGCCGTTCGCGCCATGAATCATGCCCTCATGCGGCACCCGCAACACCGTGAACCCCTCCGCCTCCACCAACCGCGCGACGCCCTCCCAAAGCCCGTCCGGCGCTTCACCTTCCAGGAGCCGCGGCGACGGCGGTGAGGGGATCGGGTCGCCCGCGGTTTGGGAGACATCCCAGACATAGGCGGGACGGACGCCGACCATGCGCGACCGCACCGCCTCGCCCGGTTTCGGCTTCTCGAACCGTCCGAGCCTGCGCCACGATTCCGCGACCTTCGGGGTGAACGATGCGAACCGGCCCGTGACGGGGGCGAGGATCATGTACCCCGACTGACCCTTCTCGACCTGTCGGCCAAGTGTCTGCCATTGCTTGAAACCCGCCACAAACGTCGGCACCGGATCAGGCACCCAACCCGCCTCGAACGCGCTCTGGTGCTGCACGAAGATCAACAGCGTGTTGTTGAACGAGCGGGCACGGAACCGGGCCGCGAACTCCAAAGCCTGCTTCCAGTCGTCACCCGACACCAACGACTCCACCGCGCCGGTGAGCTGTTCATGCAAGGCGTCGAGCTTCGCATCCCGCGTCGCCCGCCCCTCCTCCGTGGTTGCCATCGTCATCCTCCCTTCCGCAGGCATCCGCACACGGCGGGTGACCTCTGCGACCAGAAGGTGCGCGAAGGGACTCAGGGAACGCAATCGAGACGGACGACGGACAGAAGAGTGAGCGACCGTCAGGTGCATCACTGAACCCGACGTGGTCAGCCCAGCTCTACCTCAGAACTCGGGAGCCGGGTGATCCAAGCAGCGGATCATGGTCATTTCGCCCGGGACCATGCGCACTTACTCCGGAGCAGTATCCCTAGGCGTGGTGAGGCTGATCCGTCGATACTCACTCGGAGAGAGGCCGACAATCCTACGGAACTGGCGTCCGGCGAAGTCAGGATCACCCCAGCCGACTTCTGCAGCGATGACCGCGATCGGTGCGTCGGTTGTTCGCAACAGTTCGACCATTCGCTGCACTCGGAGCATCGTTAGGTATGCGATGGGGGACTTCCCGAATGCTTCAACGAATATCCGCCGAAGCTGTGAGGAAGACAGGTGTGCAGCTTGCGCTAAGTCCGCGAGAGTCCATCGGCGGTCAAGTTGTTCACGGAGTCGTTCGGCGGAGTCCCGTGCTTCGACGCGTAGCGCACGGAACTGTCGGCGGCGAGGTGAAGTCGGTATTGCGGCACTTCGTTGAGTTGAGCTCGTGCGTTCGTCTGATGTCGTCAGCATCGGCACGACGACATCGAGGACGGCGAAGAGACAGGCCTGTGCGCGATAGAAGCGCTCGGGCGTCAGGCCGTTGGCGCTCAACGCTGCGAGTTCGTCGAGCCAAGGCATAAGTAGACCGGCACGCTCCTCGCCAATACGCACGATCTGTGCGGGTTCCGCGTAGTGCGCATCCACGAAATCGCTGGCGTCATGACGAGTGTGGAATCGTGCAGCGTACTGCCAGTAAACCTGATCGATCACATAGTCGCGATCCAGATACAACGTTGTCGTCGTGATCCAGCCCTCGGGCTCGGCGCCGCACAGTGTGTTCGCCGCGAGCACGACCACGTCGCCGACGTTGATGTGCTGGCGCCCAAACTCACTGAATAGTCGGGCGCTGCCTGCTCGCACCACGATGATCTTCACACAGTTGAACGCGACAGGATCAACTGGGATGTGGTGAGACTGAGTTCGTGCGGCCAGTGGCGAGTACTCTTCCTTGTCGGATGTGCGGGCAGAGCCCATCGTTTGGCTTCGAGGTTTGATTTTCTCGAAGCCAAACGATGGCGCTGTTGCCGATGACAAGAACTGAGCCTCAGTGAGCGTCTAGTTGATGTGTCCTTTCAACTGCGCGCATTCGCCCTGCCCACAAGGCGACTACTGCTAACACTGGCGGGACGATTCCAGCGATCATAAAGATCATCGGGATAGGTACCAGCATCGAGAGTGGACCCGCGATGGCGATGGAGACGGGCATGAACGCGATCGAGACAAAGAAGTCGAGACTTGCGACTCTGCCGATCATTTCGAGTGGAACAAGCCGTTGCAGCAGTGTTCCCCAAATGACGACACCGGCCCCAGTGGTTGCACCGACGATGAACAGCGCGGCGAGCATCACGAAGAGGTTGTCGGCGGCGCCAATCACCACGAGCGGAAGCGTCCCTCCGCCCCAGCAAAGGATCATGAACGTCAGGTATCGGCGGGGAAGCTTCAAGGAGGACACGACCAAAGAACCGACCGCTCCGCCGATGCCATAGGCAGCCAAGAGGAAGCCGAACGTGGCTTCGGCTTCCTCGAAACGCTCGCGGGTCAGGAACGGCAGCAGCACTTCGATCGGGCCCTGGATGATGAGCGCAAGGGATGATCCGAAGATCAGCGTCCACAAGAGCCAACGGGTCTGCGTTACATACTTCACTCCTGTGCGGATATCACTCCACACGCTTGTCCGCTCCTCTGGCGAAGTGGACTGCACTGGTTCGTCCTTGTGGCGGAGGAAGAGCGTAATCACGAAGGCGATGGCGTAGGAGCTTGCCACAATGATCGCCCCAGCCGCAGGGAAGAACATGCCGACAACGACCCCTCCGGCAGCAGGGCCAAGCCCTTGTCCCATCGACGGGCGGAGGGCGCCTTCGAGCCCGTTGGCCGCAAGCAACTGTTCGGGAGGGAGCACTTGGGGCAGATACGCACTGTAGGCGGGGTAGAAGAAGGCGCTTCCTGCCCCCATGACGAAGGATGCAGCACCGACGTGCCACAGCTCAATGGACCCCGTCAGGGAGAGCGCTGCGACTCCAGTCATCATCGCGGCAGTTAGCCCCTGCACGGTGATGATGATCGTTCGTTTGGAGAACCGATCCGCGACGACACCGCCGAGGATCGAGAAGAGGAAAAGCCCCAAGCTCATCCCCGTCGCAACGGCGGAGAGTGCAAGAGGACTGTCATCGAGGGCGAGCACCTGGAAGACCATCACTATGGTCCACATCCCGGTGCCAAACACCTCGATACCGACTGCTGCGAACAGGAGGCGGTAGTCACGAGACTCGAGCGGACGCAGAGCGCGCATCCGCTTTGAGGTGGACTCGCTCACGCTGTCACCTCTCTCTCGATCGTGGCGTCGAGAGAGAGCTGGGGCCAGTCCGCTGTATCCCGAAGGAGCTGTCGGTCGTGCGTTGACACAACGACCGCAGCTTGCGTGGTTCCCAACGCATCGGTGAGTTCATCGACCAGCGCGATGGAGAGATGATTCGTGGGCTCGTCGAGGAGGAGCACCTGCGGTCGTATGGCAAGGATCAGCGCCAGATCGAGACGACGTTGCTGACCCATCGAAAGCTCACCGATTCTCTTCCCGGTCTCCCGCGGTTTCAGAAGACCCAAC
Organism: uncultured Microbacteriaceae bacterium; assembly: GCA_937872445.1. Classification (GTDB taxonomy): domain Bacteria; phylum Actinomycetota; class Actinomycetes; order Actinomycetales; family Microbacteriaceae; genus Terrimesophilobacter. Next base: position 3,133 of record CALMSL010000188.1, on the reverse strand, counting down.
TGGGACAAACCCACCGCCTCAGACTCGGGCAGCTCACCGGCGCTGACGAGCGCCGCAATGTGAGTTGCGAAGACCTCGCTCGCTCGGCGATCGGGAGGCAACGCGGACTCTTGACGCAGAAAGCCGAGGCGTGTGCTTTCTGGACGGCGCACAGCGCCGGTGTCCGGCAACAGCTCTCCGCTCAGTACGTTCAGGAGGGTGGACTTGCCGGCACCGTTCGGTCCGGTAACTACCAAGCGCTCACGGTGCGAGAGCGAAACTGTCACCGGTGGAGAAAGCCGCCCCACAACGCTGACGTCGTCCGCTCGGAGCAAGATGGCGCCGGTTCGTGTCACCAGATCGGGAAATCGGAACACCTGCGGAGGCTCTGGAACCGTAATGGCGTGCGCTTGTAGTGCCTCCTGTCGCCGGTGCACGCTCTGGACCAGGCCGCCGGCGCGGGTAGCTCGTCCGTGCTTGTTCGTACCCTTCTCCGGACGCCACCCTGAAACGAGCCGATTCTGCGCGCTGCTCAAGCTGTCCTGCAGCCGTGCGTGCTCAGTTTGCTGACGCTCGTACTCCAGCTCCCAACGTTCGCGCTCGGCCGCGCGACCTTCCCTATACCCGGTGTAGCCGTTCCCGTAGATACGCGGTCGTCCGTCAGGTGTGGGGTCGAGGTCGACTATCGTTTCCGCAATATCGAGTAGCAGTGCACGATCGTGACTGACGACGACAACCCCGCCGCTGCGGGAGCGGAGCTGGGACGTCAGGAAGTCGAGCCCATCACGGTCGAGATGGTTGGTTGGCTCATCCAACAAGATGAAGTCATGGTCTGCGCCGAGAAGGCAGGCGAGACGCACTCGATACCGTTGACCCACGGAGAGCGCAGAGAGCTGACGGGCTGGGTCCGTCTCCGCTCCGAGAGCTTCAAGCGCAATCTGCACACGCCGCTCAGCGTCCCAGGCATCAAGTGCCTCTGCCGTCTCTAGCGCAGCCGCGTATCTGTCTTCCGCGCCACTCTCGCCGAGCGTAAGCGCCGACGCTGCAGCGTCCAACGCGACGAGCGCTGCAAGTGGGGCCGCGATTGCTTCTGCAACGACTTGTCCTACAGTTCGGTTCTCCTCGGCCGCCATTTCTTGCTCGGCAATACCGACTGTTCCGATCAGTTGGACAGTGCCATTGTCGGGTGTGACCGCTCCGGTGAGCACATGGAGAAGAGAGGATTTGCCTCGGCCATTCTCACCAATGATCGCGACGCGAGAGGACGGAGTGATCACGAGGTCCACCTCATGAAGCACGGGCGTGGTGCCGCGGGTCAGAGAGATGCCTGCGGCTATGAGTTGCGCGCGCTGGCGCGCTGGATGACGGTTGATGAGGGTAAGCATGTGAATCCTTCGAAGCAGCACGCCAAGAGCCCGGAAGCACAAAGCGCACAAGATGACGGCGACCCAGAAAACGGGTCAGAACGAGTGGCCGCCACGAACTCGGAGATACTCAACGAGCGTGGTGGGCCTACTCAGCCGTCACAGGAAGTACAAATGCATGCGTTTAGTCTAGCGCACGAGTGCCTGACCACTGTTTCCGAGCAGAGACGTCATGCGGTAGGGGGCATCGAGGACACGATGATCTGCCCTACAGGTGGAAGGCGGCAGTGCCGATCAGCCATATTCGCGCGGTCCACCAAGTGGTAAGAGGACCTGTAGTGCGTGGATTCCCTGCGCGGGCAGGACACCGTTGCCTAGCGCCGCTAACTGTTGGTTCGAGGTGAGCCCGTGATGAGGATTGGTCACCCAGCCCGAGGGCAAGCCCATCAGCCACTCGACAAAGGCGGGAGCTGGCCGTGGGCCGGTTCCTTCGCTGATGAGCGCGGGTGCGGGGGCGGGCCTGCCGACAATCCGTGCCCAGCCGGCTATGGCGCTGGCGTATCTTCCCCAGCGTTGAAGAGTTGCACGATCAGGTTCCAGAGACTGTCGGGTTCCTCGGTGCGCGGGTAGCCGCTCGGCCCGTGGAGGGCGAGGTCGATGATCTGATGGCTGAGCGCGATCGTGCCGCGGCGTGCTTTCTCCTGTTGCAGGCTCTCCCCGCCGCGTGAGGCGTCTGAGGCGAGTGGGGTTCGGAAGAGGGCGGTGGGCGAGGATGAAGACGCGGTATCTGGGGTGGGGTGCGCCGATGGCGGAAGCGGGTAAACCGATCCATTGCGCGTCGTACCGGAGGTCGGCCAGGTCTCCCAGAACTGCTCCTGCTGCCCGAAGAGGTCGAGTTGCGGTCTCTCCCAGATTCCACGAGCTGGGTTCCACACCGCGAGGGGTTGCACCCTCGGGGGTTGCATGTTCGGGGTTGCGTTGCTCATCGTCGTCTCCTTCAACGTGTGCGCGGATCGCGGGTGCAGATAGCAGCCCCCGGACGTTCTCGATCACGACCCACTCCGGTTGCAGAACATCGATCGCTGCTGCCATGCGAGCCCACAAGCCGGAGCGAGTGCCGGGTTTCAGGCCGGCCATCTTCCCGACCGTCGATACGTCCTGGCAGGGAAACCCGCCGCAGAGAATGTCCACCGGCGGGACGGTGTTCCAGTCGATGGGGGGGATGTCGCCGAGGGTAGGGGCATCGGGGCAGGGGTGGGAGAAGACGCGGGCGACGGGGTCGTTGATCTCAGAGAACCAGATCGTCTTCGCTCCGAAGACTTCCTCGACGGCGAGATCGAGTCCTCCGTAGCCGGAGAACAGTGACCCGACGCGCAGCGGCGCGGCGGGCGCGGTGGGAGCCGTATCTGCCATCGGCAAGCCTCCTGGGTCGGTGATCTCCGGAGCCGTGATGCTGCTCCGAGCTGGTCACCAACCAGGTGCACGGTCGACACCGTCGGCCGACGCCCAGGCTGCTCGCCAGCACCCCGGGTTCCGCGTCCGTAGGTTCGCTCGTCTGGTCCCTTCGCGGTTCGCTCGAACGGGTTGTCACGCGTCTTGCAAGCGAGGTTCGCGCCGTCGCAAAAGTGACCTCAGAAACCACCGCGCCTGCGGGTTGTCGAGCTCACCTTCGAGTTGAGGAGAGGCGGTGCCTGGTGACGGGTTCGATGCGGGTGGTGGTCGCCGGGGACGGCGACCAGTACCTGCCGCGTAACGTCACCACCCGGGAAGGGGACCGGGGGCTCTCCACC
>CALMSL010000187.1 GCA_937872445.1 uncultured Microbacteriaceae bacterium | reverse complement strand
TCGCTCGACCGGTACCTGAATCTGGATTCGCACGACTACTCGCTGAAGAGCGTCGATGCGTGGGAGGATGCCGTCGGCCGGGCCGCAGCGCTCGGATTCACGGATGTCATCACCCATTGGCCCCGCCCCGACGGCGTCTTCGCGGGCGACGAGAAGGTTCTCACCGAAATTGCTTCCCGTTTCTCGCGCTAGCGTGGAGACATGACTGCACTTCTCATCCCCTTCGGCGGCCACTCCCCCGTTGTTGACGAAACCGCCTTCGTCGCGCCGAACGCCACGCTGGTCGGGCGGGTATCCCTCGGCCCGGAATCCAGCGTGTTTTACGGAGCAGTCCTGCGCGGTGACACCGACCAGATCACGCTCGGAGCACGGAGCAACCTGCAAGACAACGTTGTTGTGCACTGCGATGTCGGGATCCCCACCACGATCGGCTCCGGCGTGAGCGTCGGGCATGGCGCGGTCGTGCACGGCTGCACTATCGAAGACGACTGCCTCATCGGCATGGGCGCGACCGTCATGAATGGCGCCGTAATCGGTGCCGGATCACTCGTGGCAGGGGGTGCTGTCGTCCTGGAGGGAACGGTCATCCCGCACCGCTCGCTCGTGGCCGGGGTCCCCGCCAAGGTCCGACGCGAGATTTCCGATGAGGAACTGGACGCGATCAAAGCCAACGCGAGTCACTACGTGGAACTCAGCCGGGCGCACGTCGCCCTGTAGCTCGTGACGGCGTCGATCGACGCAATCCTCGAGAAACTCCGCACACAGAGTCCGCACCGCGGTCGACTAAACTCGGGACGACTGTTGTCAACCGGACGCGGGAAACGGAGCGCAGCTGCCATGGAGATAACTCGTTCATCCGTATCGGGTGTCGGCATTATGCATGACTGCATCACACGCAGCGGCGCGCACTTCCGAGTGCTCGAGGAGGATTCGGGAAGTCGGACCATTTATGTCTATGGCCCGGCAGATGCTCGGGAAGTCGCCGCATCGGATGAAGAACTCGTGGCCATCAACCTCGATGAGGATGAGGCCGACATGCTCGCCAACCTCCTGCACAGCAAGCCCATCCCTGACCGGGTCGCGCAGCTCGAACGCCGGATCTCAGAACTCACCGGCGAAGAGAACTGACGACACCGGGCGGCAGCCGAACTAGCCTTCGGGAGATCCAGTGATCGTTCTCCTCGCCGCGTTCGCCCTCATTCCACTGGTCGTTCCCGCGCTGACCCGCGTGCTCGGCGTTCGGGTGTTCCTGCTCGTCGCTCTCGTTCCCGCCGGAGCGTTCATTTTCACGCTCACCCAAACACCCTCCGTGCTGGCAGGGGCAGTACCTGCAGAAACAGTCCCCTGGATCTCGCAACTGCAACTTGACCTGAGCCTTCGACTCGACACGCTGTCCTGGTTGCTCGCACTGATCGTCACGGGGGTTGGCGCGCTCGTCATCCTTTATTGCACCAGGTACTTCACGGATGCCGAGGAGGGACTCGGGCGATTCGCCTCAGTGCTGCTGGCGTTCACCGGCTCCATGTACGGGCTCGTCATCGCCGACAATGTGTACCTGCTGTTCATATTCTGGGAAGCAACGACCGTCTTCTCGTACCTCCTCATCGGACACTACACAGGCCGACTCGCCAGTCGCGGTGCGGCGCTGCAGGCGCTCATCGTCACGACTGCTGGCGGTCTCGCCATGCTCGTCGGTCTCGTCATGCTCGCCGACAGTGCAGGGACGCCGAGCCTTGCGGAGCTCGTCCAACGCGCACCCCACGGCACCTCGGTGACGATCGCCGTCATGCTCATCATCATCGGAGCGCTCAGCAAGTCGGCGATCGTTCCGTTCCATTTCTGGCTTCCCGCCGCGATGGCGGCGCCAACCCCGGTCAGCGCATACCTCCACGCGGCAGCCATGGTGCAGGCGGGAATTTACCTCATCGCCCGGCTTGCGCCAGGGTTCGCGGGCACTCCGGGGTGGCAACCGCTACTGCTGGGCCTCGGCCTCATTACGATGGGGGTCGGCGGATGGCGCGCGCTCACCCAGTTCGATCTGAAACTGCTGCTCGCCTATGGAACGGTGAGCCAGCTCGGCTTCCTCTTGGTTGTGGCGAGCTTCGGGGCCCGATCCGCGGCACTCGCCGGCGTCGCTCTCCTGCTGGCCCATGCGCTGTTCAAAGCGGCTCTGTTCCTCATCGTCGGCATCATCGACCACCGGGCAGGAACGCGCGACCTGCGCAAACTCAGCGGCCTTGGCCGGGAGGCGCCCTTTCTTGCCGGCATCACCGTGCTCGCCACCGCGTCGATGGTGGGGATCCCGTTCACGGCGGGCTTCGTCGCGAAAGAGGCCGTTCTCAGCGCCTTCCTGCTGGACGCGACATCCGGTTCGTTCCTGGGGTGGATCGCCTTGATCGGCGCGGCGGCAGGTTCAGTCCTCACCGTGGCATACAGCGCACGGTTCCTGTGGGGTGCTCTGGCGCGGAAAAAGGACGTCGAAACGGTTCGCACCTTTCGTGAAAGCGCGTGGTTCCTCCTCTCCCCCGGACTTCTCGCGGTCAGCGGGATCGTCCTCGCCCCGCTGTTCGGAATCGTCGGGATTGCTCTGGCCGGATACTCCTCCCTGTTCCCGGCTCAAGGACATGACTCCCCGCTCGCGCTGTGGCACGGCATTGACACCGCGCTGTTCGTTTCGACGCTCACTCTTCTCGGCGGGTTGGCGCTCTTCGTGGCCCGGGTGCCGGTCTTCGCAGCCCAATCGCGTGTGCCGGCGACCATAGATGCCGGCAGGCTGTATCAACGCTCCCTTCGCGCACTCGACCGCGTCGCCGGCCGGGTGACCGCCACAACGCAGCGCGGTTCATTGCCGTTTTATCTCGCCGTCATCCTGCTCGTCATGATCGGTTCCGTCGGCACAACCCTCACGCTGAATCGAACCTGGCCCAACACCCTGCTGCTGTTTGACGACCCGGCGCAACTCGCGATCGGACTGATCATGGCCGTCGCAGCGCTCGCACTGGTGACGGCCGGGAAACGCTTCCAGGCCGCGATGCTCGTCGGCGTGACCGGATACGGCATGGCCGCGCTGTTTGCCTTTCACGGCGCACCGGACCTCGCCCTCACCCAGGTGCTGGTCGAAACCGTCACCCTCATCGCCTTCGTCCTCGTCCTTCGCCGACTTCCACCGAGGCTGGGGAAGGAGCATGGCAGCGCGCACCGCGTTGCGCGGGCAATCATCGGCGTCGCAGTCGGGCTCCTCATGGCGGTCGTTGCCGTCGTGGCGCTCAGCGCAAGAACTGCCTCCCCCATTTCGCTCGCGCTGCCCGACCTCGCCCACGAGATCGGCCACGGAACCAACGTGGTCAACGTCGTACTTGTCGACATCCGCGGTTGGGATACGTTCGGAGAACTGTCGGTGATCGTCGCCGCCGCGACCGGCGTCGCGAGCCTCGTGTTCCTGAGAAGCCGCACCGACAACCTCCCGCGCACCCCGGAGGATCGCCGCCGCCAGTCGCTGAGGGCACGACTTCGGCCGTCGAGAGAAGTCGTCGTGGCCGAGTACGTTCCCGGAGTACAGGATCCCTCAACGCGGAACGCCTGGCTGCTGGCGGGTCGTAAGCTCGCGCCGGAAAATCGGTCGATTCTGCTGGAAGTTGTCATTCGGCTGCTGTTTCACGCACTCGTCGTCCTGTCCGTCTACATCCTGTTTGCCGGGCACAATCTTCCCGGCGGAGGGTTCGCCGGCGGCCTCGTGGCCGGCCTGGCGCTCGCCGGGCGCTACCTTGCCGGCGGCCGGTACGAGTTGGGGGCGGCGGCTCCGATGGATGCCGGAAAGCTTCTGGGGGTCGGCCTCATCCTCGCGGCAGGTACCGCGACCGTGCCGTTGGTCTTCGGTGCTCCCGCGCTCACGTCAGCCTGGTACGAAACGGCGGTCCCTCTCCTCGGGCACCTCGAGTTCTCCACATCCACGGTGTTCGACATCGGCGTCTATCTGGTCGTGATCGGCATGGTTCTGGACGTGCTTCGCAGCCTTGGCGCGGAAGTCGACCGGCATCAGGAAGATGAGTCGGAAGCACTCGAAAGCGGGAGCACAATATGAACGCCTCCCTCGCGCTCGTGGCAATCATGGCCGTGTTGTTCGCCGTCGGCGTCTACCTGCTGCTTGAGCGAAGCATGACTCGCGTTCTGCTCGGATTCCTGCTTGTCGGGAACGCGACGAACCTGCTCATCCTCATCGCCTCCGGGCCGGCCGGCGCCGCGCCGTTCTTCGGCGAAGAGGGCGCTATGGCCGACCCGCTGCCGCAAGCGTTCGTTCTCACCTCCATCGTCATCACGTTCGGCATCTCCGCATTCCTCATGGCCCTCATTTACCGATCGTGGCGCCTTGCCCACGCAGACGACGTTCAGGACGACGCCGAAGATGTGGCGGTCGGTCGCCGCGGGGCGTCCGTGGCGGCGGAGAGGGAAGTCGAAGGGGACGATACCGAATTCGGAACTCGGGCGACCGCGGCAGTTTCGACCGCCCTCGACCTCGATGAGCAGGAGAGGCTGCAGGACCAGGAGAGCATCACAGAACAACTGAGGCTGCGGGAACTCATGGAAGACCGGGACGGTGACCCGTGGGCGCGTTGACACCTCTCGTCGTCCTTCTGCCGTTGCTCGGCGCGGCCGCCGCGCTGACGCAGGCCAGACATCCGCGGATCCAAATGCTGATCGCGGTCGGCGTGCTCAGCACGGTCCTCGTCCTGGGCATCGCCCTTCTGGTCGCCGTCGACGCGAACGGCGCGACCGCCGTCGAACTCGGCGGGTGGGATGCGCCGTTCGGCATCGTGCTGGTCGTCGACCGGCTCGCCGCGCTGCTGCTCGTCGTCTCTGCGGCGGTCCTGCTGGCCGTGCTCGTGTTCTCGGTCGGGCAGGGCCTGGCGGACGGCGACCGGGAGACACCGGTGTCGATCTACTACCCGACCTACCTCATCCTGGCCGCGGGCGTGTTCAACGCGTTCGTCGCGGGCGATCTGTTCAACCTGTATGTCAGTTTCGAGATCCTGCTCGTTGCCAGTTTCGTGCTCATCACCGTCGGCGGAACGGAGCTGCGCATCCGTGCCGGAACCGTCTACATCGTCGTGAGCGTCGTCTCGTCGGTCATCTTCCTCGCCGCAATCGGACTGATCTATGGCGCGACCGGCACCGTGAACATCGCCCAGCTTTCGGTACGACTCTCCGAGCTTCCTCCGGACATCCAGCTGATCCTGCACGTCATGCTCCTCGTCGCCTTCGGGATCAAGGCGGCAGTGTTCCCCCTGTCGTTCTGGTTGCCCGACTCGTATCCGACCGCGCCCGCCCCCGTCACCGCCGTCTTTGCCGGACTGCTCACCAAGGTTGGCGTGTACGCGATCATGCGCACGGAGATGATCATCTTCCCCGGCGGCGCACTGAACACGGTGATCCTGATCGTCGCTGCGCTCACCATGATCGTCGGCATTCTCGGGGCGGTCGCGCAATCCGACATCAAACGGCTGCTGTCGTTCACACTCGTAAGCCACATCGGCTACATGCTGTTCGGCATCGGCATCGGCACAGCGGCCGGCCTTTCCGCGGCGACCTACTACATCGTTCACCACATCACCGTCCAGACAACCCTCTTCCTCGCGACAGGGCTCGTCGAACGCCACGGCGGCACGACCGGCATCAACCGCCTCGGCGGGATGTTGAAGTCCAGCCCCATGATCGCCGTCCTGTTTTTCATCCCCATGCTGAGCCTGGGCGGTATCCCGCCGTTCTCCGGCTTCCTCGGGAAACTCGCGCTGTTCGAGGCGGGCGCGCAGGACGGCTCCGTGCTGTCCTGGATCCTGATCGGCAGCGGCGCGCTCGTTTCCCTCCTCACCCTGTACGCGCTCGCCCGCGCGTGGAGCATGACGTTCTGGCGGCACGCGGATGAGGTCGCCAGCTACGAGAATCCGCTCCCGGCCCACTCACCCATGGGAGTCGCCACGGACGTGTCGACGGTGCGAAGCACCCCGCGCATCATGGTGAGCGCCACAGCGGCAATGGTCGCGGTGAGCGTTGCGCTCACCCTATTCGCCGCGCCGCTGTTCGACCTGAGCTCGCGGGCCGGGGACAACATCACCGGACCGGGTTACTACATCACGACCGTCTTCCCGGGAGCTCTGAAATGACGCACGACGATCCTGCGAGCATGCCGGGCACACGCGCCGGCGACCGCCCGGATGCCTCGCGCCGCGAAGTCCGCGGCAGCCTGTGGAAACAGTTGCCGCTGCTTCTTGGACTCGTCGTGCTGTGGGCTGTGCTCTGGGGGAATCTGACGTGGCTGACCATTCTCACCGGAATCATCGTTGCAATCGTGGTCACGAGGGTGTTCTACCTGCCGCCGGCGGAACTCTCCGGCAGGATCAACCCGTGGTACGTGCTCGTGTTTCT
>CALMSL010000186.1 GCA_937872445.1 uncultured Microbacteriaceae bacterium | reverse complement strand
TTTCCAGGTCATCGGCGTCTCATTCAGCACACCCGACTTGCTCGAAACAACCCCGCTCCCTTCGGTGAGCGATCCCTGCCAGACAGCGGTTGCGGTTTTCTTGGCCACGGTAACTCCTTTGTCGATTCGCGACGTTCCTGATTCTGGTGTAAGGATACCAATCCAGAAGCGTGTCAGTTGCGTTGCGCGGTAGCGCAGGAAATTGACAATTACGCACCAAGACCGTACACTGCGTCCTTAGGACGCAGTGTACGGTCTATGATAGCAATAGCTACCTTTTGGGCGAATCTGATGGCGAGTGCATCTCTTCGTGAGACTGAATCGAGGGCGATACTCAGCCGCCTTTCCCACGAGCAGCGCCGAGTCCTCTCGGATTGGCGCGCCTTCGTTTTGCTGCGTCGTGCGACACTCAGTCTTTCGCCTGTCGAGCGGCGCTGGAGCGAGCTTCCCGCAACGATCGAAGATGTTCGGCCGTTGCTGCGCAGGATGGTCAGGCAGGGAGACCTCGCCCCGATTCGAAACGCGATTCAGCTTTATCTGGTCACCGTTCCCTATGCGAATTCCCTACCGCCCCATGAATATGAAGTTCTCGAGGAATCGAACCCCTATGCGGCGATCAGCCATTATTCCGCGCTGGTCTTCCATGGTTTGACGCTCACCTTTCCGAAAACGCTCTATGCGACTTCACCGCGCCACCTGCTTCAGGACGTGCTTCCGGTGGGCACGCGAACTTCCGATTGGGAAGGCCACGATTCGCGTCCGAAAATGCGCTTTCCAGCTGATGTATTAGGACGAGACGTGGAGTGGACACGTGCCGTTCAAACGCGCTTTTTCGGCGATGTTGAATACGAGCCGTACGGCTATGCCGTTCGAATCATGAGTCCAGAACGCACGTTGCTCGATGGGCTTGTTTCTCCACAGCTGTGCGGCGGCATCGCGACTGTGCTGGAAGCGTGGGGCCAAGCGATACGAACGATCAATCTCGAACTGCTTTTTCACTATGTCGAGCGATTCGACATGGCGGTGCTTCGGCAACGTGTCGGATTCGTTCTTGAATCGCTTGGAATCCATCACCCAGAAATTGATGCATGGCAAACCCAGGCTCAACGAGGAGGATCCAGCGTTCTGGTTGCGTCTGAACCCTACTCATCTCGATTCGACGAGCGATGGAGTTTGTCACTCAACGGTCCGATTGAATTACTCGACTAGCTCCCCATCCCGGAATGACCGCGACGTCTCCCCAAGATGGGAGATCGTCGTTCCCCCTACTCCCTACTCAAGCCGTATTCCCACAACGAGACGCCAAGCAAACACCCCCGCGCGATGCGACAATGCCGCGAACTTCACCGGCTGAGTATCACGCGAGGAGCGATATTCGCAGATGACCGCAGGGTTGAGAATCACCGAAGTTGAGCGCATCACATTGCTGGTTCCGTTCCGGTCGCGGGTCGAGCCGTGGTTGAACCTGCTGAACTGGCAATGGGGCATCGTCGAGATCACGCGCGTCGTTACCGACGCCGGGTATGTGGGCTACGGCGAAACCCTGCCCCACTACACGTGGGGCAAAGTGACCGACGAGGCAGTCGAACGGGTCAAGGGCAAGAACCCGGCCGAGTTTCTGAGCGACGACAGTCTCGGCGCCGGGCTGCAGATGGCCCTGTGGGATGTTGTCGGCAAGGCGCTCGATGTGCCGGTGCACGCGCTGCTCGGCAATCCGAAAGTGCGCGACTGGGCACCGATCGCCTGGTGGACCACCAAGGCGCCCCCGGAGATCGCCGCCGCTGAAGCAGCCGGAGTTGACTACATTCACCTCGATGTCATGGACGGCCGCTTCGTGCCGAACATCTCCTTCGGTATGCCGGTCTGTGCTGCGCTGCGCAGAGCGACAACGTTGCCGATCGATGCGCACTTGATGATCGAGGAACCGGAAAACTACATCGACGCCTTCATCGACTCGGGTGCTGACCGTGTGACCGTTCATGTCGAAGCGACGCATCACTTGCACCGGGCGCTCGGCCAGATTAGCGAGCGTGGGGCATTGGCGGGCGTTTCGCTCAATCCCGCAACGCCACTGGCTGCCATCGAAGAGGTGATTCCCTTCTGTGGGCAGGTCCTGGTGATGCTCGTCAATCCGGGATTTGGCGGCCAGTCGCTTATTCCGGCCATGCTCGACAAGGTGAAACGATTGCGCGAGATGATTGAGACGAAGAATCCGCGCTGTCTCCTGCAGGTTGATGGCGGCATCAAAGCGAGCAATATCAAGCGCGCGGTTGACTCTGGCGCGGATACAATCGTCGTTGGCTCCGCCATTTACAACGATTCGACGTCTGTCGCTGACGCGGTTGCCGAGCTGCGCTCGGCGTTGGCCTGAGAGCGTTTCGAGAGATACATCAACGGAATACACCCCAGTGCCGCGAGCAGCGCTGCGAGGAGAAACGTCTCCTTGATGACGCGGAAGCTGAGCGGAATGGCGGTGTCCTGGATGTATTGCGCCTGCCGGACGAGATATTCCGCGGTCGATTCTCCGGTTTTCTGA
>CALMSL010000185.1 GCA_937872445.1 uncultured Microbacteriaceae bacterium | reverse complement strand
CTGTCGGTCATCGAGCTCTCCAGGAAGAGCTATCGGAAGATGACGCAGAACCTGTGGTGGGCTGCGGGCTACAACCTTATCGCGGTTCCCCTCGCCGCCGGGGTACTCGCGCCCATCGGATTCATCCTCCCGATGGAAGTCGGAGCCATACTGATGTCTGCATCCACCGTGGTCGTCGCACTGAACGCGCAACTGCTGCGTCGACTCGACCTTCGACCGAAAGAGCTCGGCTCCGAAAGTTAGTCGTCCCGAGTGTAAGTTTCCACGACGGGCGGTCCATCGAGGAGGTCTCGCCAGCGCTCAAGCATGTCGCGCATCCGCACGTCGTTCTCGACCCGAACCTGGTCACGATCGTGTGCCGCCTGATCCGTGTATTCAATGGCCTCCACGAAGCGCTCCGGGTCGGCGACATCCCACAGTACGCGCACACGGATGCCGCCAGGCGACTCGTAGAACGGGATCGCCTCCGCGAGAAACGCGTCGAAATCTGGCCGGCGCCCAAGGGCAACCCGACCTCGCAAGTGCAGTTCGATCATGAGAGCATCACCACTTCCGCGCACGGCAATCGGCGGCTCACGATCAGTGCGGGTCGGTGCCGAATACGTGGCGAGACAACGCTGCGATGTCCCGGTCAAGAGCCTCAAACTTGCCGGAAAGCTTGGCCTCCATCGCCTCGAATTTCACATCCATGGCTTCGAACTTCACATCCATCGTCTCGAATTTGGCATTCATGGTCTCGCGGAGTCCATTGATTTCGGAGCGAACACCACCAATCCGGTCCTCGACTCCACCAATCGCAGCGGTCAGCGTTCGATTGAAACTCGTCGTAACGATCCCGACCATGCCGAACATGGCCGCGGCAAAAACACCAATTAGCACCCACACTTGGGGTTCGGTCACGGTCAACACCCCCTCATTGTCCCGCAGTTCATGCCACGACACTAGGTCCCCGTCCAATGTCTGGGAGGTCGAAGCACACGGGCGGTGGAGAAACATTTCCTACGCCCGCTGGGGAGGGCTGGCTCCGACGTCAGGTGGCTGGAGGCTCCGCGAAGTCGCCGGCGTCACGCCGAAAACGAGCAAGAATCGCAACCAGACGTTCCTGGTCATTTGGTTCGAGCCCTACGTCTGCGAAGAACTCCCGGTTGATCACAGCAGTCGCAGCGTCGACGACCTCCCGGCCTGCTGGTGTGATCCAAATGAGCGTCGCGCGCCCGTCCGTCGGATGTGCTGA
>CALMSL010000184.1 GCA_937872445.1 uncultured Microbacteriaceae bacterium | reverse complement strand
CCGCTGTAGTTAGTTCGGGTTCGCGTCGGCGTGGACTGATCCGGTATCCGGGACTGATTATTTGCGGGCTCGGGAGTATGACCCGGTGACGGGTCAGTTTTTGCAGGTGGATCCGGCGATCAGTGTCACGCGTGAGCCGTGTGCGTATGTTGCTGGTGACCCGTTGGCGTCGGTGGATCCGTTGGGGTTGTGCAAGGGGATGGATGGGACCCCGCAGGATCGGGTGTGTTCGGGGTGGGACTTCTTCATGGAGAGCCTGCCTGGTGTGGTCTCGAATTCGGTGAAACCGACGTTTGCGGGACTGGCAGCGGGCTCGACTTTTGGCATCGGTTTGCTGACTAACAATGATCAGGCTTGTTATGGCAACGATCTCTGGTTCAAGATCAGCTACGGACTCGGAGTAGCAAGTTCAGCTGTGGGTATTCTCGCCGTGGGTGGAGAACTGCTAGCTTCCGGGGCCGCAAAGACCGTTGAGTCTGCTGCGGAAACCGCGATCCATGGCAACTCTGCAGCAAGCCCGGCGACGGCCTATTTGTATCGGGTGAGCAACATCGAGGGTGACTATTTGAAGACTGGCATCTCTCAAAGCCCGCTCACACGCTACCCGAAATCGTTCATGGGTGACAAAAATATGGAGATCCTCCAAACCGGCACACGTCGTGAAACGTTAAGCCTCGAACGATTTATTGTGGAGCGAGACCCCGGACCACTCAACCGAGAACCCTGGGCCGGAACGTTTAGATGGGACGTGCCATGATGTCTGCGTCGGCAGAGAACGTTGGTGTGCTTTCGATCGGCACAGTGCTTGGTGGATCGACGGTGAATAACCGTGGTTGGGTCGAAGGCACTAGGGAAATTCAGCGCGAAATCGTTTTGGCGCGGGACAACGTGTCGTCAAATATCAATGTCGAGGTGGTATTCCATATTCCCGGAAACATTTTGTCTCCTGATTACGAAGGGCTCCGCACAGGGAGCTACTGGAAATCTAAGGCCCTGCTCCAAGTCCAAGTAGCTCTGCCAGCAGTCGCCCCTGCGGATCCGCGGTCCGCGCTCATCCAGTTGATTTGGGACGCCCTAGATGTTGTCGACTCTTGGGCGGCTACAAAAGGGAAATCGGCTGATACGGCTGGGCTCCGTGGGATTGTTGCAAAGGTCGAAGGGCTCAATGGTTAGCGGGGAATGCGGTTCCTAGGCCCCAAGAAGCGGTGGCCTACACGTTGAGTTTAGGAATCCCGAGGAGGTCAAAACCGACCCGTTCGCAAACCCAGTGTCGCGAGTACGCCCAGGGAATCACACGCTGATCGTATGGGATTGACGGCTACGTTGCCTGACTGGTGTGGCAGCCCGGGCTTCGATGGAATCTAACTTGAGGACCGCTGGGTCTGGGTCAGCTACTCTAGCGACGGCAATGGTTTGCGTCAGTCGCGGACTGTTGGTGCGGCGACGAAGCAGTTTGTGTGGGACCCGAACCGTTCGGTCCCGTTGTGGTTGGATGATGGTGACCACAGTTACATTTATGCCATCGGTACGACGCCGATCGCGCAGGTCGATGACGTAACGGGTGCGATCGAGTATCTTCATGCGGACAATATTGGGTCGGTGCGCACCATCACCGACAGTGACTGGAATTTACTATGTGCCATAACTCTGAAATTGGAGGGGCGCGGGCACCGACGGCCGAGGAGTGCGCGCTCCTTTTAAAGTTGCTCTCGGCAGGCGGTGAGGTGCTTGAGAGCCTTCGGCGTCAACTACAGGCCATCATGGTTGAATCGCTTGACTCAGATGGGGGTCTCCGCTTACACCCAGTTGGTGGATTGCCTGCTCAAGTGTCTCGGCGCATCCCGGTGGAGGCGAGCTACCCGGATTTCGACGACGTAATGGTTCATGTGCTTCTCCATGTACTCGATGGTTTTGTCAACGAACTTGAGGTGTTCAGGGAGGACTCACTCCCGGTGCAGCGAGCAGCGAGCAGCGTTAGTGACTTAAAGGTGGAATTGTGGATCAGTTAAGTCGAGTATCCGAGTCATGGACCCCTGCCCGCGGGTAATCACCCTTATCCGAATGGGCTTAGGCAAACCGTGAATCCATGTAGGGGGCGAACGCTTTGCAAGTCGGGCCCGTTTCTTACATTGGGAGCCCTGATTCGCTCTGGGTTTGGTTCCGCTTCCTTTGGGAGGATGAATCATGCCCCGTCAATTTCCATCAGAGTCCCGGCAGCGTGCGCTCAGGATGCTTGAGGAGTCGATGCCCGAGTACGCCGCGATCCGTCACGTTGGCGCCAAGCCCGGTGTCGGCCCAGAAACGCTGCGCAAGTTGCGGTGTGCAAATGAGCTCCTGCGAACAGTGCCAGCGTTCTTGACTGGAAATCCGTGTCGGAGGAGTGGTTCACGATGAGCCTCATGCTAGAACCGCTCCTCGCACAGACGGGCCACCAGTACTTCGCTGGCGGGCCGACTGATGATGCCTTGGTCGAAGTCTCCTACGGCGAAGAGCACAAGGTGCACAATGCCCGCAGCACATGATCAATTCACAATTGGGCCCTGGGCGGAAGTCCCGGCGTCGCGATCTGCTCAGAGACCGTGACCAAGGCCGACCGCATCGAAATGCTGCCGTTCCTGCGTTAGCAGGCCATCGCGATCACCGCGCACCGTTTCGGAAACCCGGACCACTGGTCGGAAGCAGTACTGCCGCTCTAGTTTGCTATTTTGCCGGCCAAACTGGCCATTGTGCACCTCCCAATGTCGGTAGCACCGCGTATTCTGAAAAAAAGTTCGCGACACGCCGAAACCACAACATGTAGGGGAATGACACAGGTGTGATTCCCGTTATATAGTAGGAGA
>CALMSL010000183.1 GCA_937872445.1 uncultured Microbacteriaceae bacterium | reverse complement strand
TTCTGGCGGAATCACCCGGCCCTCGCGGACGACTGGAACGAACTCATCGAGGACTACATCGCGTACGATCTCGTCGGCAGCGTGCCGAACCTTCGTCCGTCTAGCTCTTACGACGCCGTCGCCGCGGACTCGATCGAGCTGCGTGGCGGTGAGTCGCTGTTGAAGGCACTCGACGAACTCGCGCACCCGGCGACACTCATCACCGCCCCGCGCGGTCTCATGAATGAGGTGCCGCCGCTGTACCCGGCCGAAGCGCTCGCGCCGTGGAAAACCAAACTGCCCCAGCTGCAGATGCTCGCGGCGCAGTCGGTCAACCACTATACGATCGTGATGACGGACCGCGGAGCCCGGTTGGTGTCGGAGACCATTGCCGCCGCGCTGAACGGGAGCGTCGTCGGCGTCACGCAACACGAGGAGGTCGAGCGGGCATGAGTATGGATAAGTCGGTCGCAACGGCAGCAGAAGCTGTCTCGGACATTCGGGATGGGTCAAGTATCGCGGTCGGCGGATTCGGGTTGTCCGGCAACCCGATGGTGCTGATTTCCGCGATTCTGGATGCCGGGGTCAGGGATCTCTCCATCGTGAGCAACAACTGCGGCGTGGATGATTGGGGTCTCGGCGTGCTGCTGAAGGCCCACCGCATCCGCAAGATGACCTCGTCGTATGTGGGCGAGAACAAGGAGTTCGAACGCCAGTTCCTCTCCGGCGAGCTCGAACTGGAGCTCACCCCGCAGGGCACGCTCGCCGAGAAGCTGCGCGCCGGCGGCTCGGGCATTGCGGCGTTCTTCACCCCGACCGGGGTCGGAACCCAGGTCGCGGAAGGCGGGCTTCCCCGCCGCTACACGCCGGACGGCAGCATCGATGTCGCATCCCCGCAGAAGGAAGTGCGGTCGCTCGATTTCGGCGGCCGGACGCGCGACTTCGTGCTCGAGGAAGCGATCACGACGGATTTCGCGATCGTCCACGCACTGCGCGGGGACACCCACGGCAATCTCGTGTTCAACAAGGCCGCACGAAACTTCAACCCGATCGCCGCGATGGCGGGGCGGGTGTGCATCGCGGAGGTGGAGGAACTCGTCGCCCCGGGGGACATCGACCCGGACAGCGTCCACTTGCCCGGCGTGTACGTGCACCGGATTCTTGAGGTCGGGACCGATGTGGAGAAACGCATCGAACGTCGCACCGTGAGGGAGGGATAACCATGGCACTCACCCGTGACCAGATGGCGGCGCGCGCCGCCCAGGAGCTGCAGGACGGCACCTACGTGAACCTCGGCATCGGCTTGCCGACTCTCGTGCCGAACTATGTACCGGACGGGGTGACCGTGATCCTCCAGTCCGAGAACGGCATCCTCGGCGTCGGCCCGTACCCGACCGAGGATGCGGTCGACCCCGACCTCATCAACGCGGGCAAGGAGACGGTGACGTTGCTGCCCGGCTCCGCGTTCTTCGACTCGGCGACGAGCTTCGGGATGATCCGCGGCGGCAAGATCGACGCCGCGATCCTCGGGGCGATGCAGGTGTCGGCGGCGGGCGACCTCGCGAACTGGATGATCCCCGGCAAGATGGTGAAGGGGCCGGGCGGCGCGATGGACCTCGTGCATGGTGCAGGTACGCTCATCGTGCTCATGGAACACGTCGCCAAGGACGGTTCGGCGAAAATCGTGAACACGTGTTCGCTGCCGCTCACCGGGCGCGGCGTCGTGGACCGCATCATCACCGACCTGTGCGTGATCGACGTGACGCCGGAGGGTCTCGTGCTTCGGGAGCTCGCTCCCGACGTGACCGTCGATGACGTGCGCGCGGCGACCGAGCCGCCGTTCGACGTCGCCGCCGACCTGGTGCAAAGGACCTGACATGGCAACCACTCTTCTCGACGGGATCATCGCGACCGAGGTGGCGACGGATCGCCTGCGCGCGAACGTGCTGGAGCGCGCGGCAGGCGTGGCTGCGGGCGGTGAAGCGGGCACGATCGTGTTCATCCACGGCAACGTGTCCTCGTCGTCGTTCTGGCAGCCCACCATGCTGCGGATGCCGCCGGAGTACCGCTGCCTCGCGATCGACCTGCGCGGGTTCGGCGACAGCGAGACACTCGATGTCGATGCGACGCGCGGCCTCGCCGACTACTCGGATGACGTCGCCTCCGTCGTTGCCGCGATGGGCATTGACTCCGCGCACTTCGTCGGCTGGTCGATGGGCGGCGGCGTCGTGCAGCAGCTCATGCTCGACCACAATGCGCTCGTCGCCACCGCGACACTGCAGGCGCCGGTGTCGCCGTACGGTTTCGGTGCGACGGCCGGCCCCGAGGGACGGCTCGTGACCGCGGATGCCGCAGGCAGCGGCGCCGGGGGAGCGAACCCGGACTTCGTCGCACGCCTGGCCGCGGGCGACACGACGGCCGACGAGCAGACCTCGCCGCGCACCGTGTACCGCACCGCGTATGTTGCGGCAGGCTTCGAGTCCGAACTCGAGGACCTCTGGGTCGAGTCGATGCTGACCACGAAGACGGGCGACGGCAACTATCCGGGCACGTCGGTGCCGAGCGAGAACTGGCCGGGTTTCGCGCCGGGCGATCGCGGCGTCCTGAACACGATGGCGCCGACGCTCTTCAACGCCTCCGGGATCGTCGACCTCGAGCGCAAGCCGCCCGTGCTGTGGATCCGCGGCCTCGATGACGCGATCGTGTCGGATGCCTCATTCTTCGACCTGAACTATCTGGGACAGATCGGCGTGATCCCCGGGTGGCCGGGCGAAGAGCTCGCGCCGGCGCAGCCCATGGTGTCGCAGACGCGCGCGGTGCTGGAGTCATATGCTGCGGCCGGCGGCGAGTTCCGCGAGGTCGCGCTGGAGAACTGCGGGCACTCCCCGCAACTGGAGCACCCGGACGCTTTCGACGACGCTCTCCTCGCGCACATCCGCTGACTGCGGGAAGCCGGTGCCGGCTCGATAGGATGAACACGTCCCGGCAGCAAAGGCGGAGCATGGCGCAGACAACTCTGAGCGTGAACGAACGCGCCGATCGTGTGCACGTCATCCTGAATCGACCCGAGTCCCGCAATTCGATCGATCAGGCAATGATCGACGAGTTGCACGAGGTGTGCGCGGGGCTCGAAGCGGATCCGAAACTGCTCGTGATCTCCGGCGCCGGCGGCACGTTCGCGTCCGGCGCAGACATCCGGCAGATGATCGACCGCGGCCGCAAGGAGGCCCTCGCGGGCATCAACACGACGCTGTTCCAGCGCGTGGCGGCCCTTCCCATGCCCGTCATCGCGGCGATCGACGGCTATGCGCTCGGCGGCGGGGCGGAGATCGCGTACGCGTGCGACTTCCGGATCGCCACGACGCGCGCGAAAATCGGCAACCCCGAGGTCGGACTCGGCATCATCGCCGGTGCTGGGGCGACCTGGCGGCTGCTTGAACTGGTTGGCGAGCCTGTGGCGAAGGAGATTTTGCTCGCCGGGCGGGTGCTGACCGCTTCGGAGGCGCTCGACCTGCGACTCGTTTCCGAGGTCGTCGAGCCGGAGGCTCTGCTGGACGCCGCGGACGCCCTTGCCGACCGGATCCTCGCGAACGATCCGGCAGCGCTCATGGCCACGAAACGGCTGCTCGCCCTTCCTCGTGCAGCGCATCCGCACGCCGACCTGGAGGAACAGGCAGTGCTGTTCGAATCCGAAACGAAACGCGCCCGCATGACCGCGTTCCTCAACCGAAGCACGACGAAGGGCACGAAGTGAACACGGTTCCAACATTGGTGGGGGTGCTCGGCGGCGGCCGGATGGGCGCAGGGATCGCGCACGCGTTTGCGTTCGCCGGCTCGAACGTCGCGGTCATCGAGAGGGACTCGGAAAGCGTGCAGCTGGCGCGCGGGCGCGTCCTGGCCGCGATCATGACGAGCGTCGAACGCAAGACCACCACCGAGGCCGCGGAGGAGCTTACCGCGCGGGTAGGATTCGGTCTGGACCTGTCCGCGTTCGCCGAAGCGGAACTCGTGATCGAGGCCGTGCCGGAGTCGCTCGAACTGAAAGTGGATGCCCTCAGCCGCGTCGAGGCGGCCGTATCGCCCCTCGCGTGGCTCGCGAGCAACACGTCCGCGATCTCCATCACGACGCTCGCGCAGAGCCTGCAGCGCCCCGAGAGGTTCTGCGGCATGCACTTCTTCAACCCCGTGCCGCCATCCAAACTCGTGGAGCTCGTCGCGGGCGAACAAACCTCGGAGGAGCTCATCGCGGCCGCTCAGGGTTGGGTCTCCTCGATAGGCAAAACCCCGATCACGGTGCACGACGTTCCGGGGTTCGCGAGTTCCCGGCTTGGTGTCGCGCTCGGACTTGAGGCGATCCGGATGCTGGAGGACGGCGTCGCGAGCGCCGACGACATCGACGCCGCGATGGCGCTCGGATATGGGCATCCGATGGGGCCGCTGAGGCTCACGGATGTCATCGGGCTGGACGTGCGACTGGGCATTTCCGAGTACCTGCACGTGATGCTCGGCGACCGGTTCGCGCCGCCGAAGCTGCTGCGCGACATGGTGGAGCGCGGCGAACTCGGACGGAAGTCCGGAAAGGGATTCTACGAATGGCCGCAGGAGCGCGCATGACGACCGTGATTCCGAGCTACCTGATGGACGAGTGGTGGACGCCGTCCAGCGGCACCGGGACCGCAATTCTGGATGCGAGCACAGGCGAGGCCGTCGCCTCGGCGAACGTCGCCGGCATCGACATCCCCGCCGCGATTCTCTACGCGCGCTCGGTCGGGCAGGCGGGACTTGGCGCCCTGACGATCCACGAACGCGCGCTCAAGCTGAAGGAACTCGCGCAGTTCCTGAACGACAAGCGCGACGAACTGTATGCGGTCTCCGCGCAGACCGGGGCGACGCGCGGTGATTCGATGGTGGACATCGATGGCGGAATCGGCGTGCTGTTCACGTTCAGCTCGAAGGGCCGCCGCGAGCTGCCGAACTCGAACGTCGTCGTCGACGGCGCGCCGGAGGTGCTCTCGAAGGACGGTTCGTTCCTCGGCCAGCACATTTACACCAGACTGCCCGGCGTCGCGGTGCAGATCAACGCGTTCAACTTCCCGGTGTGGGGCATGCTCGAAAAGTTCGCCCCGGCGTTCATCGCGGGCGTGCCGACGATTGTAAAACCCGCGACACCGACGGTGTACGTCGCAGAGGCGGCTGTGCGGATGATGGTCGAATCCGGCATCCTGCCCGACGGCTCGCTGCAATTGATTTCGGGCTCTGCTCGCGACCTCATCGACCACCTCGACTACCGCGACCTTGTGGGGTTCACCGGGTCGGCGTCCACCGCGAATGCGCTGCGCTCGCACCCGAACGTCGTGCACGGCGGCGTGCGGTTCACGGGGGAGACGGACTCTCTGAACGCCGCGATTCTCGGCCCGGATGCCGTCGTCGGCACTCCGGAGTTCGACGCGTACATCAAGTCGCTTGTGACCGAGATGACGGTGAAGGCGGGGCAGAAGTGCACGAGCATCCGGCGCGCAATCGTGCCGGGGACTCTCGTGGAGGACGTGATCGCGGCGACCGCTGCGCGCATCCAGGAGCGTGTCGTCGTGGGCGACCCCCGCGCGGACGGCGTCACGATGGGCGCGCTCGTGAGCCGCGAGCAGAAGGATGAGGTGAAGGCGCGGGTGCGCGAACTCGTCGCCGCCGGCGGGGAGATTGTTCTCGGCTCGCTCGATGAGCCGGAGATTCGCCGCGCGGACGGGTCGACGGGCAGGGCCCCAGAGGGTGCGTTCATGCAGCCCGTGCTGCTGCACTTCGCGGACGCGCTTGCCGCCGCCGCGCACACGGTCGAGGCGTTCGGCCCGGTGTCCTCCGTGATCGGCTACGACACGGTCGACGAGGCTGTCGAACTTGCTGCCCTCGGCGGCGGTTCGCTCGTCGCCACGGTCGCGACGCACGACCCGGATGTTGCCCGCACTGTGATCGAGGGCATCGCCGCCCACCACGGCCGAACGCTCATCCTGGACCGCGACGACGCCCGATCGAGCACCGGCCACGGCTCGCCCGTGCCTCACCTGATCCACGGCGGTCCTGGCCGCGCCGGCGGTGGGGAGGAACTGGGCGGTATCCGCTCTGTGTTCCACCACATGCAGCGCACCGCAGTGCAGGGATCCCCGGCCATGCTCACATCGGTGACCGGCCAGTGGTTCACCGGGGCACCCCGCAATCTCGATGGCCCGCATCCGTTTCGCAAGTCGATCGCCGAACTGCGCATCGGGGACGCGATTGCCTCGCCGCTGCGCGAGGTCACGCTCGACGACATCACCGCGTTCGCGAACACGACGGGCGACAAGTTTTACGCGCACACGAACGAGGAGGCGGCGGCCGCGAATCCGTTCTTCCCGGGCATCGTCGCGCACGGCTACTTGCTCGTGTCGTGGGCGGCCGGACTGTTCGTGGACCCGGAGCCGGGTCCCGTGCTCGCGAACTACGGGCTGGAGAATCTGCGGTTCATCACGCCCGTTTCGCCCGGCGACAGCATCCGTGTGACGCTCACGGCGAAGAAAATCACGCCGCGCGAGACGGACGAGTACGGCGAGGTGTGCTGGGACGCGATCATCCACAACCAGGACGACGAGATCGTGGCAACCTACGACGTGCTGACGCTCGTCGCGAAAGTCTGGCCGCCAGCGGCGTAGTGTGCGGCGAGGCCGGGCGCAACGCTTCTACTTCAGCAGGTCCTCCGACGCGGCCATGAACATCGTGGTGATGGTTTTGTCATGCCCGATGAAGGAGAACACGTGCCCGTCGTGGGATTTCGCGACGATGGCGCCGACCGGGAAGTAGTCGCCGTACGGGCCGCTGCGGAAGCTGTCGAGCGCGCTCTCGGGCAGGGCGAGGTCCCACGGGTTCGGGTCCAGTGGCGTGAACATAAAGGACATCGCATTGACCGCATCCTCGGGGGTCATGTTCTGGTTCAGCCCGCTGTTCGCGGCGAGGACGAAAACAGGATTGCTGAACGTGGGGCTCTGTGCCAGAACCGCCGTATTCTGCGAATTGAGGGTGTCCGAGAGGTACCCGATCATGCTGCCATCGAACGTGCCCTGGCCCATGTCCTTCGGCGTGGCCGTGGGCGTCGGGGTGGCACTCGGCGTCGGCGACGGCGTCGCACTGGGGCTCGACGACGCGGTCGGCGTGGGGGTCGTGGTGGCGGAGGGCGTAGTCCACGGCTGCAGAATCGCAACGATGATGAGGATTGCGGCCAGAATCGCGGCCAGGAGGACCCACAACCACCAAGGCAGGAATTTCCGCCGCTCGCGATCCTCGTCGTTGCCGTCAACCGATGATTCCCGATTTGTGTCGGGGACCGCGCTGTTCATGTCGCAAACACCGGCCCCTGCGACGCGCGCGGGACAGGGAAAGTTTTTGACACCCTCGGGCTCGGTGAGGGCGAAAACGTCCACGCCGTAGGCTGGGGCGATGGGCACGATCCGTCGGATCTCGGAGAACGTGCTCAAACACGACCCGCGGGCGAAGCAGGAACTGCCCGAGGCCGTCCGCCGCAATCTGCCCGGCAAC
>CALMSL010000182.1 GCA_937872445.1 uncultured Microbacteriaceae bacterium | reverse complement strand
GTCGCAGCGTCGACGACCTCCCGGCCTGCTGGTGTGATCCAAATGAGCGTCGCGCGCCCGTCCGTCGGATGTGCTGAGCGCCGGATGAGACCAGCCCCCTCGAGCCGGTCGGTTGTGTTCGTCACGCTCGTCGGGTGCACCTGCAAGCGGGCGCTCGCACTCGCCATCGGCATCGCCCCATCCCGTGTAAAGCTCAGGAGTCGCAGCAGCTCGAAGCGTGCGAACGTGAGCTTGAACGGGCGAAGCAACGCCTCCACTCGCGCGAGCATGATCTGCTGAGCGCGCATGATGGAGGTGACCGCCGCCATCCCGTCCGCTTCGACATCCCAGCCGTGCTGCTTCCACTGGCGATGCGCCTCGACGATGGGATCCCATGGCAGCGGCTTCTTCTGCGGCATCCGGGCTCCATTTTCGCTTGAGTGGGTCACTTCAGATTACCGTCGGGCATTCCGACGCGGTGACTACCAACCCCAATCTTGACAGCTTCACTATCGATAGTCATACTATCCATATGAAGATTTCGGAGCTGAGCAAACGCAGCGGTGTTACGACCGCGTCAATCAAGTACTACCTGCGTGAAGGGCTACTCTTTGGCGGCGCCGCTACGAGTGCAACCCAAACCGAGTACGACGAAACCCATGCAGCCAGGCTCCGACTGATTCGGGCACTCATCGATGTTGGCGGGCTCTCGGTGTCTGCTGCGCGATCAGTTCTCGCGGTAATAGACGACGAATCCATGCCGATTGTGTACGCGTTTGGCATCGCCCAACACGCTGTGACCTCATCCCTCGCCTCCTCGACAGAGCCGAGCGCTACCTCGCTCGCCCGGGTCGCAGAGCTCAAGGCAGAACGCGGATGGCAGACTCACGATCAAAACCCGGGTGAGGCCATTGTTGCCCGCGTCATCGACGCGTACGAAGCCATCGGCAGGCCCGACCTCTCGACGATGGTGAGCGCCTATGCCGACGCGGCCGATGCTGCAGCAACCGCAGATCTTGCTGCGGTTATGGCCGCAGGGCCAGGAAACCGCACCCGCATGGTCGAGACTGTCGTCGTCGGAACGGCACTCGGCGACACTCTCTTCGCCGGGCTTCGGCGGATAGCTCAGGAGCACAGGTCCCGCCAGCTCGGTCTTCCCGGCTCGTCCGTGCATCACAACCCCACGAACACTGGCTCTGAGAGGTCGGAAGGACTCGACAAATGAACGCGCGCACCGTTTCCCCACCCTCGCGGACTGCACCAGGGTCTGAACCAATGCTCAGCCCAACGCCGGTCGGGCCAGCCCTGGTCGACCTCCTCCCGGCGCGCTGGCACCGGCCACTTGTCATCCTCGCCGCCGTGATGGGCGGACTTGTCATCCTGAACATCGCTGGCCTTTTTCTGGACCCCCGGGAAGTCACGAATGCGCCGGTGTGGATGAAGCCGCTGAAGTTCGCCCTCTCCATCGGCATCTACTCGCTCACTCTGGCCTGGTTGATTGGACGACTTCCCACCGGCTCCCGCATCGCACGCGTCGCCAACGTCGCAGGCACAATTACGGTGTTCGGATTGGCCATCGAACTGGTCATCATCGACGGCTTCGCGCTGTTCGGAGACACGAGCCACTTCACTGTGAGCACACCGTTCCACGCAGCGATGTGGAGCGTGATGGCCGTGTCCATCACCGTGGTGTGGGTCATGAGCCTGCTCGTCGCTGCGTTGCTCTTTCGCGCACCACTTGGGGACCCGGCCCGCAGTTTGGGCATCCGGGCCGGAACCATCATTGCTCTGGGCGGGATGGCCGTGGCGTTCCTCATGACCGGCCCGCAGGGCGACCAAATCAGCAACTATCAGGGGATCATCGGAGCACACACCGTGGGTCTCGCGGATGGCGGGCCCGGCCTGCCTCTCGTGGGCTGGAGCACAGTGGCTGGCGACCTTCGCGTCCCCCACTTCGTCGGTATGCACGCGCTTCAGGCGTTGCCGCTGTTCGTATTTCTTCTCGAAGTTCTCGCCCGAAAGATCCCTGCCCTGCGTGATGCCCGTCGGCGTCTGCGGCTCATGCTTGTGGCTGTCGTGACGTTTGCGGCGGCTGTTGCCTTGCTTACCGTCCAGGCGCTCATGGGCCAGTCGGTGGTGGCACCGTCCGGAATCATCCTGTTCGGAGGGCTAATTCTCACCACGAGTGCTGCGATCGCGGCAATCCTGATCTTCCTTCTACCGGTCGGCTCAACGCGGTCGGCTCCTGCCAAAACGGTCGGCTAGAACCACCGATTCTGGGGCGGCACGACGAGCTTTCGCACGCGCGCTGTTCTTGTGGACACAGTGCTGGGGAGATCCTCAGCACACGCCGCGAGCGCGGGGTCCAGTTCCCACCATTCGCCAAGGACAACCCAGCGACCATCAGGATATTTGAGCCGCCTCGCCCGATACCGGGTCTCACCAGCGACCTCGATTTCGTCGACGTAGCCGGCGACCTGCCCCTCGACTTTGACCTGCCAGAACCGCTGGTCCAGTGCAGTGACGTCCACCTGTTCCTCCTCGGCACTCTCTGCGACGTACCTGTTGCCGGCCCTGTCTGGCGATTCTAGGCAGTGGCTACCGACATCCGGACCTCGCCACGCTCACGATGATTGGGTGACAATGGGAAGACCATGACACGCAACGACTACCTCACCCACGACCCCGAGATCAGGGCTGCCCTTGCGCTCGTAGGCGAAGGGACCGCCTATTTCGATCGAACTCTTGCAGCACTCCCTGACGCGGGAATGGATGGTGCATCGCTTCTTCCAGACTGGACACGCCGCCACGTCATTGCGCACGTGTGCTACAACGCACAGGGACTATTGCGACTCGTGCAGTGGGCCGCGACAGGAGTCGAAACCCCCATGTATGCCTCCCGGCAGGACCGCGACGATGAAATTCAACGGGGAGCGCACCTGTCGACGAGTGAGCTGCGCGCGCTCGTCGTAACGACGGCGAACGAGCTGGATGAGGGATGGCGCGGACTCTCCGACGACGCCTGGCGCACTCCGGTGCGTATGGCCCAGGGGCCCGAGTTTCCGGCGACAACCACGATCTGGCTGCGCACCCGCGAAGTGTGGTTGCACGCCGTCGATCTGGACAGCGGCGCGACTTTTGATGACTTTCCACCCGCGATGGTTGACCGGTTGCTCTCCAACGTGCTCTCCTCGTGGCGTGGCAGAAGAGAAGCGGAAGACATTCCCAACTTCGTTCTCGCACCTACCGACAGGGGTGCGCCGAAGGCGATCTCCAACGTCGACGACCCGTCCGCGGTTGTGCTTCGCGGAACCGCGGTCGACCTCACCCGTTGGGCGACAGGCCGCGGATACCTTGGCATCACGACAGCGAGTGGGGAAGCGACTCCTGCCGCCCCACGCTGGATCTAATCCCGGTCGGCGCCAGCGCCTCTACTTTGTGACATCCCACAGGTGATGCGTCGGATCGTGGGCGAGGTAGCGCGCCATCGTCGCCACCGTGAACACGGCCCCGTCCCCCCGCCGGCCCTGCCGATGCCACGCATCCTCCGCAATCGCCTCGAACGAGGAAGCGAGCGCTGACCCTGCGGCGACGAGTTCCGCGGCCACCACCACAGGATCCTGTTCGTTGTATTTCTCCGCCACCGCCGTTTCATCCTGATCCCAGTTCGGAAACCTGGGGTTCTCCCTCGTGAGCATGAGGTCGAGCCGGTGCGCGAATATGCGGAACACATCACGCACGTGGGCCGCGTACTCCAGGGCAGACCACGTGTGGTCATTCGGGCGGTCCCGGACCCCGGTGCGCTCCAGAATCGCCGGCCACTGGGCCGCGTTGGCTCGCAGCAGCGCCGGTATCTCGAACTCCGACACCGTCGAGGCGTCAAATCCGCATTCCGGGCATCGGCTCTCCAGCACCCAGGTCCAGTCCTTCGTATCCGGTGTGATGGGCATAGCCCACATTCTCGCACTACCGTCTGCGGGTACCGTAGATGTCATGTCCGCCTTCGATTCGACCATTGTCTCCGCCGTGCTCGCACACATGAATGGCGACCACCCCGACGACAACCTGCTCATTGCCCAGGCGTTCGGCGACCGATCCGCAGACTCGGCAACCATGGTCGGCCTCGACGAGCACGGTGGCTTCTGGTCCTACTCGGTCGGGGAAGACCGGCACGACCTGAGCGTGCCCTGGTCGACGACGATCAGCGAGAGGGCCGAGATCCGCCGTGAAGTCGTCGTTCTCTACGACGCAGCCTGCGCACGGCTCGGCCTGACACCGCGCGCGCACGACTGAGGCGCCATTCCACTGCTCGGCTGGTTCAGGTAAGCTTAGGCTGACCTAACCTGCAATCGAAGTGAGTTCACCGTGTCCGTTGTCCCGTTTTCCGTCGCCCTGCGCGAGCGCACCTCGACAAGCCACGAGCACACCGAGGGCGCAACATTCATGCACGACCTCATGAGCGGGAAGGGTACCCGCGACGATTACATCGCCCTCGTCGCGCAGCACTATTTCATGTACGAAGCTCTCGAATCCGTCGCCGAGGCGATGGCCGACGATGGGGTGGTCGCCCGGTTCGTCACGCCTCAGCTCACCCGACTGCCCGCGCTCGTCGCCGACCTCGAGTTCCTCCTCGGGCCAGATTGGAAGGCTGAGGTCTCCCCACTGCCGTCGACCAGCACGTACGTCGACCGGATCCGGGAAGTTTCCGGCTGGGCCGGCGGATTCATCGCCCACCACTACACCCGCTATCTCGGCGACCTCTCCGGCGGCCAGCACATCTACAAGGTCATGCAGAAACGTTTCGGCTTCGACACCAACGGGGTCGGCTTCTACCTGTTCGACCAGATCGCGGATCCGAAAGACTTCAAGAACACGTACCGCGAACAGCTCGACGCCGCGCCGTGGGATGCGGCGGAGCGCGAGCGCGTCATCGACGAGGTCGTCGCCGCGTACCGCCTGAACACCGAGGTCTTCCACGACCTGAGCGCCGCCAAGCTCGCTGCTGCGTAACTTTCTCGGTTGTTGGGGACAGCCCAGCGAAAAACGCTGACCGCCCTGCCGAAGAATGCCCGCCGAACCCGGGGCAGTCAGCGTTTTTCGCTGGTCTGTCCCCCGCTAGTTCTCAGGACCTGGTGGCGGGTTGGCGAAAAAAATATGCTGACGGCCCCGGGTTCGGCGGACATCTTGGCGCGCTGGAGCTTAGAGCGGAGGGCCTTTCGGCCCTCCGCCGCGACGCCAGCGCCGACGGCCGTCTCGGCCGACGGTCTGGTCACGCATTAGGACGCCTCGATACCGGGGATCGGCGTGACGTGCGTCATGAAGCGCTGCACGTTTTCGTCGACGATGACGTCGGAGGGCCGCAGCGGTCGCGTGAGGTAGAGCCCGTCCAGTTCGGTGATGCGGCTGAGTGCCACATAGGTCTGGCCCGGCGCGAAGGAGCGCTGACCGAGATCCACGATTGCCCGATCGTATGTTTTGCCCTGCGATTTGTGGATGGTCACTGCCCAGGCGAGGCGAAGGGGGAACTGGGTGAACTCGGCGACGATGTCGCGGGTCAGTTGCTTCGTTGCCGCCGAGTAGGAGTACTTGTACTTCTCCCACACGATGGGTTCCACTTCGTGCGTTTCGCCGTCGACGTCGACGAACACGGTGGAGGTGATTTTTCGCACGGTGCCGACGGTGCCGTTCACCCACCGCTGGTCGCCGTCGTTGCGCAGAAACATCACGCGAGCGCCGACTTTCAGTTCGAGCGTTTCATCGGCCGGGTACGCGCGCCCGCCGAAGTCGCCGGTGATTTCCGCTCGTGCGGTGAGGGCGCGGCCGGGCAGTTTCGCGAGCTCGGTGGCGTTGATCCGGTTCACCGTGTCGTTGCGGGTGGCGAGGGTGATGGCGTCTTCGGTGGGTGCCGGCCGCGCCCCAACCTCATTGAGGCGGGCGGCGATCTCCGCGGTCACGGTGCCGTGGCGGACAGCGGTGAGCATGGTCTTGAATTCTTCTTCGTGCTGCCGATGGATCATGGTGAGTTCGAAGATCCGCAGGTCGGTTTCGTCCCAGACTTTGGCGTCGAAGAACCACATCGATCGGTACTGGTCTTCGAAATAGGCGCGCTCGTCCGCGTCTCCCGGCACCGGCGCAAGCTGGTACGGGTCGCCGAACAGGACGACCTGCACCCCGCCGAACGCTTCCTGTTTGCGCTGTCTGGCCTGCCGCAGGCTGCGGTCCACCGCGTCGAGCAGGTC
>CALMSL010000181.1 GCA_937872445.1 uncultured Microbacteriaceae bacterium | reverse complement strand
CAGCACTAGGCTGGACTTTACGCCTACAGCACGAGGGATCACCCACACTTTGCCTGAAGCCCCGACGAATTCATCACGCAGCTTTTCCGCGCCCCTGCGCGTGCTAATCGGCGCCGACACGTTTCCGCCAGACGTCAACGGTGCGGCGAACTTCACGGCGCGCCTCGCGGCGGGACTGGTGGGGCGCGGACACGAAGTGTTCATTGAGGCCCCGGCGGCCGATCGTCATCACGGTGTGTTCGTGGAGGAGCACGACGGCGAGAAATTCACCGTGTATCGGGTGTACTCGTGGCGGTGGTTTCCGCACGACTGGCTCCGGTTCGTGCTCCCGTGGCGCAGCCAGGCGCATGCGGCACGAATCCTCGACGAGGTGAAACCGGATGTCGTTCACATTCAGTCCCACATCGTGGTCGGGCGGGGGCTGGCGCGGCAGGCGAAGCTTCGCGGCATCCGGGTGGTTGCGACGAACCACTTCATGCCGGAGAACCTGCTCCAGCACACGCTATTGCCGAAATTCCTGAGGAAAGCCGCCGTGCGAATTGCCTGGAAGGACGCGGCCAAGACGTACCACCTGGTGGAGTCCATCACGGTGCCCACCAGGAAGGGTGCGGAGTTCCTGGAGGAGGCCACTGACCTTACCGGCGTGCACGCGATCTCCTGCGGCATCGATTCGAGCGAGTACACGCCGAGCTTTGAGATGAAGACACAAAATCGCATCCTGTTCGTGGGGCGGGTGACCGGGGAGAAGCACATCGACGTGCTGATCAAGGCGGTTGCGAAACTCGACCCGGCGCTGGATGCGAAGCTGGAGATCGTCGGCGGCGGGGATCTCATGCACCAGCTGAAGAGGCTCGCGGTTGAGGTGGGCATCGCCGACCGCACCACGTTCACCGGTTTCGTTTCGGATGATGAGTTGAAGGCCGCGTACACCCACGCCACGGTGTTCGCGATCCCGTCGACTGCGGAGCTGCAGAGCATTGCGACACTGGAGGCGATGTCGTCAGGCTTGCCCGTCGTGGCGGCGAACGCCATGGCGCTTCCACACCTCGTGCATCCGGGCGTGAACGGCTACCTGTTCGAGCCGGGGGACGTGGATGACCTTGTCGCGAAGCTCACCACGGTGCTCACGGCATCCGAGGACGAGCTCGCCCGGATGAAGCGCAACAGCCTGAAGCTGATTGCGCCACACGACATCGAGAGCACGCTCACGACGTTCGAGAGACTGTATCGTGGTGAAACGGTGACCGACCCGGTCACCGAGGTGTCGCTGGATGAGTCTGCTTCCTGAGGCTCGCCTGCGGCGCGGGGCGGTAGCTCAGCTGGTTAGAGCAGCGGACTCATAATCCGTCGGTCACGGGTTCAAGTCCCGTCCGCCCTACCGGTGCCAAAGATTCTCGGTCATTCGATACAGTTCTTGCATGTTTGCCGTTGCTGCGTGCGTGGTTCTTGGACTTCTGGCCGTGTTTCAGCTCGCGCTTGCCGCGGGGGCACCGCTCGGCCGGTTCGCCTGGGGCGGCCAGTCGCGGGTGCTTCCCACCCGGCTGCGAATCGGCAGCGTCGTCTCCATCGTCATCTACGCGTTCATCGCGGTCGTGCTTCTGGAACGCGCCTCGCTCCTCCACCTGTTTGGCACTGCCGGGTTTGTCCAGGTGGCGGCCTGGGTGGTGTTTGCGTACTTCGTGCTCGGCATCCTGATGAACGCGATTTCGCGCAGCAGACCGGAGCGCTTTACGATGACTCCGGTCACAGTCGTGCTCGCCGCGCTGAGCCTGCTCGTTGCGCTCGGCTGACCGCGATTCGCAGGACGATCAGCGGGTCCACCGCGCGGACAGGGGCGCATCCGGACCCTGCAGGACGAGGGTGTTTTCGGTGCACCGCGCGGAGATCGCGGGGACGTCCGTGTAGTCGATTGCTGGGATCGATGGGGCTGCCGGATCGATCGGGATGCCGGGATCGGGTACGTTCGACCAGTTCGCGAGGTTGATCGATGAGTCGGCGTCGCCGCTGCTCCAGTCTCCAC
The DNA here is from genome assembly GCA_937872445.1 of uncultured Microbacteriaceae bacterium. GTDB lineage: Bacteria > Actinomycetota > Actinomycetes > Actinomycetales > Microbacteriaceae > Terrimesophilobacter. The sequence goes on along the minus strand of CALMSL010000181.1, from coordinate 2,946 downwards.
TTGCGGAGTATCCCGAGCGCGAGTTGAGGGGAACGCGGGTGTCGCCCGCGACGATGGTGCCGGTTGTGGTCACGTCGATATCGGTCGCCACCAGACCATCTGCGGTGAATCGAATGGTGCCGGCACCCTCCATGGCGAAACCTTCGACGGGGATGCCGAGGCCGAGCACGTATGCCTCCGATTGTGCCGCGTAGTCGGCGACATCCAAATTCCAGGATCCGACCACACACGGGTCGCCGTCCTTCGGCGAACCATCGCCCGAGGCGTCACGATCGGGTTCGGATACTGGGGCACATCCCCCGAGCGAAGCCGCGGCCAGGAAGGCCACGAGCACGATCGGCGATGCAAGACGGGTGGCGTTCATCATGGAGCATCCTCGGAAAATCGTTGGTTTACATTGCCACGACGGATAATCGGTTGTCGAGAGTTGACACCATTTTTTTTGGGAGGCACAACGCCTGAAAAGCCCACGAATGTACAGTGCAAAATACTCGGGACTTCGCTCTATCCAACCTGAGAGTTTTCTGCTAAATTTTGCTCACTCGACTGGGGGCTACGAGCGCAAAGATCCACGATTCCCGATCGGATGGAGTTCGCGCAATGTCCAGTAATGCCAACCCTCGTCCACTTTTTACTCGTCGTCGCGCGATGATCGCCGTCGGCGTTGTCGCCGCACTGATTGGTTCGGTGGCGGTCACGTCGACAGCGGCGAGTGCCGTTGAGACCGTGCCGGTTACCACCATTACCGATGGTCAGACCACGATTCAGGTTGACCGACTTCTGACCACGAGTGGCGACGATGAATTCAGCTTTGGTACCTCCAGCTCCTCACGCCTTCGCGTGAGTATTGAAAACTTGACTGACTCTCCAGAGACCTATGGTCTGGCCGCTGACATGGAGACAAAAGGGGTGGAGCAACGAGCCTGGCTACCCGGAGCATTCGGCGCGGGCAATGCCGGAATCGAGGAGTTTTTCTCTGTCGAAGTCAACGCGCAGTCTTCTGGGATTTCTGAATTGGACGGGTTCCTTCCGGACTGGCCAGGTGAAACCTACGGCTTTTATCGCATAGCCATCGACGGCATCACACTTGCTGAGCCAGAACTCGTCGGTGCGTTTACGAACGAAGGAACCTGGGTACGGTTCAGTATTACCGATGCACAAATCGGGCAGCTTGCCACGTTCGATGACCTTCATGTGTATCAGGGCGCAGACACCGTCGCGCGCGCTTCAGGACTGACTCCCGGGGAGCAGCTGGGTCTTTGGCTATCTCCGGGCATCGACTACTTTCGTTCATGATCACTGGCGCCCGGCTCGCGGACGATGCAGTTTACGTTGGTGAGGGATTTGTCGCCCCCGATGGGACCTTGACTGCCTCTCTCGCCGTACCGCCAAACTTGGCGGCCGATCCCACTTGGGGTACCAACTACCAATTGTTGGTAGGCAACGCCGTCAACCGATATTGGCCTGCTGGATCAAATTCGTCAATCAACGTTGTTGTTCCACCGACCGGCACGGTCGTGACCGGCAGCGCCGTGGTCGGGCCGACCGCTACGGAACCTGTGGTGACAAAGGCGTTTGATCCCGGGGGTCCGGGCGCGGGTACGAGTGTCAGTCTGGACTTCGGCGGTACTTCTAGTCTGTCTAGTGGGGTCACGACCGCGACTGTGTCCGAGAGCGGGCCGACGATGGACGGGTTCACTCTCGCGACGGACCCGCCGACGTATTACTACCTCCACACCACAGCCACTTTCACCGGTGAAGTTGAGGTGTGTGTTTCGTATGATTCCGTCGGGGGCACAGTTGGACCGTTCGACCTCAGGCACTATGTCAATGGTGCATGGGTGACATTGGCGCCCGGACCCAGCTCGGCCGATGGCGTGGCGTGCGGGATGACGGATTCCTTCTCGCCGTTTGCGTTGGCGAAGTCCAATGAGGTCACTCTCACGAAGGTGCAACAGTGCCGGCAGGGTGGCGGGCGACCAGCACGAACCCGGTATTCACCAGCCAGGCCAAGTGTGTGACCTATATTGCGCTGGGCGGTCACACCGTAAAGGAAGTGATCACGGCTATCATCAAGAAGGTCCTGCACCACGTGTGGTACTAGCTTGATTCGCTGAGAGTGGTTGCCGAGTGGGTTCGCGACCGGTACCTTGGTCGCATGATGCGGCACAAAGAAGTGACCGCGATTTTCGGGATGGCAGCACTTTTGCTCGCGCTCACCGCGTGCGATCCGGCCGGCGGCGGCTCCGCATCACCGCCAGCCACGGCACCGGCAACCGCCTCGCCCAGCAGCACGCCGTCGGAAACCCCGAGCCCGAGCCCTGTCGCGCATCCGGCGGCCGTGATCGTCGACGGTGACAGTGTGAGCGTCATCGCCTCCGAGGGCGGGGTCATGATCGATATCCCGTTCACAACGGATCCATCGACCGCAGTTTCGCAACTGAACTCCACGATCGGCTATATGGGAGCGCTGTCGATCATGCCGTCAAGCGGGTGCTATCACGAGCGCCAGGCTTCGACCTGGAGCGGCCTGAGCTTCATTTGGGGCCCAGACTGGGCGCGCGCACCGGGTGCAGCATTCATGGCATCCGTTACCGGTCCCGACGTGGGCGGCGGACTCAAAGTCACCATCCCCAGTGGTCACTGGGTCGGCAATCCGGGACCCGCCGTCCTTGCCGCCAATGCCAGCGCGCCGAACGTCGACTACGGCGCGTGGGTGAACCTTCGCTATCACGTGATCTCGGGGACCGAAACGGGGAATCCCGACAACTACTACGGCGCCAATGCGGTCATTCAGGGCGGGGTGCTAACAAGCTTCGCATCACCCATCTATTTCAACTACGACTGCTGAGGCCAGGGCGTCGCACCGTCTAACCTGAGAGGGTGACGACTCCTGCCGTGAAACCACGGCTCTCCCGCGAAACCGTGGTGCTCGGGGTCATCGCC
>CALMSL010000180.1 GCA_937872445.1 uncultured Microbacteriaceae bacterium | reverse complement strand
TCAAACCCGCCGGCAGATGGCCCAACAAGAGACCAATGTCTCGCGACATATGAGACCTATGTCGCGAGACATCACATGGCGGAGAATGGGGGATTCGAACCCCCGAGGGCTTGCACCCAACACGCTTTCCAAGCGTGCGCCATAGGCCACTAGGCGAATTCTCCAGGCAGTGCCGCGGTGGTGCTGCGACGGCCTCCAAGAATCTTACGGGATGGGCGGCGAACGCGGGGGCCACCCTTCTTGGCCCGACCATGGGTCCGGCCATCCCGACTACGATTGACGTGTGACTTCCGCCCTGCGGCCCACCGGCCAGGGGTTCGGAGCCGGGGCATCCGATCGACCGGTTCTCGACCGTACTGCGCTGCGTCTGGTCTTCCTCATCCCCGGAGGTCTCGCGTTACTTTTGGGGCTGGATGCGGCGCTCCTGCTTCTCGGTGTGTGGGCACCGCTCTCCTTCGCGCGGGTGGCCGAACTGCACGCTCCGCTCATGGTGTTCGGTTTCGTCGGAACATTCATCGTGCTCGAACGCGCCGTCGCCGCGCGCCGCGCCTGGGGCTACACCTCGCCCCTCCTGCTCGGGCTCGGCAGCCTCATCCTGCTCTCGCCGCTGCCGGATGCTGTCGGCAAGTCGATGATCGGGCTCGGGTTCCTCGCCCTGCTCGGCGTGTACGTCGTCATCCGGCGCCGCTCGCCCGCCGCCGCCATCGACATCCAGATCCTTGGCGCTGTTTCCGGACTCGCCGCCGCCATCCTGTGGCTGTCGAACGCGCAGATCTCCGCCCTGGTGCCCGGGATGGCGGTGTTCCTCATCCTCACGATCGCCGGCGAACGGCTCGAGCTCGCGCGCATCTCGCCCGCGCTGGACGCACGTGCCGAACGGCTGGGACTCGCCGCGTCGCTTCTCCTTGTTGTTACCGCGGCCATCGCGCCACTCTGGCCCGCGGCCGGATACCCGCTGCTCGGCGCCGCGCTCGCCCTCCTCGTCGTCTGGCTGTTCCGCTACGACGTGGCCACGAGGCTCGTGAACACGACGGGGCTGCCGCGATACATGGCGGTGTGCCTGCTCGCCGGATACGTGTGGCTGCTCGTTCCTGCCGGAATCTGGATCGTCGCCGGACGCGTTGAGAGCGGCCCCGGATACGACGCCGCGCTGCACGCCGTCTTCCTCGGGTTCGTGATGTCGATGATCATGGCGCACGCGCCCGTCATCCTGCCCGCCGTGCTGCGCAAACCGCTGCCGTACCGCTGGTTCCTGTATCTGCCGGTTGCGCTCCTGCACGTTTCGCTCGGCGTGCGCCTGCTCGGCGGGGATGCCTGGGGCAACGTTGACGCCCTGCACTGGGGCGGTGCGCTCAACGTCAACGCCGTGCTGCTGTTCGTCGTGCTCGCCATCACCTCCGCCGTGATGGGGCCGCCCGCCGCCGCGCAACATCAGCATCCGCAATCGAAACGAGCACCATCATGAGCCGCAAACGCTGGTACCTGCTGATGAACGGCCTCGTGGCGTTCTGGCTCGTCGCGGCATCCGCCATCGTCATCGCGCACCGGTTCGTGCCGAACGGCAACTGGCTCATGGTGCACCTGCTGCTGCTCGGAGCGGTGAGCACGGCGATCCTCATCTGGAGCCAGCACTTCGCCGACACGCTTCTGCGGCGGGCCGCACCCGGCGGGCGGGTGTCACACGGCATCCGACTGCTCGGGCACACGCTCGGCGTCGCCACCGTCGTCGTCGGAATGATGACCGCGTTCTGGCCGCTCGTGCTCGCGGGCGGCATCCTCGTCGGTGTCGTCGTTCTCGCGCACGTGGTGGTGCTCGTGCTGCAATCGCACGGCGCTCTGCCGGCGCGGTTCGCTCCGCTCGTGAAGTACTACGTCGCTTCGGGAATCGCGCTCGCGGTCGGGGTGGGCATCGGCATCGTGATGGCGCACGCGCAACTTCCGGCCGAATGGCACGACCGCCTGTACCCGGCGCACCTCGCGTTCAACCTGCTCGGCTGGGTCGGACTCACCGTGGTCGGCACGCTCATCCTGTTGTGGCCGACCGTGTTGCACACGCGCGTCTCGGATGCTGTCGACGGGGTCGCTCGACGCGCGCTTCTGATGATGGTTCGCGGACTTGTCATTGTGGGTACGGGCAGCCTGTTGGACGTGCGAGTGATTTTCGCGCTCGGGGTGCTCGTGTATCTCGCGGGCGTCGGTTTCGTGGCCGCTGAAGGAGTCATGCAGGCACGACGATCTACTCAGTGGACATTCGCGAGTTGGAGCATGGCCGCCGCATTCGGCTGGTTTGTATTCTGCACGATCGCGTTCGGCGTGGTTGTCGTTACGGCGTCGGATTGGGGCGCGGCGGCATCCGGTGTGGGCTGGCTCGTCGGACCATTCGCTGCCGGATTCGCGGCGCAAGTGCTCCTCGGGGCGCTCAGCTATTTGCTTCCCGTCGTGCTCGGCGGGGGCCCGGAGGCGAGCCGCCGCAGCGC
>CALMSL010000179.1 GCA_937872445.1 uncultured Microbacteriaceae bacterium | reverse complement strand
CAGAGGGCGTCGATACAAGGCCTTGCTTCTGAAAAACTTCACCCATGCTCACGTAGCGGTCGCTGGGCAGCCCGGCCGTGGCAAACAGTTTCTCGTTGTAGCAGAGACCCTCAGGGCCAATGTCGGTTCCGTATCCGATAATGCGACCATCCTTATCGGTCGCTTGCCCAATCTTCCAAGGAACCCAGCGATCCATGATGTCGTTTGCACCGAAGTCGCGCAGGTCGACGAAGGACTTGGAGACGCCCATCACCTGACCGAGCCAGCCTTCTTCAACAGCTTGGATGTCGGGCAGCCCGCTTCCTGCGGCCTGTTTGGTCTTCAAGTCAGTGAGCGCGTTTCCACCCGTGTCGATGTTGGTGGCTTTGATGGTGATGTTCGGATGGTCTTTCTCGTATTGGGCGTAGAGCCCGTCGAGTCCCATCGTGCCAAACGTTGTGATGGTGAGGGTAATGGGCCCTGTGTCAACGTTTGCCGCGGGGGCTTGCGAGCATCCCGTCGCGGCAAGTGCGAATGCCGCGACGGCAGCAACTGTCGCCATGGCTTTGGTGCGTCGTGAATATTTCACGGTCACTCCTTTGTGTGCGTGGATTGGGTGAGGATCATATGAGAGCGCTCTCATCTCAGGACGTGAGAGCGCTCCCACACGATTGCGATAACGTTAAAGGCACCGTGTCGGAAATGTCAAGGGAATTCGTCGAAGCACGGCGGTCAGCGTATTCGCCGGGCGACCCGATCCTGAACATGCCTGTCGGGATCCGGCGCTAGGATCGACACCATGCTCGCAGCCCGGACCCGCCGAATCGCGTCACTCGTGACGGCGATCGCCGTCGTAGTCGGATTGGCCGCGTGCGCGCCGGAGCGGACGCCCATCGCCAGCAGCTCGCCAACACCGACCGCGAGCGTGTTACCCGCGCCCGTGGACAAGGTGAAGTCCTTCTTCGACAAGACGAAGTACTCGCTCGACGACCCGACGAGCCTGTGGGTTGTCAACGACAAGCTCCGACCGCTCAACCCGATCGACTATGTCCCGCCGGACATGGTGGACGCGCAAGTCCGGTACATCACCGAGCCGCTCCTGCGGCCGGCCGCCGCCACGGCGATCGCCGCCCTGTTCGCCGCTTCGGAGTCGGAAGGCGGCGGCACCATGCAGGTACAGAATTCCTACCGTTCCTTCGCGTCGCAAACCCGCATCTACAATCGCGCCGTCGCCGCGTACGGTCAGGCCGGGGCGGACTCCGACACGGCGCGACCCGGGTACAGCGAGCACCAGACTGGCTGGACCGCCGACGTCGCGGCCTACCCGAGCAAGTGCGACATTCAGGAATGCTTCGGCGACACGCCACAGGGTATCTGGCTCGCCGCCAACGCGTGGCGGTTCGGGTTCATCATCCGCTATCCGCAAGGGAAGGCGAACGTCACCGGTTACGTATACGAACCGTGGCATATTCGCTATGTCGGGGTGGAGCTCTCCACCGAAATGCACAACACGGGCATTGCGACGATGGAGGAATTCTTCGGTCTGCCGGATGCGCCGGACTACGCCAAATAGCCGCGCAGCTGGCTCACGTGGCTCGGCCGCCGAGCGCCGCATCGACGATGGTTTTTGCCTCTGCCTGCACCCGGGCGAGATGCTCCGGACCACGGAATGACTCCGCATAGATCTTGTAGACGTCTTCCGTGCCGCTCGGTCTGGCGGCGAACCATGCGTTGTCCGTGACGACTTTCACACCGCCGATCGCCGCCCCGTTCCCGGGGGCTTCGCTGAGCTTCGCGGTGATCGCCTCGCCGGCTAGCTCGGTCGCGGCGATGTCCGTTCCGGTGAGTCGGCCGAGGGCGGCCTTCTGCTCCTTCGTGGCGACCGCATCCGTTCTCTCGTAGGCGGGGTCGCCGAATTCGTCGACGAGTTCCGCATACAGCTGGGAGGGGGATTTCCCGGTCACGGCCCTGATTTCGCTGGACAGAAGCGCGAGCAGGATGCCGTCCTTGTCTGTCGTCCACGCCGTTCCGTCCGTGCGGAGGAAGCTCGCACCGGCGCTCTCTTCGCCGCCGAAAGCGACGGAACCGTCAACGAGGCCGGGGACGAACCATTTGAATCCGACCGGCACCTCCCACAACCGCCGCCCGAGGGAGGCGGCGACGCGGTCGATCATGGAACTCGAAACCAGGGTCTTGCCAATCGCGGCATCCGTCCGCCACCCCGGCCGGTGCGTGTAGAGGTACCGGATGGCGACGGCAAGATAATGGTTCGGGTTCATGAGCCCGCCATCCGGCGTGACGATTCCGTGCCGGTCGGCGTCGGCGTCATTCCCGGTGAGGATGTCGAAGTCGCCTCGGCGGGCGAGCACCGAGGCCATGGCCGACGGCGACGAGGGGTCCATGCGGATCTTCCCGTCCCAGTCGAGCGTCATGAACGCCCAGCGCGGGTCCACCGCCGGGTTGACGACGGTGATCGGCAGGCGGTGGCGCTCGGCGATCGCCGACCAGTAGTTCACGCTCGCACCGCCCAGCGGGTCCGCGCCGATCTTCAGGTTCGCGCCGCGGATGGCGTCCAGGTCGATGATGTTCGCGAGATCGTCGACGTAGTGGCCGCGGAAATCGTATGTCCCGACCGCTGACGGCTCGGCGCGGCGCACGTCGCGATTGCCACCGGCGAGGAGCTCGTTGGCGCGGTTCGCGATCCATCCGGTCGCGTCGCCGTCCGCCGGGCCACCATGCGGCGGGTTGTATTTGAAGCCGCCGTCGCGCGGCGGGTTGTGGCTTGGAGTGATGACGATGCCGTCGGCGAGCGGCCGTCCTCCATTCGCTGCCGCTGCATTGTGGGCAATGATGGCGTGTGAAAGCGCGGGGGTGGGAACCCAGTCCGCAAACTCATCGACGAGGACGTCGACTCGATTGGCGACGAGAACTTCGAGCGCCGTGGTCTGCGCCGGGGCGCTCAGAGCATGCGTGTCCGAGCCGATGAACAGGGGCCCCGTCATTCCCTGGCCTTCGCGGTATTCGACGATGGCCTGGGTGATCGCCGCGATGTGGGCGTCGTTGAAGGCCGTGTCCAGGGATGATCCGCGGTGGCCGCTCGTGCCGAACGTCACCCGCTGGGAAGCGGTGGACACATCCGGGGTTCGGTGATGGTAGGCGTCAAGCAATTCGGTCACATCGATGAGATCCGCCGCCGTGGCTGGCGTTCCTGCGCGAGCGTTCATCTGCCTACTCTCCCGCATCAATAGACTCACTTCCATGCCTGAGACAATTTCCGACGAGACATACAGCTTTCTTGGGCCCGCTGGCACGTTCACGGAGGCCGCGCTCGCGCAGGTGTCCGCGGCCGCCGGAAAGGTGTGGCGGGCCGTGAACAATGTCGGCGAGGCGCTCGACGATGTCGTCGCCGGCCGGAGCGTCGCCGCGATGATCGCGATCGAGAACTCGGTCGAGGGCGGAGTGAGCGCGACGCAGGATGCCCTGGCGAACATCCCTGGGCTGCGCATCATCGGCGAATACCTCGTGCCGGTGAATTTCGTGCTCGTCGCGCGACCCGGGGTTGCCCTCTCCGACGTCAGGGTTGTCAATGCCCACCCGGTCGCCTACGCCCAGTGCCATTTGTGGTTGGAGCAGAATCTTCCGAGCCACGGCCACATTCCGGCGAGTTCGAATGTTGCTGCTGCGGCGCGCCTGTTCGATGATGAGCCGGGCGTCGCGGATGCGGCGATCGCGCCCCCCGGCATCACCGCGCACCACGACCTCGAAGTTCTGGCGACCGGAATCGGCGACAACCCGAACGCCGTGACGCGTTTCGTGCTCGTGAGCCGAACGGTTCCCACCCCGCCGGCGACGGGCGCGGACAAGACGAGCATCATCGTCGAGCTGCCATCGGATGCGCCCGGCGCGCTGCTGGACCTGCTGGAGCAGTTCGCGACGCGAGGGGTCAACTTGAGCCTCATCCAGTCGCGTCCGATCGGCGACACACTGGGAAGGTATCGGTTCGTGATCGACCTCGATGGCCACATTCTCGATGAGCGCGTCGCGGATGCCTTGCTCGGATTGAAGAGGTTCAGCCCTAACGTGATCTTCCTCGGCTCGTATCCGCGGGCCGACAACGTGCACACGACGTTCGATCAGCGCTACCGTGATGACGTGTTCGTTGAGGCGCGCGACTGGCTCCGTGGGCTGATTTCTGGTGAATCGGATCGTGGCTGAGAACTTCGACCCGCGCTTCGACGCGCGATTCCAGCCGGGCTTCGAGCAGAAAGCCGAAACGCACGCGCCCAGACCGCCCGCGCCGGTGGCGGGTGCACGCGACCGTGCAGCGCACGATGAAGCGGCCCACGGCACGATGGCGCCGGAGGACCTCGCGCCCGAAGAGGCTGAACCGGCGGAGGTGGGCCCGGATCCCAACCCGTTCGAGCGCACGCTTTGGGTGTTCGCCGCCGTGCTCATTGTTGGCGGAGTAGCGGTGGCATTCTGGGCAAACGGCCTCAATTACAGTCAGAGTGCGATTGATGGCGGCTGGACATGGCCGCGAATTCTCCAAAGCTCAGGGTGGGCGCTTTCCGGCCCCATGGTCACGGTGGGGCTCGCCACCGGTGTCGGCCTTCTGTTCCGCCGGGCGATGTCGTGGAGTCCGCCCGAATGAAAAAGCGCAATCCGTGGATCGGGGCGCTGTGGACGATCGGAGTCGTGCTCGTGGTGGGTGCGTACTCTGCGGGAGTGTGGCAGTCCACGTTTTTCTACCCGCCGCCGGGTCGCCCGGATCCCGGACCCGTCGTGGGTTTCCTGCAAGCTCTTGCCGACACCCTGAAAGGTCCTGCGCTCCTGGTGGGGTTCGGCACGATCGCCGGCCTGCTGTTCCTCCACGCCAGGAACCACGCGCGCCGCGCTACGAAGAAACCCTCACGATGAGCGCACCGGGGTCGGTGTAGCATTCGACGGCAGTGACCTTCCCGAACTCGTCACCGTCCAGTTGAAATGCCTCCGGCCGTTCGAGCTCAACGTGCAGGCGTGCGCCGCGAAAGTAGGCGACATCCCGCACATCCGCGGTCAGGTCGATGATCCTGCGGCCAGCTGCGCTCTTGCGCAGCACGCCGTTCTCCCACGTGATCTTGTTCCACACCCGAAGCCACCCGAATCGGCCGCGCGGTTTGAGCGCGGCGATGTCGAGGATGCCGTCATCCAGCTCGGCCTCCGGAAGGAGAAGGATTCCGCCGGGCAGCGCTCCGCAGTTCCCAATGATGAGTGTGTGCGCATTCAGTGTGCGATCCGGGTCATCATCCAGCCGGTAGCGCAGCCGCACAGGCTCAAGTTCGGGCAGTGCCCGCATCCCCGCGTCGACATAGGCGAGCCAGCCGACCGCTTTCTTGAGTTTCGCGTTCGTCTTCGCGATCATGCGGGCGTCCAGTCCTAGCCCCGCCATGACCAGAAATCCGTGGGACTCCAGGGTGCCGTCCTCCCGCGTGATTTCTGCGATGCCCAGGTCGATCGCCCGATCCCTGCCCCGGAAGGCGGTCGCCACCGCAGACTCCAGGTTCGTCACTGTGAGGTCCAGGTTTCGGGCGAGCAGATTGCCGGTACCCGCGGCGATCAGCCCTAGCGGGACACCGCTTCCGCGCAGTGCCTCCGCGACGGCACGCACCGTCCCGTCGCCGCCGGCGGCGAGGACGAGCGACGCGCCCTTGGAGAGGGCGTCGCGTGCCATGCCGGCGCCGGCATCCGTCCTGCTGGTTTCACACCATTTCGTGCGCGCCCAACGCGAATCCGCTTCGGCCTTCCCGACAAGTCGACGCAACTTGCGCAGCTCAACCTTTGTCGGGTTGTACACGACGGCAGCGAAAGGTTTCCGGGTCGAGTCACGGCCGGACTCTGTCACCCCTGCGCGCGCCACGTCTCAACCGTACGTCACGGAACTGTTCAATAGACTGGGGAGGTGATTGACCCCCAACTGCTGCGCGAAAACCCGGATGCCATTCGGCGATCGCAAAGCGCCCGAGGCGATTCCGTCGAGTTGGTGGATGCGGCACTGGAGGCGGACCTCCGGCGTCGTTCGGCGCTCACCGAGTTCGAGAATCTGCGCGCCCAGCAGAACGCGTTCGGGAAAACGGTCGCCTCCGCCGCGAAGGAGGAGAAGGCGCACCTGGTCGCTCAAGCTCAGGAGCTCGCGGCGAAAGTCAAGGACGCGAATCAGGCGGTGACGGAGGCGGAGTTCGAGTTCGTGTCGGTCGTCGGTTCGATCGCCAACCCGATCATCGACGGGGTTCCGGCGGGCGGCGAGGAGAATTTCACAACCTTGCGGGAAGTCGGCGAGAAGGCGACGTTCGACTTCGAGCCGCGGGACCACGTGGAGCTCGGCGAGGCGCTGCGGGCCATCGATGTGACCCGGGGCGCGAAAGTTTCCGGCAGCCGGTTCTACTTCCTTACCGGCATTGGCGCGCGACTGGAAATCGCGCTCATGAACATGGCCCTCGACAAGGCGCTCGCCGAGGGCTTCACCCCGCTCATCACCCCCACACTCGTGCGGCCGGAAATCATGAAGGGCACGGGTTTCCTGGGCGAGCACGACGACGAGGTGTACTACCTTCCGGCTGACGACCTTTACCTCACCGGAACGAGCGAGGTGGCGCTCGCCGGTTTCCACTCCGACGAGATCCTCGACCTGAACTCCGGGCCGCTGCGCTACGCCGGATGGTCCACCTGTTACCGGCGGGAAGCGGGCTCGGCGGGCAAGGACAACCGCGGAATCCTGCGCGTGCACCAGTTCAACAAGCTGGAGATGTTCAGTTACGTTCTGCCGGAGGACGCCGAGGCGGAGCACGACCGCCTCGTCGGATTCCAGGAACAGATGCTGCAGGCATGCGAGCTCAGCTACCGGGTGATCGATGTCGCCGCTGGAGACCTGGGATCCAGCGCTGCCCGCAAATTCGACATTGAAGCCTGGGTTCCCACGCAAGGCACCTACCGGGAGCTCACGAGCACGAGCAATTGCACGACCTATCAGGCGCGCCGACTCGACATCCGATACCGCACCGAGTCCGGCAAGACCGCGCCCGTGGCGACGCTGAACGGCACGCTGGCAACCACGCGCTGGCTCGTGGCGATTCTCGAAACCCATCAACAGAAGGACGGATCAGTGCGAATTCCGGATGCGCTCCAGCCCTATCTCGGCGGCCTCGAAACAGCGGGACCGGTCAGTTAATTGGTGGCGGAGACGGCGGTACTTTCCCGGGACGATGTCTGGCTCGTTGCGCTCGATATTGACGGCACCGTCATTTACGAGGACGGAACACTGACCGACGTCGTGCTCGACGCGGTGCAGACCGCGCGCGATGCCGGCCATATCGTGACGCTCGCGACGGGTCGATCCTGGGAGATGACGAAGCCGATTCTCGAGTCGCTGGAGCTCTCGCCGGAGTACGTCGTGTGCGCGAACGGCGCAATCACGATGAAGCGAGACTCGGAGTCGGAAGCCGGATACCGTCGCGACCTCGTCGAGACCTTCGATCCGGGGCCCGTGCTCCGGCGGATCCGCAAGGGTCTGCCCAAGGGTCGATTCCTCGTCGAGGATGCGAAAGGGCATCGCCTGTACACCGAGGGCATGACGGAGTGGAACCTCACCAACGCCACGGAAGTGGAGTTCGATGACCTGATGGGAACTCCGGCCACGCGCGTCGTCGTCGTGTCGCCGGGGCAGGACCCGGATGAGTTTCTTTCCATCATCGAAGCGCTCGGCCTTCACCAGGTGAGCTACTACATCGGCTGGACCGCGTGGCTCGATATCGCCCCCGCGGGCGTGAACAAGGGGACGGCTCTGGAGCGCGTTCGCAGCATCCACACCATTCCGCGCGACCGTGTTCTCGCGGTGGGCGACGGGCGAAACGACATCGAAATGTTCGAATGGGCGGGCGACCGCGGCAGGGCCGTCGCAATGGGTCAGGCGCCGGATGAGGTCAAAGCCGTCGCCACGGAGGTGACGGATCCGGTCCTGGAGGACGGGCTTGTACCCGTGCTGGCGGCGCTGCCCGGAGTCGTCCTCAGCGACCGGTCAACCTCCGTCGGCTAGAATCTCAGCGGCGCGTCTCGCGTTGGGAGGGCTGTCCGAGCGGCCGATGGAGCCAGTCTTGAAAACTGGTGAGGTGAAAGCCTTCGTGGGTTCGAATCCCACGCCCTCCGCACACCACAGATTGCCGCAACCGGGGAGAAGCCGATGAGCGAGAACATACCAGACAGGCGAAGCGCTGCCGGTCTGACCGCCATCGCGCGGCATGGACGCCTCCGCCGAAGTAAGCCGTGGCTCACCGCGCTAAAGATTCTCGGCGCCGCGATGGCGGTCGTGCTCGTCAGCGGCGTGAGCGTGGCCGGTTATGCGGTGTGGAAGCTGGAAAGCACAATCAAGACGGTGACGATCGTGGGCGAAACCCAGGGCCCGCCGCCGGAGTTGGGCGCGTACGAGGGCGGATTCAACATCCTGCTCGTGGGCAGCGACCGGTGCGAGGATCCGAACGGCTGCAAGGATCGGAGCACCGAGCTCAACGACGTGACGATTCTGTTGCACGTCTCCCAGGATCAGACCAATGCCGTGGCGGTCAGTTTCCCGCGGGACCTCGTCGTGCCAATCCCGTCCTGCCCGGACCCCAAGGGCGGCAGCTTCTACTCGATGTCCGCGCAGCCCATCAACGTGACGCTGTTCTACGGCGGGCTGCCCTGTACGGTGCTGACGGTGACGGCGCTCACCGGCCTGGACATCCAGTTTGCCGCGGAGGTCACGTTCTCCGGCGTGGCCAGGATTTCCAGCGCCATCGGCGGGGTGAAAGTGTGCGTGAACGGACCCGTCGTGGACCCCTACTCGGGAATCAACCTGCCTTCCGCCGGCGAGTACACTCTGGACGGCTGGGAGGCCCTGGCATTCCTGCGCACCCGCCACGGCGTTGGCGACGGAAGTGATCTGGGGCGCATCAGCAACCAGCAGGTGTTCATGTCCTCGCTCGTGCGGACCATGAAGTCGGACGGCGTCCTCAATGACTTCGGAAGGCTCTACAACATCGCCACCGTGGCAAGCGAAAACCTCACCGTGTCCAACAGCCTGAGGAACCTCAACACGATGGTGTCGATGGCGCAAGTGTTGAAGAAGCTGCCGCTGGATCGTGTGATGTTTGTGCAGTATCCGGGCGTCACCGGTCAGGGCGGGGTCTATTCGGGCAAGGTTGCACCGGTGAAATCTCTCGCCACGGCGCTGTTCGACCGGATCAAAGCGGACCAGCCGTTCACGCTGGAGGCGGGCAATACCGGGGTCGGTTCCGTGGAGGATCCGAACAAACCCGTCGTCACGCCGGACCCTCAGGCCTCCGGTTCCCCTGCTCCCTCCCTTCCCCCCGCGGACCTCCTGCCCGGGGTAAAGGGCCAAAGCGCCGCCGACTACACCTGTTCGAAAGCGAACTGACGTCCATGAGCATCGTGGTCACCGAGCCGCAGCCCGGCGTGCGCCTGTTGACCATCGACCGGCCGGACAGAAAGAACGCGCTCGACCTCGAGTCGTATTCGGCGCTCGCGTCCGGGCTGCAGGATGCCGATGCCACGGAGAGCGTGCACGCGATCGTGCTTGCCGGAGCGCAGGGCACGTTTTCCAGCGGAAACGATCTGGGAGACTTCCTCCGGTACAGCGACCCGACCCCTGCCCGGGATCTTCTGCGGACACTTGTGCTGATCGAGACTCCGTTGATCGCCGCAGTGGAGGGCGACGCGGTCGGGATCGGCGTGACGATGCTCCTGCACTGCGACCTTGTGGTGGCTGCCCGCTCGGCCAGGTTTCGCCTTCCGTTTGTGCCGCTCGGCCTCACCCCGGAAGGCGGATCGACCCACCTTTTGCCCAGGTCCGCCGGGGCGAAGCTCGCCGCTGAACTGCTCCTCTTCGGCGACCCGTTCACCACCGAGGTCGCAGAACGTGCGGGAATCGTGAATCGGGTGGTGCCCGACGGGGAGGCGCTCGCCATGGCTCTCGCGCTGGCCGCACGTCTCGGTGAACAACCGCCCCAGGCGCTGCGCGCCGCCCACACGCTTCTGCACAACGAACGGGAGCGGCTCCTGGCCGTCATCGACGAGGAGATCGCGGTGTTCCGGGAGCGACTCGAATCCGACGAAGCTCAAGCGATCCTGAGGTCTTTGGGTGGTTCGTCGGGCCGCAACTGACGACGGAAAGCCGTGCGCACACGACCTTCACAGGGGTCTGTGAGATAATCCCAAAGGTAAGCCACAGACGACCTCACTGGGGTTCGCGAAGCACGCTCTATTCCGAGTCGCCAACTCGGTCCCGCGCAACCCAGTGGATCTGGTCGTCGTCCCCATCCGGTGCAGCACGTGCTGTGCCGGAGCGCCGGGCAGCAGGCCTGGCCTCAACCTCAGATTAAGGAAGTGCGTTCATTGCTTTTCGAAGTCGGAGAGACAGTCGTCTACCCACACCACGGAGCCGCCACGATCACCGCCGTGACGAATCGGAAGATCAAGGGTGAGGACAGGAAATACATCACCCTGAACATCCACCAGTCCGAGCTCACGATCGAGCTGCCGATTGAGAATGTGGACGTCGTCGGCGTGCGCGACGTCATCGACATGGACGGGGTGGAGGCCGTGTACTCCGTGCTGCGCGGTGAGGTCGAGGAGGAAACCGGCAACTGGTCCCGGCGCTTCAAGGCCAACACGGAGAAGATGGGAAGCGGCAGTGTGCTGCGCATCGCTGAGGTCGTGCGCGACCTGTGGCGCCGCGAACAGGGCGCGGGTGTTTCAGCAGGTGAGAAGCGGATGCTGTTCAAGGCCCGGCAGTTCCTGGTATCCGAGTTGGCCCTCGCCTTGAAGCTGGACGACGACGGCGCCACCGAGGCGCTCGATGCGGTGCTCGTCACGACGATTCCGGCCAAGGACTCGGAGGAGTCCGCCGCCGCTTAAACCGCCCTCGGCCCGGCTCCGGCCGGTGCGGCACGGCGCCCGCGCGCAGAACTGTGCCGCCGCGCGGTCTGGAAGTGCACCGCGCTCCGTCACTATAGTGACGGCATGTTGCGGCAAAGCGCGGGCCTCGCTCTTCTCGCCGTTGCCGCGCTCCTGACGAGCGGATGCACCGCGAGCCCTGATCCTTCCCCCACGTCGACCGGCGGCGAGTCTGCACGTCACCCCATCCAGGTTGTCGACGGTGGTTTCGTGGATTTCCGCACCGGGCAGCCGTTCGCGGTGCGCGGCACCAATTACTTCACCATCGTTTCGGCGGGCGGCCGCTTGCAGGATCACTTCTTCTCGCCGACGGTGTTCGACGCTGCCACCGTGGAGGCCGACTTCCGCGCCCTTTCCGAGCGCGGTTACACGACCGTGCGGCTGTTCATGGACTCGTGTTCCGTCGGCCCGGACTGCATTTCCCGGGTCGGCGTGGACGGCCTCAATCGGGCATACCTCGAATCGATCGCCGAAACGATGCGCATCGCGAAGCGCACGGGAGTGTTTCTCCTCCTCACCTCGAATGACCTGCCGGATGGCGGCGAATACACCGGGATCGCGTACCGATCCGATCCTTCGGAATTCGAGGGGTACCGCAACAGCGTGTTTCTCACCGCCGCCGGCGCCGAGGCAGCCGCCGCCTATTGGGATGATCTGCTGACCGGGCTCGCCGCGCTGGGCGCCCCGTTCGAGTCGGTGCTTGCGTGGTCGATCGTCAACGAAATGTGGGTGTTCAAGGAACAGCCGCCGCTCACCCTGCGAAGCGGCATCCTCCGCGGCGCGGATGGCGGCAGTTACGACATGGCTGACGCGGGCCAGCGCCGCGGCCTGGTGCTCGCCGGCTTCTCCCACTACCTGGACTCCGTTGCCGCGGTCATCCGCAGCCACGACCCGGACGGGCTCGTCACATCCGGGTTCTTCGCACCCCAGTTCCCGAATCCGACCTCCACCGGCGGGGACTGGTATGTCGACACCGCACCGCTCCTGGGCACGGTCGACCTCGACTTTTTTGATTTCCACGCGTACCCAGGTGGAGACATCACGCTTGCGAAGCTGGCAGAAAATTTCGGCATGACCGCCACCCCGGGCGTCCCCGTCGTGATGGGTGAGGCCGGTGCGTTCCTGCACGACTTCCGCACCGTCGAGTCTGCGGCGCTCGCACTCCAGCAGTGGGTCGCCCAGTCCTGCGAAGCGGGCTTCGATGGCTGGCTGCACTGGGGTTACCTCCGGGCGCCCGTCGCCATCGGGGATGCGACGTGGGGGCTCGTCGACGATGGCGGGTACCTGCTCGATGTTCTCGCACCGGCCAACTGGCCGGATCCGTGCACTCCGACACTGGCAGACCCGAACCTTGCGACGTCCGGCACCGCGACCGCGTCCAACTCCCTGCCCGACGAGCCGCCCGCCGCCGCAATCGATGGGGATCCCGGCACCCAGTGGGGCTCTGGCGGCGACGGGCCTCAGTGGTTCGAGGTGCACTTTCCGGCTTCGACCGTGGGGCGAGTGCGGTTGAACGTCGCGCAGTATCCGGCGGGCCGAACGGTTCACGACGTGGCCGTGCGCACCGCGGCGGGAGGGTGGACCACGGTGGGCGTGGCCGACGGGGTTACCGCCGATGGTGATCTGGTCGACGTGTCTTTCGCTCCGGTCGAGAATGTCGTCGCCGTGCGCGTGACGACCACGGTGAGCCCGTCGTGGGTGTCGTGGCGCGCGGTGGAGGTTCTCGCGGAATAAGCGTCGCTCCGTAGTCAGGGACGCAACTGATCGTTCGCGTACCGGCTCGGCGGGATCCCGTGGATGCTCGTGAACACGCGGGAAAAGTGGAGCGGGTCCGCGAATCCGACCTCCCGCGCGACCTCGTTCACGCGCAGCCCGCTGGTTCGAAGGAGAAGCGCAGCTTCCTGCATTCGTTGCTGGCGCGACCAGCCCTGAACGGTCTGGCCGGTGTGCCGGGAGAAGGTGCGTTCCGCGGTGGAGGGACTGCAGTCCCCGGCCCGCGCGATGTCGGCCACGGTCAGCGGCCGGTCCAGATTCGCGCGGATGTGGTCGATCATCCGTTGGAGAACGGGTGGAACGGCACGGGTTGTCTCGGCGCCCCATCCGGCGCTTTCTTCCAGCAGGAGCACGGCGAGTGCGCGCATCGCGGGCTCGCTGACGCGCTCCGAATGGAAACGCTCGACGCAGTAGGCGGCGAGGGCGATCACGCTGCGCCCCGACCCCGCCAGGCCCGACACGGTTTCCGGAGGTTCGGCCTCGGTCGGCCCGCGGCGCCACGGGGCGTGGAGCAGCGGGTCGCCGTGCTCGAATCCAACCCTGAACTCCACGGGGACGGTGCGCGGGTGATCCGGAATGATGTGAAGGGTGCCGAGGTGGAACGGGGTGCGCGGGTCCGGACGATACTCGACGTCGTGGTTCCAGGGGAGCCGCAGCACCGTCGCGGCGGTCATCTCGAACGTCTCGCCGCGACTCGTGATGGTGCCGGAGCCGCTCACCACCCAGAGGATCGACACGCTTGCGACGAGGGAATGCCGGATGCGTTCATCCGGGCGGAACCGATACCAATTCGCGCCCACCACGACCGAGTCGGGGTTGATTGTGGTATCCATGTGGTCACCGTACAAGGGTTCGAGAAGCATGTCAGCCTGATGAGGCGTTGCGTCAAATATCCATGTACTGCGCGTTGGGACCATTGCCGCCTACGCTCGCGCACCCTTAGGTTGGGTGCAACCCGAAAGGATGGCCCGTCGCGTGCTTGACCGATCCGACGCACCCCAACCGACTGCGCAAGGCTGCCCGTTTCACGAAGTGAAGACGATCCCTGCGGATGGCACGCCGCTCCTCCCGTCGCCATCGCTGGCCGAATGGCGCGCCGCGGCGCCTGCCCTGCCTCTGCAGTACAAGGATGGGCATGTTGGCTGGATTGTCACGCGATATGAGCGTGCCCGCGAGGTGCTGGCAGATGACCGATTCACGAAACGGCCGCTCCGCATGCCGGGGGAACCCGAGATCGGCTACGACAGCATGCCGAACCTCACCGACGAGGAGCTCGCCGCGCTTGAGGTCGGCAACCTGATCACGCAGGACCCACCGCAGCACACCCGCGTGCGGCACGTGGCGTTGAGGCAGTTCTCGGCGCGCGCGGTTCGTGAGCGCGAGGGTACCGTCCAGGAAATTGTGGGGCGCCAGCTCGCCCACCTCAAGGCTCAGGGCTCTCCCGCCGACCTCACGGAACACTTCGCATTGCCGATCTCCTCTGCCGTGCACTGTCGCGTTCTGGGAATCCCCGAAAGTCACGCGCAACGGTTTTCCGCCCTGTTCGCCGGTGAGTCGGAGATGCACGCGAAGTTGGTGTTCCTTCACGAGCTTCTGGCGATCAAACGGGCCGATCCGGGCGACGATGTCATCAGCGCGCTCATTGAGTCCGATCTGACGGATGATGAAGTGGCGGGGCTGACACGGTTGCTGCTCATCTCCGGTCACGACTCGGTGGCGTACCTGATCGTGACGGCCACGCTCGCCTTGCTCGGGCATCCGGACCAGCTGGAGGCGCTGAGGGAGGATCCGAGCCTGATCGACGGTGCCATCGAGGAGTTCCTGCGGTTCGGCACAATGTTCATCACGCTGTTTCCCCGCACGGCGACGGAGGACGTCGATTTCGGGGACTGGCGGGTCGCGAAGGGCGAATCGGTCTCGGTGTCGTCGGTCGCCGCGAACCGCGACGGCCGGAAGTTCGACCGCCCGGACGAGTTCGACATCCGCCGCCCGGTTTCCGGGCACCTGGGGTTCGGGCACGGGATTCACGGATGCCTCGGTCAGCAGCTGGCCCGCCTGGAGATCCGCGAAGCGATCTCGCAGCTTCTGGCCGGCCTTCCCGGACTCCACCTCGTCGAGGCGGAGCAGGCGTCGCCCATGCCGTTCGCGCATCCGGTGGCGACCTACGATGCCGGTTCGGTGATCGTCGGGTGGGAGTAGGGGTGCGCCTGTGGGGCACCCGCGAATCGGCGGTCGCGCGTCTGGCCGCTATGATTGCTGACGAGCAACTGGAGACGTCGCATAGTCCGGCCTAGTGCACCACCCTGCTAAGGTGGAGTTCCCGTAAGGGAACCGAGGGTTCAAATCCCTCCGTCTCCGCAAAGAAAATGCTGGTCAGAGGCATGGTGGATGCGACTGGCTTCAGACCGATCACACAGCGGCACGTGGGATGAAGCAGCTCTTGTGTACTCCTTGTGTACCGAGCGGGATCTCGGCCGAGTTTGTGACCAGCTTTCGTGCACGCAACACGACTTCACAGACTCCAGGCGCGGCCCATGGTTTCACACTCCGGAAGTGAAGTTCGCAGCCAGGATCCATTGCTACACGGTTTCGAGCAATGCGCTGAATTCACTTGGAAACGCCGTGGGAACTACATCTAGTGTTCTGGCGGCGAACCGACTCGAGAACGCCGTTGGTAGCGTGCAATCAACAAACCCAGCGTGACCTCGCTTATCGGCTTCCCAACCAACGCTGCAAGGTTTTGATGTGGGTCGCATCGTGGTCGCGTACGACGTCGGTGTGTGCGAATTCCTAGCGGGACACCTATACGGGCAACCCACGCTCAGCGGTGCTGCAGAACCCGGTGATCGTGCGGGAGTGTCCGTCCACGGTTCCCTTGCGACACAATCCAGCGGGGCCCGACCCGGATCTGTTTGCTGGAGGATCCGTCGCGTGGAGAAGCATCGATGATGGCGAAGATGCCGCCACCATTACGGGTGAGGTCTCCAGCTCGGTCCAAGGCCGTCTGAAAGGCGGGCCCGGCCGGGAGCGCCCAGGGTGCGGGGGATACCGGCACCGCTCCCGCTTTGCGCAGTTCGTGCCAGACTGCGACGCGGTGTCAGGAGGGTTCCGATAGCAACTGAGTGAGCACCAAAACCCATCGGATATCCTTCGTCACACGTGAGACCGTGGCATTGATTATTTGAAAGGATGATCATGAGTGCTCTTCAGTCGCGGCCAACACTGCTCGATCGAACTTTCTTCGTCAGCCTGATCCTCAAAGGTTTGGACGGGGTGCTCGAACTCGTCGGCGGCGTGCTCCTCCTACTCGTGACACCGGATCAGATTGGAGCGGTCGCGCGGCTACTCACCCAACACGAACTTTCCGAAGATCCACATGATGTAATCGCGAACGCGCTGCTGCACCCAACGGGTGGTCTGAGCGTGACGGCGTCCCTGTTCGGCGCGATCTATCTTCTACTTCACGGTCTTGTGAAGATTGTTCTGGTTTGGGCCGTGCTTACCGATCACCTGTGGGCCTACCCGTGGATGATCGCATTCCTTATCATCTTCATCGTCTATCAGACCTACAAGATCATCGTTGGGTTTTCGTTGGGGTTTCTGTTGCTGACCGCATTCGATATTTTCATAGTGGTTCTCACGTGGCGCGAGTACGGCATCCACCGTATCCGCCGCCGGAGATCCAGGGCTTCGGCGACAGCGCCCTGAGCGGCGCGGGACTCTCCGTCTCAGAGGTGGGGGATTAACGCACCGTTCCTTATCTTTGGCGAACCGGCATCTATACTCCGGTTATGAGCCAGGAGAAGCCGCGCCTGCTGCTGGTGGAGGATGACAAGCAACTCAGTGCAATGCTGGAAGAGTTGCTACTCGTGGAGGGTTACGAGGTGTCTTGTGCTCGAGACGGACAGCGTGGGCTTCATTTGGGTTTAACCCAGCATTTCGACGTCATGATTCTTGATCGTGGGCTGCCGGTCGTCGATGGTCTGCACGTTCTGTCAAAGTTGCGCAGTCACGGTATTGACACGGCGGCCCTGATCCTGTCGGCGTTAGGAAATCCCGCAGATCGGGTTGAAGGCCTTGACGCTGGCGCGGAAGATTACCTTACCAAGCCATTCGACGTTGACGAGCTTCTCGCCCGATTGCGTGCGCTACGGCGTCGCCATGGCGAAACAGCGATGAACCTTCGAATTCCTGGTGGCCGGTTCGATGTGTCGTCTCGCCGCGTGACCCGAACCGACGGAGCCATCGTTGCACTTTCGGACCGGGAGGGCGCCCTGTTGGAGCAGCTCGCCCGTTGGCCCCTTCGGGTGTTCGGCAGGGACGAGATTCTGGAGTACGTTTTCCCGAATGCCGAGGGAGCGAGTGTCGTCGACACCTACGTACATTACCTTCGAGTCAAGCTGGGCCGTGGCTGCATACGAACCATTCACGGCATGGGGTACCAGATCGGGTCGCCAACATGAACGGGCGCAGTGAGGTGGATTTTCGGCGCGCATCCTGGCGGCTGGCACTGCAAACGGCGGCGCTTTTGCTGATTCTGCTGGTCGGCATTGCGTCGTCCGTCCTGGCGATCGTCGTCGCGAGCCAGAACGCTGCAGCGCAACGTCTCCTGGAGGCAGCCACCGGGCACGTTGACTCGGTTCAGGATGCGCCAGCCGGTGTGTGGCTCGCCATCGTCGATCGCGGCCAACTGAGCGTGTCTGCCGGTATGCCGCCCGGATTGCCCGACCAGAAAGCAATGGAAGTAGCGGCATCCAGCAACAAGCCCACGCAGGCGGACGTGGTGGTGGGTGGACGTTCATTC
The DNA here is from genome assembly GCA_937872445.1 of uncultured Microbacteriaceae bacterium. Taxonomy (GTDB): domain Bacteria; phylum Actinomycetota; class Actinomycetes; order Actinomycetales; family Microbacteriaceae; genus Terrimesophilobacter. The sequence continues at coordinate 4,349 of CALMSL010000179.1, read as the reverse complement.
ACGATTCGCACGGAGGCGTCCGGCAATCGGATTGTCCAGGCGGTGCTCGACCGTCACGAAACGCAGGAGGAATTGAACCGACTAGTCGTTGCCCTTCTCCTGACGTGTGGCGGCGCCGTGATATTGGCTAGCCTCCTCGCCGTGTGGTTGGCCCGCCGTGCCATGCGCCCGCTGGCCGAAGCCCTGGATCTTCAACGCCGATTCGTTGCGGACGCCAGCCACGAACTTCGTACACCCTTGACACTGCTCAGCACGCGTGCGCAGATGCTAAGACGAAGACTGACGACTTCTGCATCAGGGACGATACCGCCGGGGGCACCCGGGACATTTAGTGTCGAAGCATCGGTGGAAGCGATCATTGCCGACACGCGAGCCCTGACGTCAATATTGGAGGACCTGCTCGTGTCTGCCGATTCTCGTGAGGTTGACCGCGTCGCACTCGATGTTGTCGCCGCCGCCGATGAGGCAGTCGAGTCGTTCTCGGAAACTGCGTCGCGCGCTGGGGTTGCCCTCACGCGCGTCGGAATTGACGGTCCGCTCCAGATCTTGGCGGTTCCAATTGCGGTGCGCCGACTATTCATCGCCCTGCTCGACAACGCCGTTCGGTTTGCCCATTCGCGCATCGACGTGTCGATCGCGGCAGATTCGGGTACCGTTCTCATTACGGTGAGCGATGATGGCCCAGGATTTGCCGACAAGATGAGACCACGAGCGTTTGAACGGTTCGCAACGACGCGCACGGGCAGCGGTGAATCTGGTGTCAGTGCGGAACCTCGGCATTACGGCCTGGGGCTCGCACTTGTAGCCGAGGTCGCTGCACAACACGGTGGCAGCGTGTCACTCGGGCCGAAGGGTTCAGGCTCCGGTGCGGCCATCGTCGTCAGGTTGCCGCTGAGACGACGCTAGGGAGATAATGCCAGCGGCATAGTTGCGTAAAGCTGGGTCCACGTTGTGTTGCTGCTGGTGATTTGCCGATTATAACCAGCAAACTTTCAGCTTCCAAGATCGCGCTAAGAAGTCGCGCTTAGCTTGAGAGTCATGAGCAGAATCGACACGGCGAGAAGCGAAGGCCGGGGGCCCGCACCGCGTGTTCCACAGCGCGAGTCGAAGCGCGAACGAGACTTGGAGCAGCGGCGCTATCTGCCGAGAATGCGACTGGCGGATTCCCTTGCCTCCCTCGTGTGGTTGTCGGTCTCACTGGTGCTCGCTCTCTTTTTGGCTGACGCCGGCCTTGCCGACTTCCGAACTGTTGCCGGTTCTTTCACTGGGCTGGGTATCATCGCGGGACTTGTGGGAACTGACCTGCTCCTCATTCAGCTCTTGTTGGCCGCGCGAGTCCCCGCCATTGATCGGGCGTTCGGCCACGACCGCGCCTTGGCGACGCATCAGCGAATGAGCAAGCCGGTGTTCTACCTGATCACGGCCCATGTGGTCTTTCTGTGGCTGGGCTACGCGGCCACCGCGCACGTGAACGTGATCGCCGAAGTCAATACCATGTTCGAAACACTTCCGGACATGAAGATTGCTTACCTGGGCTATGCCTTGTTGACCGCAGTTGTGGTCACTTCGCTGGTGATCGTGCGCCGAAAGTTTGCCTACGAGGCCTGGCACCTAGTGCACTTTCTCGCCTACGCGGCCGTGTTGGTCGCTTTGCCCCATCAGTTCAGCACAAGTCAACTATTCGCCGCGGGTACCTGGGCACGCTACTACTGGTTGTTGCTTTACTCCGGTGTTGCGGTTGCACTGGTGGTGTATCGGTTCATTATTCCTATCGTCCGCACCGTCCGCCATGATCTGCGAGTCAGTAACGTTCGCGTCGAGGCGTCTGGGGTGTATTCGATCGAAATGACCGGGCGTTCCCTGGATGATTTGAGGGCTCGTGGTGGGCAGTACTTCATCTGGCGTTTTTGGGCTCGTGGATTGTGGTGGCACGCGCATCCGTTTTCGCTCTCTGCGGCACCGGGTGCGACAAGTCTGAGGATTACAGTCCGCGAGCTGGGGAACGGCACCCACAGCATCGGCGCCATTCCGATCGGCACCCCAGTCAGCATTGAAGGGCCGTACGGGCTCTTCACCGATCGAGCGCGCACAACACGGAGGGCCGTCGCAGTCGCTGCTGGGATCGGGATCACTCCGATCCTGTCGCTGCTTGGACACGGAGATTTCGCTCCTGGAGAGATGACGGTGATCGTGCGCGCCCCCGATGAGCACAGCCTCTTCCTCTTTGAGGAACTCCGCGACCTGTGTGCCGTGCGGTCGATCCCACTTCACGTTTTCACAGGACCAAGACCCGCGCGTGGTCGTGATAGTTGGTTGCCGGCGCGCGAAGCGGCGCACGGCAATGTCAGCCTCGCCACGATCGTCCCCGATGTTCGCAGCGCGGACCTGTTCGTCTGCGGGCCACGTCGGTGGACGGACCTCGTGATCAACGACGCAAAACGTGCTGGAATCCCCAAGTTTCGCATCCACTATGAAAGGTTCAACTGGTGAGAACGCGCAGCGCAATCCTCGCATCTTTCGCTTCCGGGGCAGTACTTCTGATTGGGTGGCAAGCCGGAAATCAACAAACCATGCTCACAAGCGGTGCAGTCGCAAGCCCGCGTCAGGGGACCAGTTCGCCTTCCGCGACAACGACACCACCGGTCACCTCGCCAACGGGTGCTCCGGCACCCGCAGCTGCGGCTAGCACATCGGTACCTTCTGCAGTCAAGAACGGCGCCTATGCAGGTAGCCAAATTCAGACGCCATACGGAAATATTCAGGTGAAGGCTGTGATCTCCGGCGGGAAGATCACCGATGTGATCCCCCTGCAGATGACCGATGTAGGTTCGACCTCGGTAGAAATTGACCAGCAAGCGGTACCGATGCTCAGATCCGAGGTGTTGTCCAACCAATCCGCCAAGGTCGACATGATTAGCGGTGCAACATACACGAGCGAAGGCTACTTGATGTCCCTGCAGGCTGCGCTGGATTCGGCACTGTTCAAAGGATGATGTATGACTTTATGTCGAGAGCGTGCTGCTGGCCGAAGACAGATTCATGTCTTCGAGACGATGGGCACCACAGTCAGTGTGCTTGTCGATGCCGATATCCTGAGTGCGGAAAGCCCGCTCGAGCGGGTGGAGGAGGTATTTTCTGCCGCCGACTCGCGCTATAGCCTCTACCGTCGAGAGTCGGAGCTCTCGCAGATCGCCGCTGGAGCGTTGCCGCTGAGCGAGTCGTCTGAAGAATTGCGACAAATGTATGAGCTGGCGATCAGTTGGCGTAATGCGACGAGCGGCGCATTCACTCCGCATCGTGGCGACGGCGTCATCGACCTTTCCGGACTTGTCAAGGGATGGGCCATCGCCCGTTCTGGCGACATCCTCACTGCCAGCGGACTCAACTCCTGGTGCATCAATGCTGGCGGAGATGTACTCACCAGCGCAGGCTCGCGCATACGACCCTGGGTCGTGGGAATCGTCGATGCAGAAGACCGAACTAAACTCATGACCTCAGTGGTCATGACCGAGAAGCACCCCGCAGTGGCGACATCCGGATCAACCGAGCGGGGGGCCCACATTTGGAAAGGAACAGGCGAATCTGACTTCGACTTTGTGCAAGTCAGCGTCCTCGCGCCTGACATAGTCACGGCCGATGTCCTTGCCACGGCCATTATTGCGGGCGGACCAGACCTGTTGGATTTCACCGCGACGAACTGGGATGCGGAGGCACTCGCTGTGGACCGCAACGGAATTCTTCGTGCAACACCAGGTTTTCGTGCTTTTTTGCCAACGTGATCGTGTGTTCGTGGGTTCGAGCAAAGGAGCCGGCAAAATCGAGTGTGGCCATTCATGTAGGTCCGGGGATTCCTGGTTCAAGCGGAGATTGCAACACTGAGCGATTCGGTGTAGTGATGACGAAGTGCTCAATCGGCATTCGAACGGGCCTGATGCAGGGTTTTGGCGCAAGACGCTGGTCCATGCCGAAAGTCAAGCGTCCCTCCTGCATACTCGACCGCCGGATAATGCAGTGTGAGAAGTATCCGCAGGAGCTACGGGCTCGTGGAGGGGGTCATGATGAGAAATCATCTGCCCCGCTAACGTGGAGTTCAGGAAAGGGAACCGAGGGTCCAAGTCCCTTCGTCTCCGCCACGGAAATCGCTGGTCAGAGCATGTTTTCGGGCACCGCCCGCATGTCGCCTGTGCCGGTCCTCTTCGCCAGTGCGTCTCGGCGCAGCAGCTCATCCGGTCGCGTGTGAATGCGTGCCATTTCGGCGGGATCCAGAAATATCGGCGTGCCAACGCTCGCCGCACCGATGAGCACGCTCGCGACCTTCACGGCCATCTGAGTGATCTGCAGCACGTCAG
>CALMSL010000178.1 GCA_937872445.1 uncultured Microbacteriaceae bacterium | reverse complement strand
TGAACGCCGCGCACCATCGCCGGGATGAGCAGGAGGATCAGCACGCCGAAAACGACGAGGGCCGCCCACAGCCAGCCGAGCGCCGCGGACTGGCGCGCGGCATCCGAGGCAGACCCGGTCGGGTCGACCGGCGCGGCGGACCTGGTCGGCGCCACCGTGGGCGTTGGAGTCGGGGTGGGACTGGCAGAGGGTACTGGCGGCGTCGGCACGCCGGGTGTTGCCTCGTCGGCGTAGGTGGGCACGAACCCTCGCCCCGGCGTCGGCTCGAATCGGGTCCACCCGATCCCCTCGAAATACAGTTCCGGCCAGGTGTGGACGTTCTGCGTAGTCACCCGATATTGGGTGCGCCCGTCCACGGTGGCCACCTGCTTGTCGCCGGGAAGGAAGCCGACGGCGACCCGCGACGGGATGCCGAGGGTTCGCGCCATGACCGCCATCGCGGAGGCGAAGTGGATGCAGTAGCCGCTTCGCACGTCGAGGAACTTTGCGAGCACCTCCATCCCCGTGCCGTCATAACCCTCGTCGACGGGGGCCGATTCCGAATACGTGAACGCACCGTTCCGGAAGAACTCCTGCAGCGCGACGGCTTTGCCGTAGTCGCTCGTCGCCGCCGCAGTGACCTGTGCGGCCTCGGCGGCGATACTGGGAGGCATGCCGTCGGGGAGCGCCAGGTAGGCGCTGTAGTCCGCCGGGATCACGCGCCCCGCCGCGGTCAGTTGTGCAGGGGTCGGCTCGACCTGAAGGCTCTGCGCTGTGTACACTTCACCGCGCGCGGCGCGATTGGGGCTTGTGAAGGTGAGATCCTTCGCATCCCAGAACCAGTCCCCGCTCAGCCCCCTCACGAGGGTTGCCGGGTAGGGCACGGGCAACCACGGGCTGCCCAGATTCTGCACATCCACCCACGTCGTTTCGTCCTCGACCCGGACGTCGGCGGAAAGACCGGGGGGCGGGCCCACCCGCGACGGCACGTTGTCCCGGTCAATCGCGGGCGGATCCGGCGCCCACGTTTCCGCGGTGAAGTTCTGGAGGCTCACGAGCCTCAAATAGGTGGGCGCGCCCGAAGCGGTGCTGTAGGTGAGAATTGTGCGCGGGAGTTCCCTGCGCAAATCGTCTCCGAGGCTCAGCACCGGGTTCACTCCCGCGAGGTACCCGACGAACGAGTCGCCGCTGGCCAGCGAGTCGTCCACGCGGGGCAACGCGATGGGTACCAGAAGCGCGACGATGAGGGCGGAAGCCCCCAACCCGATCGCCCGGCTCGTCTGCGGGAACGGCTGCCCGGCGCGAAGGAGCACGAGCCAGGCGATCGCGGCCAGCAGGAACACGAACACGTCGCTCAGCTCGATGCCGATGAACGGGGGGATCGCGAGGATCACCGCGAGAGGGAGTGCCGCGAGCGCGGGCAGCCGTCTGGATACGGCGAGGAAATCCGCGGCGATCGCGAGGGCGCCGACACCAAGACACAGCAGGAACGCAATCCCGAGGGTGACATCGGCCGGCACGGACTGCCCGGCAATCGACGCTGAGCCCGCCTGGCCCAGGTCGCCGAACACGCCGAAACTCTCGAACGTGGGGATGACGAACAGAAAGGCCGAGCGGCCGGAGAAAAACAGGGTGATGAGCGCGAGCAGGACGAGCGACCCAGAAAGCGCCGGCACCCAGCGGCGAACGCTCAGCACCCTGGCGAGTGCTGCAGCGCCGAGCACGGCGAACACCGTCCCGGCCATCGCGAACCACCAGCCGAAACCCTGGAGGATGGTGTGGAGTGCGGGGAGCGTCACGAGGAAGCACACGAGCAGGGCAAGGCTCACCCGCCACGAACTCCTGCGCGCTTCTTCCGGGCTCGGCACGGTGTGCGCGTGACCCCGTTTCGAGCCGACCGGCCTAACCCCTGGCACGGCTCGCCTCCCTGATCTCCTCTGCGGCGAGCCACACGGCCGCGAGATCGTCGGTGGGGCGAACCGCAACGCACGCCCAGCCGGCCTCGCGCAGCGGTGCAATCACGGTCTCGCTGTGCGGATTGACGATGAATGCGAGCGCGGAGTCGAACTGGGCGCGCTGGGCCTTCAGCCGCGCCACCGTGTGAGATTCGGCATCCGCGACGATCGCGAACGCCGAGCCCAGAGAGTGGCCAGGGTCTGCGTTGCCTGCCGGCAGACGCGTCAACTGCGCGCCGTCGACAAGCTCGATGGCCGCAAGCGATTCCAGGAACTCCTCCTGATGCTCCGGGCTCGTCAACTGCCGAAACCCCGTCTCGATGACATCCACCGAGAATCCGGTCTCGTGCAGGTGGAACGCGAGCGATGCGGTGAACGCGACCGCCCACTCGAAGCTGTCGCTCTCCGGCTGGTCATCGGTGGCCGGAACCGCGTCGCGATAGCCCGCCCTCCTCGTGTCCAGGATGATGCGCGCCTGCGCGTGGCTTCGCTGCTCCTCGAGGCGCACCATGAGCTCCCCGTGCCGTGCCGTCGCTTTCCAGTGCACGCGGCGCAGCGGATCCCCGTCCCGATACTCGCGGGTCATGAGATCGTCCCCGCCCACGCTGTTTCGGCGCTGAAGCGCGCGTGCCGAGCCGTCATCCGCGGCAATCGAGGTTCCCGTGAACGGCAATCGCGCGACGTGCGGGGTCACCACGAGTTTCTGGGTGGCACCGACCACGATCTCGCCCCGCGCCAGCTGGAACGGGTCAGCGACCTCCACCACGAGGGGGCCGATGTCGAACACGCCGCGCCGAGGCGGATCGAAAACATAGTCCACGGTCACCGCGCTGGCTACGCCCAGCGTGCCCTTGTTGCGTGCGAGGGGTTTCAGTCGGGCGGCATCGGTACCAAACGGGAACCACGGCCACTCGTCCCGCCACGTCGCTTCGCCCGTGCGCTGGGCGGCGAGATTGCGCACCTCGACTTTCACGGCGACCCGCCCGCCCGCCTCCGCCACGGCGGGTGAGAATCGGCGTGCCACAGCCATCCTGTGCCGCCGGAACCGCACGAAGATCAACGCGACAAGCGGAAGGCCGATCAGCAGCCCGCCCGCATACAGCAGCTCGCTGCGCGGGAGCGCATACGCGGCGATGATCAGAACACCTCCGACGATCAGCAGCGCCCGGCCGCGCCGCTCGAGGGTGCTGCGCAGCGGCTTTCTCGTCGCGAGGCGGGCGCGCGAACGAACGGGAGGCTTCCGCCGGTCGGACATGTCCGACCGCTACGCCGAGGCGCCTGCGCCGAGCGGCACGGGCGTCGCGGCGACGATCCGATGGATGATGTCCGCGAGGCTGTTCGACTGGAACGCGGATCCGGCACCGGCGACCCTCGCGGACGCGATCAGCCGGTGGCCGAGCACGGGAACCGCGAGTGCATCGATGTCATCCGGGAGCACGAACTCGCGCCCGTCCAGAGCCGCCCGCGCCTTCGCCGCCCGCACGAGGTGCAGGGTGGCCCGCGGGCTCGCACCGAGCCTCAGTTCCCGATCGCGCCTCGTCTCCTGCGCGATGCTCACCGCGTACTGCTCGACCGCTTCGGAAACATAGATTCCCCGCACCATTGCGATCATGTCGGAGAGCTGCCGGAGGCTCACGACGGGGGTGAGGGCATCCAGCGGGCTTGCCAGTTCGCGCCGCTTCAGCATGGCAAGCTCAGCGAGATCATCCGGATACCCCATGGAAATGCGCACCATGAATCGGTCCCTCTGCGCCTCCGGCAGCGGGTACGTACCCTCCATTTCGACCGGGTTCTGCGTTGCCACCACCGTGAACGGGCTGGCGAGCGGATACGTCACGCCGTCGACGCTGACCTGGCCCTCCTCCATGCTCTCCAGCAAGGCGGACTGGGTTTTCGGGCTCGCCCGGTTGATTTCGTCACCGATCACGAGGTTCGCGAACACCGGTCCCCGCTTGAACTCGAACTCCCCGCGGCCCTGGTTGAACACGGAGACGCCCGTCACGTCCGACGGCAGCAAGTCCGGGGTGAACTGGATCCGGCTGACCGTGCAGTCGATGGACCGCGCGAGAGCCTTCGCGAGCATGGTCTTGCCGACCCCTGGCACATCCTCGATGAGCAGGTGGCCTTCGGCCAGCACGGTCGTGAGGGCGAGCTCCACTGCCTCCCGTTTGCCGTCAATCACGGTCTCGACCCCGCGGAGAATTTTCCCGGTCAGGGTGTGGAAACTTGCGAAATCGACCGAATCAGTTGCTTGTGCCACCATTCACCTCACTGTTGAGTCCTGCCTCCAGCGAGTCTGCCAGAGTCATCAATCTGCGCCTAACCCCGCTCACGCGAATCGTGCGACCACCCGCCTTGCGCGCTGCACGAGCGACGGCGGTAGCAGCGCTGCGCGCATCCGGGTCCCGCTGTCGACGCTGGTCGACAGCCGGGACAGGACCTCGGTGAGGTCCCTGGCCAGAGCCGGCCGGGGAACCGCCTCTGCAGCGGCGTGGGGTTTCCCGTATTCTTCCCGTTCGACGGCATCCCGAATCCGTGCCAGAGCGTCGCTTCCGGCCCCGGACATCCCCCGCACGCGTTCGAGGCGCGCCACGACGCCGCGCGGGGTCAGTGTCTCCCCCACGATGATCCCGATGTCCTCGGCGGACTCGAGGATTTCGTGCCACGCGGATGCGGCACTTCCCGACCCGGATCTCAGAGCCCGGATGCGGCGGCGGCGGCGCGCGAATCGCATCATGGCCGGAAGCAGGATGAGCGCGATCAGAGCCGCGAGCGTGCCCCCCACGACGATCCACGCGGTGGAGTCGCCGCTCGTCAGCCACCGCGCCACGGTCGGCCCCGCGTCGAGCTGCGGGCGCCCGCCCTGAGTGTCGCGCGTGGCGGGGTTGGCCGCACCGGAACCCGGCACCGTGACGGGCGGGACACCGACGGCCGATTGCCGGGCGTATTCCGGCACCGAACCGCGGCTCGGCGTTGGCTCGAACCGAACCCAGCCGATACCGCTGAAATACAGCTCGGGCCACGCGTGAAGGTCGGCCGTGGTCACCTCGTACAGTTTGCGGCCGTTGTCGTCGCCGTTCTGCAGATGGCCGGGCTGGAACCCGACGATGATGCGGCTGGGGATCCCCAGTTCCCGCGCCATGACCGCCATCGCGGAGGCGAAGTGGATGCAGTACCCGCTGTGCTGTTGGAGGAACGCTGCGACATAGTCCACGCCGGTGCCGTCGTAACCTCCGGTGACCGGTGCGGTCTCCGAGTACTGGAACGGCGCGGAGCGCAGGAACTCCTGGATGGCGATCGCCTTCTCGTAGTTGCCGGTCGCCCGCCCGGTCACCGTCTTCGCCGTGTCCGCGATGATCGTCGGTGTGTCGGGCGGCAGCGCGAGATAGTCGGAAAGCCCGGAGGGCACGCGGGTGCCGGCGGCGAGCAGTTGCTCGGGAGTGGGGAGCAGTTTCATGCTCGACACGGTGTAGTTCTGCCCACGCGCGAGCGTCTGGTTGCTCGCGACGGTGAACGACGCGGGGAGGTACTGCCACGAACCGTCCAGGCCGATGACGCTCGAGGCGGGGTACGGGACCGGCAACCACGGGCTCAACAGGTTCGCGACGTGGATGTAGGTCACCTCCCGCTGAGTCAGGACGTCGACGGCGAGCCCCGGAGGCCGCGGGAACTCGTTCGGGCGATTATCCGGATCCAGGTACGGTTGCGTCGGCCCCCACCGGTTGCTGTAGAAGTTGGACACTTCGACGAGCCGCAAATACTCGGGCGCTCCGGACACCGTGCTGTAGGTGAGCGCGACGTGTTTTTCCTTCTCCCGCAGATCGTCGCCGAGGCGAATCATCGGGTTCACCCCGGTGGACACGCTCGGACCGAGCCCGCTGCTGGTCACGGTGATGTCGGTGCTGGGGAGGACGCCGGGCAAAATGAGGCCGCTCACCACAGCGATCGACCCCACCGCGATCGCGGGAAGGAACTTCTTCGGCCGCTCCGCGAGCAACAGCGCAAGGTAGGCCAGGGCGCTTCCGGCGAAGAACCATCCGTCGGTCGCGCCTTCCGGGGTGATCCCGGGCACGAGGAAAATCGCGGCGAGCGGAAGCCCGACCAGGGCGGGCAACCTCAGGGAGAACGCGAATATTTCGGCGACCACGGCAAGCACGGCAACCCCGAGAGCGAGCACGAACGAGATCGGCTCATCCGCGTTCGCGGGAACGTTCTGCCACGTGATCGAGTATCCGGCGTCCCGCACCAGTTTCTGGAACCGCTCGATCGTTGCCGGCGTCGGGACGAAACCCCACGCGGAAACATCGGCGGAAAACCGGAGGATGATCGCGAGCGATACCGCGGCAATCCCGGCCAGGGGCGAGAGGATGCGGCCCAGCAGTACTCTCGTCGGCAGCATCGCCCGCACGATCAGCCCCGCACCGAACACGATCGCGCACAGCACGATCGACAGGATCCACCACACCACCCCCTCGAGAATCGTGTGCAGGCCGCCGAGCGTCACCCCGAACACCACGAGTAGCAGCACGGCGCGCACGACGCCCGGGCGACGTGCGGCGGCGCGGCCCCGCGCGGCCGTCCCGGATCCCGCCATGCTCCGGCTAGGCATTGCCTGCCCCGATGCCTGCAGCCCCGAATCCCGCCGCCTCGATTCCCGTCGCCTCCACAGCGCGCCACGCCTCCAGCACGGTCTCCGCAGCACCCACCCTGTGCAGAATCCAGCCCGCATCCGACAGCCGTTCGGCGCTATCTCCCACGACCGGTCCAAGCAGGAACGCAACCGCCAGGTCGAATAATCCGCACCCGTCGACCAGCGCGTCAACGATTTCGCCATCCGCGGCGTCCACGACCGCGAACACGGTGCCGGTGCTGTCCGAACCCGGTCCGGCGAGCCGCACGGCCGGACCGTCCTGGTAGCTGAGCCGAACCCGCGCAATACTTTCGACGAAGTCGTCGGCGTGGCCGGCATCCGCCAGTTGGCTCACCGCCGTCTCAACAACGGACACCCGCAGGCCATTCCTGATGAGGTAGTCGCGGAGGGACGCGATCAGGCTCAGCGCCCACTCGAATCGTTCGCTCTCCGGTTCATCCGGGGACGGGCTGCGCGATACGTCTCGCCAGTTTCCCCTCCTCGTGTCCACGACGAGAACGGCCTCGGCGTGGCTGCGCTTCTCCTCCTCGCGCACCATGAGCTCTCCGTGGTGGGCCGACGCCTTCCAGTGCACGCGCCGCAACGCATCGCCGGGGCGGTAGTCCCGCGTCATGACATCGTGCTCGCCCGCGAGCGCGCGGTGCTGGAACAACCGCGCCGACCCGCTGTCGGAGGCGATGTCGACCGCGCCCTGGTCGAGATCCACGACCGCTGGCGCCACGGTGACCCGGTGGCGGTCCCCCACCGAGAACACCCCGCGAGCGAGCCCGAACGGGTCGACGATCTCGACCACGAGCGGGCCGAGTTCCGCGATGCCCCGCCGTGGAGGCGCGAACGCGTACTGCAGCGTGAGGCTTTCGCCCGCGCCGATGACCGGGAGCACCTGGCGCCGCGTGCTCCCCGGCTGCCACGGAAGCGTGTCAGACCAGTGCGCGGCAACGGTTCTCGCGGCCCCGATGTTGCCGAGCCGAAGCTGCGCGGTGCCCGTGGCGCCGGCGCTCACGATCGCGGGAGAAGAGAACCTGGCGACGGTAAGGCGCGGCCGGCTGCGCGCCACCATCGCCAGGGCGAGCAGGGGCGGGATGCCGCAAAAGCAGGCGAGCACGAGCAATTCGGGCCATCCTGCGATGTAGGCGGCACTGAACGCGAGCACGGCCGCCGCGAGGAGCGCGCTGCCGCGCAGCGTCAGGCTCACTGACGTTCCTCGCCGCTGTCGAACCGCTGCGTTCATGGCGCTCCATCCGGGACGGTGCATTTTCCCGTGCCACCCATTTTTGCAGTTTCCTGCCTCTCGCGCCGGGGAGTTCTCCGCTACCCTGTCCCCATGCGACTGCGCACCGCCGCGTTATCCGCTCTGGCCGCCCTCGGTGCCGTGCTCGTGTCGGGAGGATTTGCGCTGCCGGTGCCCGCGGCGAACGCCTCCCCGCAGGACTTCACGTTCACCTCCATGTCGGCCGACTACTACCTGGGGCGGGATGCCGGGGGGAACGCGACGCTGCGCACCGTCGAGACCCTCGTCGCCGTGTTCCCCGACATCGACCAGAATCATGGAATCGAGCGCGCCATCCCGCTGAAGTACGGGGATGCGCAACTGGACCTCGCAGTCACCTCCGTGACGGACGGGTCAGGTTCGCCGCAGCCCTACACGCGCAACGATGCGGACGGTTTCGCCGTGCTGCGCATCGGCAGCGCCGACCGATTCGTGCACGGCGAGACGACGTACCGCATCGAGTACACGCAGCGCAACGTGGTGCGCTCGTTCGCGGACACCGCGTCCGACGAGTTCTACTGGGATGTGAACGGCACGGGCTGGGCGCAACCGTTCGGCACGGTAACCGCGACCGTCCACCTCGAGGAGGGGATTGCCGGCTCGCTCACCGGAAATCTGGCGTGCTATCAGGGCTACGCGGGAAGCACCGACCGCTGCGACATCTCCCGCGCGGGCGACACGGTCACCGCGAGCGCGCACGACCTCGGCGGCTACCAGAACATGACCATCGCGATCGGATTCGACCCCGCGACGTTCGTGGATCCGCCGCTGCTCAAGAACAGCTGGGTGTTCGCGATTCTGCCCTGGGTGCTCCTCGGCCTCACGGTCGCCGCATTCCTGTTCGTGCTGTGGCTTCGAGTGGTCGTGTGGCGGGATGCGAAAGGCCGCGGCATCATCATCCCGGAATATTCGCCTCCCGACGACGCCTACCCGATGCTCGCCGCGGAGCTCCTTCAGAGGGGCAACTCGGCGTTGCCCGCCCAGATCGTGCGCTTCGCCGTCGCCCGCGTGCTGGCGATCCGCGAGTATCCGGACAAACCGAAGAACGAGCGCTACGAGCTGGAGCTGCTCGCCGGGTGGCCCACCGTATCCGAGTCGGAGAAGTGGGTGCTCGCGGCGCTCTGTGGAACGCTCGCCGTCGGAGGGCGCACGACCCTGGATGGCGGCGACATGAAGCTCGGCGACCGCCTTGCCGCGCATCGCGCCAAACCGGGCAGCGAGGTGAAGGCGCTCGGGTGGCGCGCCCGCCCCTCCTCCCGCGCGCCGAAAATTCTGGGATGGGGCACGTTCCTGGTCGCGGCCGCAGCCGTAGCGGTGTGGATTGCCGGAAACGTGAACGACGTGCAGCTGACCGGCCTGTGGCTTGCGGCGCTCGTCTGCAGCCTCGGCTGGATCGTGATCCTCGCGCTCGCCATTCCGCCCCTCGTGATGACGCAGGAGGGTGCGCGAGTCAGGGACTACTTGTACGGCATCCGCGACTACATTTCGCTTGCCGAGAAGGACCGCATCCGCGTCCTGCAGGCGCCGGGAACGGCGGAACGCATCGACGTGACAGACCAGTCCGCGATCATCAAGCTGTACGAGAAACTGCTCCCCTACGCCATGATCTTCGGTGTGGAGAAGGAGTGGATCGGCGAGCTCGGGCGCCGCTACGCCGTCACGGAGCAGCCCGAGTGGTACACGGGCGCGAACGACTTCAGCCAGGTTTCCGGATTCAACACCGCCATCGCGGCCACGCACTTCGCGACAACCCCGCCTCCGCCGAGCACCTCATCGTGGAGTTCCTCCGGCGGCAGCAGCTTCTCCGGCGGGTCGAGCGGCGGCGGTTCGTCAGGGGGCGGCGGTGGAGGAGGCGGTGGGGGCGGCTGGTGAGCTCGCTGGTGGGGTTGCCGACCCATCTGCCTGCGCTGCCCGCCCGTCACGGTATCCCTGCTCGTACGCTTCGTCGGCACCGAGGCGGAACAGGTCGTCTTCGGCCGGGCGGATGATGGAGCTCGCGCCGGGCTCATCCAGGTCCCCCACGAAGCGCCCGAGCCCGCGGATGACGGCCACCGGCACACCGGAAGCCTTGCCCTTCACGAGGTCGGCGGCGGCGGCGAGCTCATCCGCGATGGCGATGACGGTCGCGTCCAGCCGGCGGCCGCCCGCATCGTGGCTCCCCCGCAGGTCGTTGAGCACCCTCACTCCCGCGGCGCCGATCGCAATGTCGGTCTGGCCGAGACGCCACGGCCGCCCGAGCGTGTCCGAGATGACCACGCCGAGACGCAACCCCGTCGCGAGCCGCAGCGCAGCGCAGATCGAACGGGCGGAAGCATCCGGGTCGACCGGAAGCAGCAGGACCATCCCCTCCGGGGTGTTGCTGGAGTCGACGCCCGCCGCCGCGAGGGTGAGCCCCTGACGGTTCTCCACAATGCGCGTCACGCCGCCGGCATGCGCTTTGCTCGCGACCACGCGGACGGTTTCGGCTGTGATCGCATCCTCGCGATCGGCCGCCACGATCTGGCGCCCCTCCGCCTTGGACACGATCTTGCTCGTCACCACGAGGATGTCGCCATCCTCGAGCGAGCTGGCTCCGTCGCTCCCGACCGCTCGCGCAATGATCGCGGCAAGGTCTTCGCCGGCCGCGATCTCCGGGATACCTTCGACTCCCCACCCTGAGAACGAACTCATCACCGCACCAGCTTTGGCAGGACGTCCCGAGCGAAAACGTCGATCCATTCGCGCTGGTTGCGTCCCACATTGTGGAGGTAGATGCGGTCGAAGCCCAGGTCGAGGTGCTGCTGGATGGCCGCGCGGTGCACGTCCGGGTCCGCGGCAACCACCATCCGCCCTGCGAAGTCCTCCGGGCGCACGAGCCTGGCGAGCTGTTCGAATTCGAACGGCGACCGGATGTCGGATCGCGGGAACCGCAGCCCGCCGTTCGGCCACTCCTTCATCGCATTCGCCATCGCTTCCTCGTCGGTGGGCGCCCAGCTCAGGTGCAGCCTCAGCACCCGGGTGCCCGGCCCGCGCCCGGTTTCCCTCGCGCCCTCGTCGAAGCGCGTGAACAGCGAGGCGATCCGGTCGAGTGGTGCGCCATCCACGATGATGCCGTCGACGGTGCGCCCGGCGCGCTTCGCCGTGACCGGCCCCGAGGTGGCGACGAGGATTGGCGGCGCGCTGTCCGGCATCGTCCACAGTCGCGTGGATTCAAGCGTGAAGTACTTTCCCGCATGCTTCGCGTCGCGCCCGGCGAGGGAGGCGGTGAACAGTTTGTGGATGACCTCGACGGCTTCGAACATCCGGTTGATGCGTTCCGCGGTCTCCGGCCAGTAGGTGCCGGTGACGTGCTCGTCGATCGCTTCGCCGGATCCGATGCCGAGCCAGTGCCGTCCGGGGTTCAGCGCGGCGAGGGTGGCGCTCGCCTGCGCGACCATCGCCGGATGCCAGCGGAAGCCGGGCACCGTCATCCCGGAGCCGAGGTCTCCCGTCGTTGCCTGCCCGAGAGCGCCGAGCACCGTCCACGCGAACCCCGCCTGGCCCTGCGAGGGAACCCACGGCTGGAACCGGTCTGCGGCCATCACCCCGCGGAAGCCGCTGTGCTCAGCGTGCTCGGCGAACGCGAGCACCTCCGCGGGCGCGAACTGGTCGAGCGCGGCGGCATAGCCGATATGGGGAGCAGTGGGCGGCACGGGTCTATTGTCGCGGATTACGCCCGCCGACGCCGACGCGCATCACCCGGCCGAGCCTTTCCTGCGCCGTTTCTCCTCGAGTTCGGCTTCGAGCTTGCGGATGCGCTCGGCCCGATCGTGCGCCGCGATCTCCCGATCGAGCGCGGCGAGCTCGGCTTCGGCATCCCGCACGCTGAGGTCGGAACGCTGGGCCTGCGCGGGGTCGGGTTTCGCCCACCGGCGCGGATCCCCGACGGTGCCCCGGCTGGCACGCGGCTGGTACTCGCGGCCGATGATGAACCAGAGAATGCCGCCGATCAGGGGGATCAGGATCACGATGATGATCCACGCCATTTTCGGCAAATACTTCACCCGGGAGGCGTCCAGGGTGATCATGTCGACGAGGGCGCCGACCATGAGCATCACGACGAAGACAGAAAACACGACGGACATACTGAGGAGTCTAGGGAATAACGGATGCATAACTCCCCTCGAGTTTTCGCCGGAACGCGTTGCGGGCACCGCCGCGCGAGCAGTACGGTGTAACCCGCGCAACAAACGAAAGGAGGCCAACGTGTTCACTACATCTCTGACGGGAATCTCCCGTACGACCGCCGGCCTCGTCGGCGCGCTCCCCGCCTGACCGGCATCGCTGCACAGCGCTTGACTGTGGTGGCAGCACTGCGGCCCTCACGTCGGCGCTGACACGCCTGGCGCCACGGGCACGTTAGCTCGCCCCCCGGCAGCGGTCAGCCACCCGCGGCGGGACCGTCGAATCCTTTCGGCACCCTCCGCACCACCCGTCGCCAGGTCACCTGACCTGCGCGGCACCATCGGCGGCGCAGTGCGCCGTTGCGACAGCAACGGTGCGCGCACTCGTCGCCATCCCAGTAAAGGAAACCACCATGGAATCACCACATCAGCAGGTGCAGGAACTCGCGCCGCCGCCCGCTGTGCAGGCCGCACGGCGCGAGCCGGTGCGGCACCCCGCGAGGCGCGTCGGCCTCGTCGACCGCGTCGCACTGTTCGTCGGCGTCCAGCTCGTGGCATGGAGCCGCCGGCCGCGGGCGATCCCGTCGCATGAGAGTCGGGCAGACCAGCTGCGGCTGAACCGCGACAGGCTGATCCGCGAACTCACGGCCGGGCGGATGTACTACGGCATGCTCTCCTCGCAGAGATGATGAGTGCCAATCGCGCCCCGCCTCGGCCGCCTGCACAGAAGGGTCGTCACCGGAGAAACCGCTCCGGTGGCGGCCCTTTCTTGCGCCCGCCCGAGCGTCAGGCGAAAGCGCGCAGCCGCGGCGCGATGTCGCGCTCGAACAGCTCGAGGAACCGCGGCTGATCCGCGCGCGGGTCATGGAACACGAGGTGGTTGAGGCCCGCATCGATGTACTTTTTGATGTCGGCGACCACGGCATCCGGATCCGACCCGACGATCCAGCGCGACGCGATCTGCTCGATGGGCAGGGCATCCGCCGCCCTCTCCATCTCGATCGGGTCGTCGATGTCGTGCTTCTGCTCCTTGCTGAGCGCAAGCGGCGCCCAGAACCGGGTGTTCTGCAGTGCGGCATCCGGGTCGGGGTCGTAGGAGAGCTTGATCTCGATCATGTGGTCGATGGAATCCGGATCGCGCCCTTCGCTCTCGGCACCTTCCGCAACGGCCGGCAGCAGCTCCTTCGTGTACAGGTCCATTCCCTTACCCGACGTGCAAATGAATCCGTCGCCCGAACGGCCGGCGTAGCGGGCGACCATCGGCCCGCCCGCGGCGATGTATACCGGAACGAGCACGTCAGGGCGGTCGTAGATGGACGCGCCGTGCGTGGAATAGTACTCCCCCTCGAAGTCGACGCGGTCCTCCGACCACAACTGGCGCATGAGCTGCACCGCCTCGCGCAGCCGGGCGAACCGCTCCCTGAACTCGGGCCAGTCCTGCTCACCCGCCCCGCGGAATCCGGTCGCGATCTCGTTGAGCGCCTCACCCGTGCCCACCCCGAGAAGGATGCGCCCGGGGTACAGGCATCCCATGGTCGCGAACGCCTGGGCGATGACGGCAGGGTTGTAGCGGAACGTCGGCGTCATCACGGAGGTACCGATGCAGATGGTCTTGGTCCGCTCACCGACCGCCGCCATCCACGCGAGCGAGAACGGGGCGTGGCCGCCCTCGTGCCGCCACGGCTGGAAGTGGTCGCTCACGGTGACCGTCTCGAACCCGTGGCGCTCGGCCGCGACCGCGTACTCGACGAGGTCCCGGGGGGCGAACTGTTCGGCGGAGGCCTTGTAGCCGAGTTTCAGGGGGAGCATCGTCAACTTTCCGTGAAAGGGGTTTGCAGATATTCGGATACGGCTGTGGGCACATAGGGGCTCACATCGCCGCCGAGCGACGCCACCTGGCGAACGAGCGAACTCGACACGTGGGCGTGCGCCGGATCGGGCAGCAGGAAAATGGTCTCCACCCCGGCGAGGTTGCGGTTCACGATCGCCATGGGCGTCTCGTAGGCGACATCCAGTTGCGAGCGCACACCCTTCACGAGCACGCTCGCCCCGACATCCGTGCAGTAGTCCACGAGCAGTCCGACGCTCCACGACATGACCCGGATGTTGTCGGGCAGCTTCGCGTCGACGATGGACTTCTCGATGAGCGACACCCGCTGCGCCACCGGCAGGAGCGCCGTCTTGTCCGGGTTGTGCACGACGAGAACGTGCAACTCGTCGAACAGTCCGGCCGCACGGTCGATCACATCGAGATGCCCGAGAGTGATGGGGTCGAATGACCCGGGAACAACGGCGATCCTGTGCATCCCCCAACCCTATCGTCCGTGGCTTTCATCATTCAGGAGGTTGTGTGACTGGTGTTCAGTCTCATCTGTCACACCACCTCCTGAATGATGAAAGCACACGGGGGTCAGGACTTGGCGAGGAAGTCGCGCTCCGCCTCGTCGAGGCGGCGCTCGAGGGCGTCGCGCAGCGCCGGATGGCGAATAAGCATCGGGTCCTGGGCGAGCACCTGTTCGGCGATCGACCGCGCCTGAAGGATCAGGTCGCCGTCCTTCACGACGCGCAGGAGCCGCAGGCTCGACCGCCGTC
The DNA here is from genome assembly GCA_937872445.1 of uncultured Microbacteriaceae bacterium. Taxonomy (GTDB): domain Bacteria; phylum Actinomycetota; class Actinomycetes; order Actinomycetales; family Microbacteriaceae; genus Terrimesophilobacter. The sequence continues at coordinate 7,236 of CALMSL010000178.1, read as the reverse complement.
CGGACTGCACGCTGCCCAGGACGTCGCCCTCCTGCCGGAGCTCGAGGTCCTTCTGGGCGAGTTCGAACCCGTCGAGCGTCGCCGCCACCGCCTCGACGCGTTCCCGCGCCGGGGTGCCGGTCTGGGCGACGGTGACCAGCAGGCAGAGGCCCGGCACGTCTCCGCGGCCGACCCGCCCGCGCAACTGGTGAAGCTGGGACACCCCGAACCGGTCGGCGTCCAGCACGATCATCGCGGACGCGTTCGGCACATCCACCCCCACCTCGATGACCGTGGTCGCCACGAGCACGTCGATCTCCCCAGCGGCGAACGCGCGCATCCGCGCATCTTTCTCGTCGCTCGCAAGCCGCCCGTGCAACGCTTCGATGCGCCTGCCCGCGAGCCGCTCGTCGGCGCGCAGCATGTCGAGCGTGTCCGCGACTGTCGTCAGCGGCCGCACCGGCCCGTCGGGCTCGGCCGGCGCCGCATCCGACTCCGCATCGATCGCCGGGCACACCACGAACGCCTGCCGCCCCTTCTCAAGCTCCTCCGACAGCCGCTCCCACACCCGACCCTCCCAGCCAGGTCGGTCGGCGAGCGGCACGACGAACGTCTCGATCGGGATGCGGCCGGCAGGCAACTCGGCGATCGTCGAAATGTCGAGGTCGCCGAACACAGTCATCGCGACCGTGCGGGGGATCGGTGTTGCCGTGAGCACGAGCACGTGCGGCGGCACCGCGCCCTTGCGGCGGAGCGCCTCGCGCTGATCCACGCCGAACCGGTGCTGCTCATCCACCACGACGAGTCCGAGGTCGAAGAACTCCACCGATTGGCTCATGAGGGCATGCGTGCCGATGACGATCTGCGCCTGGCCGGTCACCGCCGCCAGAAGCGCTTTGCGCCGGTCGGCGGTCGGCAGCTGCCCCGTGATGAGGGTCGGCCGCACTCGCGCGGCCAGGTCGGGTCCGAGCGTCGACACGATGGACCGGATGTGCTGCCCGGCGAGGACCTCGGTTGGCGCGAGGAGAGCGGACTGGCCCCCCGTGTCGGCCACCGCGAGCATGGCGCGCAGCGCGACCACCGTCTTGCCGGAGCCGACCTCGCCCTGCAGCAACCGGTTCATGGGCTCCGGTGTGGCGATATCGTTCGCGATTGCCTCCCCCACCTCGCGCTGATCCGCGGTGAGAGTGAAGTCCAGCGCAGCATCGAACTGCTCCAGCAGGCCGCCGGGCTTCGGGATTCTGGGGGTCGCCGCCTGCTCCTTCAACCGCTGCCGCTGTTCGAGCAGCGCCGTCTGCAGCACGAACGCCTCCTGGAACCGCAGCGATTTCCGTGCCGCACGCCACTCTGCGTCCACGGTCGGCCGGTGGATGAGTTCGATCGCGCGCGTGAACGGCAGGAGCCCGCGCGACTTCCGCACCGCATCCGGCACCGGGTCATCGAGCTCGCCCAGCGAGTCGAGCGCGACGCCAACCGCTTTTTGCACCTTCCAGCTCGACACGGTCGACGTCGCAGGGTAGATCGGGATCGGCTTCATCGCCCAGGCCTCTGCCGACTCCGGCCCGTCCGGGTTGTCCTCCTCGAACAACTCATAGTCGGGATGGGCGAGTTGACGGCTCCCTCGGTACTCGCCCACTTTGCCGGCGAAAATCCCGCGAACACCGGGGCGCAGGTCCTTCGCACGCCAGGGCTGATTGAAGAAGGTGAGGGTGAGGATGCCTTTGCCGTCGGTGATCCGCGCCTCCAGCAGCGAACCCTTCTTCGCGCGCATGGGCCGCTCGCGCACGTCGATCACCTCGGCCACGATCGTGACATCGTCGTCGAGGGGCAGGTGGGAGAGTTCGGTGAGCTCCCCCCTGCGGGCGTAACGCCGGGGGTAGTGGGTGAGCAGATCCCCGACGGTGTCGATGCCGAAACCCTTGGCAAACACGGCTGCCGTACGGGCGCCGAGAACGCCGCCGAGCTTCTGGTCGAGTGGTGAGGCCACATTCAGAGGGTACCTTTGCATCGTGACACGCATCATCGCCGGCTTCGCCGGATCCCTGTCCCTCGCAGTTCCCGGCGCCGGTACCCGGCCGACGAGCGACCGTGTCCGTGAGGCGATTTTTTCGGCGCTCGAATCCAGGGATGCGCTCCAGGACGCTCGCGTCGTCGACCTGTTCGCCGGCTCCGGCGCGCTCGGCCTGGAGGCGGCATCGCGCGGTGCCGCGTCGGTGACGCTCGTGGAGCGCGACGCGGCGGCGGCCAGGGCGTGCCGCGGCAATACGGCGCGGATTCTCCGGAACGCGCCGAAAGGCGGCGAGCCGCGAATTGCCGTGGCGGCGCAGGCCGTGCAGACGTTCCTCGACACGAGTTCGGCGACCTGGGACCTCGCGCTCCTGGATCCCCCGTACGGCGTGGGCGAGGAGGAGCTCGCGCGGGCGCTGGGGGCGCTTCTTCCGCGGCTCGCTGCGGAGTCGATCATCCTCGTGGAGCGGGCGTCGAAAGCGCCGGAACCGGCGTGGCCGGCGGGAATCACCCTTGATCGCCGGAAGGATTACGGCGACACGACCCTGTGGTGGGCGTCGGCCGACTGAGTCACTCGGCTGGCCGGGTCACTCTGGCGGCCGGGCCACCCTGGCCCGCAGGCTGCTCGGCGGCCGGATCATTCGGCGCCGTGGTCCGCGAATGGATCCCAACCCGTCACCGGATGCGGAACCCCGTCCAGCAGGATCGCGCTGCCGTCGCCGGGCCCCGCCTCGATCACAGTTCCCACCCGGCGGAAGCCGCCGGGCAACGAAACCGTCGGCGGGAAGGTCGCGAGCAGCGAGTGGTCTTCGCCGCCGCCGAGGGCCCGTTCGGGTTCGCCGCCGAGCGCGGATCGATCGAAGTCGATCGCGACGCCGCTCGCCCTCGCCACCCGATCCGCGTCGATCGCGAGGCCGTCGCTCACGTCGATCATCGCCGTTGCCCCCGCGAGCGCGGCGGCCCGCCCGTCGGCGATGGGCGGCATCGGGGCGAGTTGCGCGGCGGTGAGCTCGCGAAGCTCATCCGCGAGAGCCGCATCCGGCTCGCCGTGCCGATCGACCGCCCGGGTGAACAGCACGTGGAGTCCGGCGGCGGCTTCCCCGAGCACCCCGGACACGGCAACCGCGTCGCCGGGCCGTGCTCCGGACCTCAGGACGGGCTCGCGCCCCTCCAGGTCGCCGAATGCGGTCACCGCGATCGTGAATGTCGCCGAGGCGGAGAGGTCGCCGCCGACAATCCCGCAGCCGGGCGCCAACGACGCGCAGGCGTCCCGAAGACCGTCCGCGATGCCCTCCAGGAGCGAAACCGGCGAGCTGGCGGGGGCGGCGATCGCCACGACGAGAGCGGTCGGCCGTGCCCCCATCGCGGCGACATCCGCGAGATTGGATGCCGCAGCTTTCCATCCGAGGTCGTGCGGACTAGACCACGCGAGCCGAAAATCGGGGCCTTCGATCATGAGGTCGGTCGTCACGGCAAACCGGCCGTCCGGTGCGGCCAGGACGGCCGCATCGTCGCCGGGCCCCACGAGTGCAGCGGCCGCGGACGGCAGGCGCGGGAAGATTCTCGCGAGCACGCGCGATTCTCCGAGTTCGCCCAGTGACGGGTCCTCGCCGGCATCCTTCGGCATGCTCACACGGTAGCCTGAAACGGATGCTTTCGTTCTCTCGCCGCGTGCGGGCCGCCGCACTCCTGGCCGCCGTGATCGTTCCCGTTGTGGTGCTTTCCCTCACCGGCTGCGCGCCCGCCGTTCCGATGACCCCGGCGCCGGATGCGACGAATCCGGCCTGCGCGAACGTGATCGTGAGACTGCGCACCGTGACCGCGCTCGGCGACAACCTGAAACGCGAGACGAACGCTCAGGCGACCGCCGCCTGGGGCAACCCGGCCGCGGTTCTGTTGCGGTGCGGCGTCGCGGTGCCTGGGCCGTCAACTCTCCTCTGCGTCACGCTCAAGGGAATCGACTGGCTGCGCGACGACAGCAACGCGCCCAACTACGTGTTCACCACCTACGGTCGGGACCCGGCAGTGCAGGTTGTCATCGATGGCACGAGAGCCTCGGGAACGGATGCGCTCATGGATCTCAGCAACGCTGTGGGCTCGATTCCGGCCACTCGCGCGTGCACGAACCCGGATGACGTGCTCGGTCTCCCGTCCCCGTCGCCGACACCGACCCCGGCGCCCACTCCGTAACCGATCTGCCTCCCCCTTCGAGACGGGGCTTCGCCCCTCCTCAGGGAGCGGAAAGTTTCGCCGCTTCGTCAGCCCCTCCTCCCCATCCCAAAGTGCCACTATGTAGCACATGGAAAGGGTGGGGATTCGGGAGCTCCGGCAGTATGCGAGCCGATACATTGACCGTGTGAAATCCGGCGAGTCCTTCGAAGTTACCGAGCGTGGTGTGCCGGTCGCGATGCTCTCCCCCGCGGTCAAGCAATCACTGCAGGATCGGCTTGTGGCCGAGGGAACGCTCCTGCCCGCCCAGGGAGACGTGAGCGAGTGGCTGCGCCGCAATCCGCCCGCTCCGGCATCAGGCGGAGAATCCGCAAGCCGGGCGCTTCGGGAACAGCGCGAGGAACGACTGTAAAGTGCACTACTTCGACTCCTCCGCGCTCGTCAAGCTCGTCCTCACGGAACCCGAAAGCACCGCGCTGCTGGAGTACGGGCGCACCGTACGGACGACCGTGGCCAGCGAGCTCGTCAGGCCCGAGCTGGCGCGGGCCGTCACCAGGGTCGATCCATCCCAAAGCCCTCGAGTCACCGAACTGATACGCCGGATCAACCTCATACCCGTAACGGGCTCGGTGCTCGGCGACGCCGCCAGAGTGGCACCAGCGTCCCTGCGCAGTCTCGACGCCATCCACCTCGCAAGTGCCCTGCTCCTTCGCGACGAACTGGAAGCATTCGTCGCCTACGACGAACAGCTGCTGGATGCGGCATCCGCTCTCGGCCTGCGGGTGGCGTCGCCGGGCGTCCGCTAGCGAACCTCGGCGAGGCCCAGCTCGAGGAGTTCGGTGATGAGGTCCGGGTAGCTGAGCCCGCTCGCCAGCCAGCACTTCGGGTACATCGAGATGGGGGTGAACCCCGGCAGGGTGTTGATCTCGTTCACCACGAACCCTGACTCGGTGAGGAAGAAGTCGATGCGGGCAAGCCCGGCGCCGCCGATCGTCTCGAACGCGCGAGCGGCGAGCCACTGCATCTCCCGGAGCTCGTTCTCGCCCAAATCTGCGGGGCACACCAGATCAACGCCGGCCGCACCGAGGTACTTCGCGGCGAAGTCGTAGAAACCGCCGTTCGACACCAGAACTTCGCCGGCGAGCGACACGCGCGGTTCGGCGCCATCCCGGCCGCCGAGCACACCGCACTCGATTTCGCGGCCGACGATCGCGCTTTCCACGAGAACCTTGTCGTCTTCGGCGAGCGCGACAGCCATCGCCGCGTCGAACGAGCCCCAGTCGTCAACGCGGCTCACCCCGACCGAAGACCCCGCCCGTGCAGGTTTCACAAACGCGGGAAGGCCGAGTGCCTCGGCGCGCGCACGCCACCTCTGGGGATCGTGCCGCCATCCGGATGCGGGAATCGTCACCCACGGCGCCACCGCAATTCCCGCCGCCCCCAGCACGGTTTTCGTGAAGTGCTTGTCCATGCCGAGAGCGGAAGCGAGAACCCCGTTCCCCACGTAGGGCAGGCCGCTCAGCTCGAACAGACCCTGAATGGTTCCGTCCTCGCCGAACGGTCCGTGCAGGATCGGGAACGCGATATCGACCTGCCCAAGGCTCCTCGCGGTGCCCTCCGCGTCCGTGACCGTGAATTCGCGCGTCTGGGTGCTCTCCGGGAAGTGCACTCTGGTCCCGTTGTCGGTCACTTCGGGAAGCTTCGCGGGGTCGAGCCGGAACCGCTCCGGGTCGTCCGGCTCCAAAACGACGGCACCGTCGCGAGTAATGCCGATCGGGATCACCTCGAACCGGTCGCGGTCGATCGCGGCGAGAACCCCCGCCGCCGTCGCACAGCTGATGGAGTGCTCGCTCGATCGGCCACCGAACACCAGCGCCACCCGCGTTTTCTTCGCCATCGCTCAGTTCTCCGGTTGGGGTTCGTCGCCGTCCGAGGTGAGGTGGGGGGCGATGTCTCTCGGGTTCATGGTTCCGGCGAGCACCTCCGCCACTTGCGACACGATGGGCATCTCCACGTTCTTCGCCATCGCCAGTTCGAGCACGGGGGCGACGGAGGCGAGGCCCTCAGCGGTCTGGTTCATTTGCGCCACGACGTCGGTGAAACTGTAGCCCTGACCGAGAAGTCGTCCGGCCGTGTTGTTGCGGGACAGCGACGATTCGCACGTGGCGATGAGGTCTCCGAGCCCGGCGAGCCCGGCCAGGGTTTCCGCCTTTCCGCCGTACGCCACCGCGAAATCGGTCATTTCCACAAGGCCCCTCGTGATGATCGACGCTTTCGTGTTCTCGCCGTAGCCGACGCCGTCGACGATGCCGATGGCAACCGCGATGAGGTTCTTCAGCACGCCGCCGAATTCGGTGCCGATCACATCCGTGTTCACGAACGACCGCAGGTAACGTGTTCTGGCGGCCATCGCCACGAGCGTTGCCGTTTCCAGGTTCTCGGAGGACACCACGGATGCCGTCGGTTCCTCCTTCGCGATTTCGAGCGCGAGATTCGGCCCGGAAATCACCGCGACCTGCGCGGGGTCCGCGTTGAGTTCCTCGCGGATGACCTCGCTCATGCGCAGCGCGGTTCCCCGCTCCACGCCTTTCATGAGGCTCACGATGATCGCCGTGCGCGGGATGATGTCGCGAACGCCGGCGAGGTTGGCCCGCAGCGTCTGGCTCGGCACCGACACGAACACCATTTCGGCGCCCTCGAGCACCTCCTCGACGACGGATGAGGCCCACAACGTGCGGGGGAGGTTGACGCCGGGCAGGTAGTCGCTGTTGCGTTTGCCCTCGGAAATCTCGCGCGCAAGTTCCGGCCGTCTCGCCCACAGCGCGACATCCGCCCCGCCGTCGGAAAGCACTTTGGAGAACGTGGTCCCCCAGCTTCCCGCGCCGAGCACCGCCATCCGCCGCACGCCAGGGCGAGTCACCCTGATCCCCGACGTGTTCGTCATGACCGGTCCTCGAATCGCCCGATCTCCGACTGGCCCTTCTTCACCGGGTCCCAGCGCTCCGCGGGCGGCTGCTCGCCGCGCAGTTCGGCGAGCAACGCGGTGATCGCCGACATCAGGATTTCGGTCGCTTCGGCGAG
>CALMSL010000177.1 GCA_937872445.1 uncultured Microbacteriaceae bacterium | reverse complement strand
GTGGATTGCGTACAAGCGCGAAAAGGAGCTCGCGCCGATGTCGCTGCGGCCGCACCCGTACGAATACGAGCTGTACTACGGGGTGTAGGCCGCGTCGCTAGCGAGCGTGTGCGGGGGAAACCGTGTCCCCGTAGAAGCGTCTCTCGAATACCTGGCGCGCGCGCCGGGTAACGCGCAGGTATTCGTCCTCGAGCCGGCTCGCCGACCGGGGCGGATACCCCATGAGCCGCGCGATGCCGTCGAGCTGGTCACGGTCGCGCGGCAGCACATCGGAGGTCTTCGAGGTCCACAGGGTCATGGCCGAGCGGGTGCGCGAAGCGAACAGCCAGGCGGCGCGCAGCGTTCGCACGTCGGATGCGGTGAGCAGATCGGCCTCCTGGGCTACCGCGAGGGCCTCCAGCGTCGATGTCGTGCGGAGTCCGTCCACCGTGGCGGCATACTGCAACTGCAGCAACTGCGCGAGCCATTCGATGTCGCTGAGCGAGCCCCTGCCGAGCTTCAAATGCCGCGTCGGCTCTGCGGCCTGCGGTAGTCGCTCCGCCTCGACCCTCGCCTTGATTCTGCGCACTTCGCGAACGTCCGAAGTCGATATCGCCTCCGGGTACCGCACCTCGTCCGCGAGCAGTTCGAAATCGCGGGCCAGCGTTTCGTCGCCGGCAACCGCGCGAGCGCGCAGCAGGGCCTGCGCCTCCCAGGTGAGCGACCAGCGTTCGTAGTAGGCGCGATACGAGTCGAGGGACCGGACGATTGCGCCGGACTTCCCTTCCGGCCGCAGCCCGCTGTCCAGGTCGAGGGGAAACTGGATGTCGTCGGTGAGCCTGCCCAGTTCGGCGATGATTCGCTCGGCGGCTCTCTGCGACTCTTCGCCTTTGCCCTCCGGCGCGCGGTACACGTACATGACGTCGGCGTCGGAACCGAAACCGAGTTCTCGGCCGCCGAAACGTCCCATTCCGATGACCGCAAACTCCATTCCCTTCGGAACGTCACGGCCGAGGCTTACGCGCGCAAGAGCGAGAGCCGTGCGAATCGTCGCGGTCATCACATCGGCGAGAGCGTGGCCCAGTTCTTCGACGGTGACCAGGTCGAGGATGCTGGCAACGGCGATGCGAAGGATTTCGCGTCGACGCGCCGTCCGCACCGCCACGGCGGCCGCCTCCGGATCCGCGGAGTGCCGCTTCGCAATAGCGCGACCCTCCTCCTCGAGCACCGCGAGCGGACGGGGGCTGAGGTCCGCGTCGCTTTCGAGCCACGCGACGGCCTCCGGAATGCGCTCGAAGAGGTCACCGACGAGCCTGCTTCCGGAGAGCAACTGGGTGAGGCGGTGGCCCGCACCGGAGGAGTCCCGCAGCATGCGCAGGAACCACGGCGATTCCCCCAAAGCATCGCTCAGGCGGCGAAAGACGAGCAGTCCGCGATCAGGGTCCGCACCCTCCGCGAACCACTGCAACAGGATCGGCAGCAGGTTGCGTTGAATGGTGGCACGGCGGGACAACCCCGCGGTGAGTGCCCCGATGTGCCGAAGCGCCCCCTCGGAATCGTGGAACCCGATCGCCGAAAGGCGCGCAACGGCCTGCTCGCTCGTGAGCGCGAAACCTTCCTCGGGGAGGGCGGCAACCGCGGAAAGCAATGGGCGATAGAACAGCCTTTCGTGCAGGGAACGCACCTCGGTCTTCACCGTGCGCCAGCGTTCGCTCAACTCGGTTGCCGTGCTCGCGAGGCCGCTGGATCGCGCGAGCACCCTCAACGCATTCTCGTCGCGCGGCATGAGGTGGGTGCGGTGCAGTCGTGACAGCTGGATCCTGTGCTCGAGGAGCCTCAGGAACCGGTAATCCCGCCCGAAGCTCGCCGCCTCGTCGCGTCCGATGTACCCGCGTTCGGCGAGCGCGTGCAGCGCGGGGAGCGTCCCGGTCTGGCGAACGTGATCGTCCGTCTGGCCGTGCACGAGCTGGAGCAGCTGGATTGTGAACTCAACGTCGCGCAGGCCGCCCCTGCCCAGCTTCAGCTGCACGTCGCGCTCGTCGGGTGGGATGTGCTCTGTCACGCGTTCGCGCATCCGCTGCACCGAACCGACGAAATTCTGCCGGCTCGCGCTCGACCACACGAGCGGTGAGATTGCGTGCACGAATCGCCGGCCGAGCTCCGGGTCGCCCGCGATCGGCCTGGCCTTGATCATGGCCTGGAACTCCCAGCCCTTCGCCCAGCGTTCGTAGTAGGCTTGGTGCGACTCCAGGGTGCGCACGAGCGCACCGTCCTTGCCCTCCGGACGGAGGTTCGCATCCAGTTCCCACAGTTCGGGCTCAACATCGGGACTCTGGACGATACGGCCCAATTGCACCGCGAGCCACGTGCCGATCTGGATCGCGCGGTCGGCGGAGATACCGGGGCCCGCTTCCGCAATGTAGATGACATCGACGTCGCTCACGTAATTGAGTTCGCGGGCGCCGGCCTTGCCCATGCCGAGAACTGCCAGTCTGGTTGCCTCACTCTCCGCGACGGGAAACGGTGCCGTTGCCCGGGCCAGATCCAGCGCAACATCGAGGGTCGCGCCCGCAAGATCGGCGAGGCATTCGGCGATGTCGCCGACGCCGCCGAGCTGGTCCTCCTGCTCCAGGTCGAAAGCGGCGATCCGAACCAGAATGCGCCGATACCGCAGCCGAAGCGATAGCACGGCGGACTGCGTGTCCCGTTCGCCCGAGTCGACGTCGTCGATCGCGGCACCGAGTTCGGCTCTCATCGACTCCCACGAGGGAAGCTCCCCCAAGGGTTCCGCAAGGCACTCCAGCTGTTCGGGCCTCCGCCGAAAGAAGTCACCGAACCCAGCCGAGGCGCCGAGAACGCGGATGAGGCGCGCAGCGGCATCCGGTGTCGAGAGCGCCTGCGCCAGCGATTCCGGCGCGCGCTCCGTCAACTGGGAGAGAAACCGGAGCGCCTGATCCGGGTCGGCGCTCGCGGCGAGGTGCGGGAGGATGTCCGGCGCGAAATCGTCCAGCCGGGTCTTCGCCAACGCCAACTCCGCGAAACCCACTCGAGCGAGCTCCGAGAGCGTTGCCCGCCCTTCCGAAGGCTTCGATCGGGCCATGTGCGCTAGAGCATCTCCAGGTTGCTGTCCAGTTCGAACGGCGTCACCTGGGCGCGGTACGCACTCCACTCGCGCTGCTTGTTCAGTAGAACGTAATTGAACACCTGTTCGCCGAGGGTCTCAGCGACCAGCTCTGAGCCTTCCATGATGGAGGTGGCGTGGTCGAGGCTCGCCGGCAGCGGGCTGTAGCCGAGCGCCTTGCGCTCGGACTCGGTGAGATCCCACACGTTGTCTTCAGCCTCGGCGGGAAGCTCGTAACCCTCTTCGATGCCTTTGAGCCCTGCCGCCAGCAGGAGCGAGTACGCCAGATACGGGTTCGCGGCGGAATCGATCGCCCGGTATTCGACGCGCGAACTCTGCCCCTTGCTCGGCTTGTACAGCGGAACCCGCACGAGCGCCGATCGGTTGTTGTGCCCCCAGCACACGAAACTGGGAGCCTCACCGCCTCCCCAGAGCCTCTTGTAGGAGTTCACGAACTGGTTCGTGACCGCCGTGATCTCCGGCGCGTGCTTGAGGAGGCCGGCGATGAACTGCCGGCCCACCTTCGACAACTGATACTGGGCGCCCGCTTCGAAGAACGCATTGGTGTCGCCCTCGAACAGCGACATGTGGGTGTGCATGCCGGAGCCGGGGTGTTCGGAGAACGGCTTGGGCATGAATGTCGCGTACACGCCCTGTTCGATCGCGACCTCCTTGACGACCGTGCGGAATGTCATGACGTTGTCCGCAGTGGTCAGGCCGTCCGCGTAACGGAGGTCGATCTCGTTCTGGCCGGGGCCGCCCTCGTGGTGGCTGAACTCGACCGAGATCCCCAGGTCCTCCAGCATCCGCACCGAGCGTCGGCGGAAGTCGTGCGCCGTGCCGCCGGGGACGTTGTCGAAGTAGCCTGCAGAGTCCACGGGAACCGGTCGGCCCCGGTCATCCAGTTTCGAGCTCTTCAACAGGTAGAACTCGATTTCCGGATGCGTGTAGAACGTGAATCCGCGCTCGGCGGCCTTCTCGAGCGTGCGCTTGAGCACGTTGCGCGGATCGGCGACGGCCGGTTCGCCGTCCGGGGTGGAGATATCGCAGAACATGCGGGCGGTGGGGTCGATTTCGCCGCGCCACGGCAAAATCTGGAACGTCGCCGGGTCGGGATTCAGGAGGACGTCCGCCTCGAAGCGCCGGGTGAGTCCCTCGATGGCGGAACCGTCGATGCCGACGCCTTCGGCGAAGGCACCCTCCACTTCGGCGGGGGCGATGGCCACGGATTTGAGCGTGCCCACGACATCCGTGAACCACAGTCTCACGAATTTGACGCCGCGCTCCTCGATGGTGCGCAGAACGAAGTCGCGCTGCTTGTCCATGTGCTTCACATCCTGTCCTGCTGCCGGTTTGCCGTGAACAGCCCGACTATCAGGCTAGTGGCTAGACTCGCAACATGACTGATTCCGCGGCGGCGGCCGCCCAGGCAAATCTGAAAAAGGTGCGGACGAGACATTTCCAGTCCGCGAAGGAGAACGGGATCAAGATCGTCGGGCTCACGAGCTACGACCAGTTGAGCGCGAAGATTTTCGATGCCGCCGGCATCGATTTCCTCCTCGTCGGCGACTCGGCAGGCAACAACGTGCTGGGATTCGACACGACGCTCCCCGTGACGATCGACGAACTGATCCCCCTCACCCGCGCCGTCGCGGGGGCGGTGAGCCGCGCGTTCGTGGTCGCCGACATGCCGTTCGGTTCCTACGAGAGCGGACCGGAGGAGGCGCTGCACACGGCCTTCCGGTTCATGAAGGAAACCCACGCCCACGCGGTGAAGCTGGAAGGCGGCGCGCGAAGCGCTGAGCAGATCCGGCGCATCGTGTCTGCCGGCATCCCGGTCATGGCCCACATCGGGTTCACCCCGCAAAGCGAGCATGGACTCGGTGGCCACATCATCCAGGGGCGCGGCGAAGGGCTCGAACAGCTTCTCGCCGATGCGCACGCCGTCGAGGATGCCGGTGCATTCTGCGTCGTGCTGGAGATGGTGCCGGCCACGGCGGCCGCGCAGGTGACCAAAGAGCTGCGGATTCCCACCATCGGCGTCGGTGCCGGCCCTGACGTCGACGGCCAGCTGATGGTCTGGACCGACTGGGCAGGTTTCACTACCGGTCGTATCCCGAAGTTCGTGAAGAAGTATGCGAACCTGTCAGGAGTGCTGACGGATGCCGTCGGCGCCTACCGCGCCGATGTCGCCAGCGGAGCCTATCCGGCCCCCGAGCACAACTACGAGTAACTCGGGGTTCAACGACGCCGTCAGTCGTCCTCGTCGTCTTCGGCGGCCCACTCGCGGGCGCGCTCGGCGATGATCTCATTGGCCCGCGCTGCTTCCTCGCGCGTGGCGAACGGGCCAAGCCGGTCAACCCAGAGGGATTGCGGCCCCTCCTCGACTTCCTGCGTCTTCGTGTTGAACCACCACTCGGTCATGAACGCCTCCTTCGCAGCCTAAAATTGATCCTATGCCCAGGGATTCCGACGGACACCTCCTGCCCGGACGACTCTCACCACATCGTCAGGTCCCGCGCCACATCCCCTACCCCGAATACGTGGGCAAGGCGGAGCCGACCCTGTCCGGCATCGACGTGTACGACGAAGAAGCGATCGACCGAATCCGCAAGTCAGGCCGGATCGCGGCCGCGGCGATCGACGCGGTGGGTGACGCGATCCGACCGGGCGTCACGACCGACGAACTCGACCGCATCGGGCACGAGTTCCTCATCGCCAACGACGCGTACCCCTCGACGCTCGGCTACCGGGGGTTCCCCAAGTCGCTGTGCTCCTCGATCAACGAGGTCGTCTGCCACGGCATCCCCGACGACACGGTGCTGCTGGACGGGGACATCATCAACATCGACATCACCGCATTCACGAACGGCATGCACGGCGATACGAACCGCACCTTCCTCGTCGGCGAGGTCGATCCGGATGTCGTGGCCCTCGTCGAGCGCACCCAGGAGGCGTTACGCCGCGGCATCAAAGCCGCAGCGGTCGGTCGCCAGGTGAGCGTGATCGGGCGCGCCATCGAGTCCTACGCGAAGCGGTTCGGTTACGGCGTCGTGCGCGACTTCACCGGGCATGGCGTCGGCGAGGCGTTCCACTCCGGCCTCGTCATCCCGCACTACGACTCGCCGCACTTCACGAATGTCATCGAGCCAGGCATGGTGTTCACGATCGAACCCATGCTCACGCTGGGCGGCACAGAATGGGACCAGTGGGATGACGACTGGACGGTCACGACGAAAGACAAGAGCATGACGGCGCAGTTCGAACACACGATTGTCGTGCGGGAGAATGGCCCGGAGATCCTGACACTGAGCGAGAGGCAATCGGCATGACCACACAGGCGGTCGGAATCGACATCGGAGGCACCGGCATCAAGGGCGCGATCGTAGATGTCGCCACCGGCGAGCTGCTCACCGATCGCAAGAAACTTGCCACCCCCAGCGGCGGTAAGCCCGAGGACATCCTCGACACCGTGCTGGCGCTCTTCGAGGAATTGGGCGACATCGGTTCTGACACACCGGTCGGCGTGTGCTTCCCTGCCGTCATCATCCAGGGCAGAACCATGTCGGCGGCGAACGTGTCCAAGAAGTGGATCGGCCTTGAAGCGGAGAAGTTGTTCGAAGACAAGCTCGGCCGGAGCATCCACTTTGTGAACGATGCGGATGCCGCGGGCGTCGCGGAGGCGCGCTACGGCGCGGCGGTCGACGCGAAGGGCCTGACCATTTTGACCACTCTGGGAACCGGGATCGGCAGCGCGATGCTCTACAACGGCGAGCTCATCCCCAACTCGGAGCTCGGTCACCTCCAGATGGACGGGCGGGATGCCGAGAAGCTCGCGTCGACCTCCGCGAAAGAGGACGAGGATTTGAGCTGGAAGGAGTGGGCGAAACGCCTGCAGCGCTACTACGAGCACCTCGAGCTTCTGTTCTCCCCCGACCTGATCCTCGTCGGCGGCGGGATCTCGAAGAGCTCGGACGAGTTCCTGCCCCTCCTCGACCTGCGCGCGCCCATCACGCCGGCGAAGTTGCGCAACAACGCCGGCATCGTCGGAGCGGCTGAACTATCGACACACGGCAACTCGGAGCGCAGAAAAATGTAATGCACTTTCGGGGTTCGGCGGGCATCCATGGGCGGAAAGTGCAGTGCATTTTTCTGCGCGAACCAAGAGGTAAGTGAATGGGCCGGCTAGTACGCCGGGTTCTGTCCCAGTGCTTCACGCACCTTCGACGGCCATCTATCTCGGGACTACGTTGCCGCAGCCCTCCAGCAATCTACCCGGGAACTCGGCGGGCAGCCTTGGCGTTCCCTGTTGATCTTGCTCCGGACGAGGTTTACCCAGCCGACCCGATCACTCGGGCCGCTGGTGGTCTCTTACACCACCGTTTCACCCTTACCCCTGGCCCGCTGATAAATCAACGCGCCAGTGGCGGTCTGCTTTCTGTTGCACTTTCTCGCGGATTGCTCCGGGTGGGTGTTACCCACCGCCCTGCCCTGTGGAGCCCGGACGTTCCTCGGCGACTGCCTCAGCCTTGCGGATGCTGCAGCCGACGCGACCGTCTTGCCGACCCATTCGCTGACAGTCTACTGGGAGTCGATTTTGGTCGGATAGTTCGGATGCGGCGGCTCCGTTCACCGCCAGAGCATTCGAACTATCCGACCAAGATCTTCAGTCGTCGAAGTCGGCTCGGAGGTCCATGGCGCGGTTCGCGGCGGCATCCGCCCGCTTGTTGCGTTCGCGCGGGATCCACTCGAACCGCACAGGGGTTCCGGTGAGCAGGTGCCTGGCGACGGCGGCGAGCTCGGCCATGTCGGGGTGCTTGATTTTCCAGCGGCCCGACATCTGCTCGACGACGAGCTTCGAATCCATGCGCACGTGAAGTTCGGCATCCGGGTCGATCGCCAACGCACGGCGCACGCCCTCGATGAGCGCCGTGTACTCCGCCACGTTGTTGGACACGACGCCCAGGTATCGGCCGACCTCGGCAAGAACTTCCCCTGTCTCCGGGTCGATGACGACGGATCCGCTTCCGGCCTGGCCGGGGTTGCCGCGCGAGCCCCCATCGGCCTCGATGAGCAATACCCGCGCCATCAGATGCCTGACTCTGCGGTGCGCACGAGGATCGCGTTGCTGTCCGGGCACAACACGACATCATCGGGGGCTGCGGCCCTGATGGCCGCCATGTCGCTTTCGTTCAGCCTGACGCCGCTCGCGCTCGAAACGCCGCCCTGCAGCAGCGACGCGCCGGAACCGTACCGCTCGCGCTGACGCTCGTAGAGTGCGACGAGGTCCTCCGGCAGTTTCTGCACGAGAGTCGACCGGTTGGCGGCGGCGTGTTCGCGCTCGCCGTCGATGGATCCCAGCGCGGAATCGCGCACCGATTCCGCCTCGACGATGCGCTGCCTCAGCGCATCGTATGCCGCGTTCGACTCGCGCGCTTTCGCCTCAAGCTCCTCAACGCGCTCCATGACGCCGAGCTGGATATCCTCCAGATCCGACTGGCGCTTGCGGAGGGCGGCGAGCTCCGTTTCCAGTCCGGCGACATCCTTCACCGACGAGGTGGTTTCCAGTCGCCCCGTGTCGCGTGCGATGCGTGCCTCGACGACCTCCACATCGGATTCGACCCGCTTCAGCTCAGCTTTCGCATCCTCCAGGGCGCCGTTGTCCGCCACCCCGGCGAGCCTGGCCTCCTCCGCTTCCGCGGTCAGGGACGCGATCGTCGCGAGTTCGGGCAGCGAGTTCGCACGGTGCGCAAGTTGCTGCAGCTTCGTGTCGATCGCCTGCAGGTCGAGGAGGACCGCCTGATCTTCCGGGCTAGCTTTCAGCGGCATAGCGGGGGAACCAACTCTCTCTCGGTCTACTGGACTTTACACAGCGTTACTGAACGACGGTGAAATCCCACGGGTCTGTACGCAGGTCGCTGACCGTCACCGTAACACCCTCAAGGGCGCCGCGAAGCTCCTCGGCCGCCGTGTCCAGCCACAGCCATTCGCTGGCCCAGTGCGACACGTCGATGAGGGCGGGCCCTCCGCGCAGCTTCGCGTTCTCCCGGAACGCAGACGCCGGGTGGTGGCGCAAATCGGAGGTCACATACACGTCGGCTGCCTGCACCGCGGGATCGTCGAGGTAGCTGTCGCCTGCGCCGGCGCACAGGGCAACCGTCTGAATGGTTTGCTCGAAAGCTCCGGACACGCGAATGCCGGATGCCGTCGGCGGGAGCACATCCGCAAGCGTCCGCGCGAGCGCGCCGAGCGTCGTCGGCGTCGCAAGCCGGCCAACCCGGCCGATCCCGCTGTCGGCGCGTTCAACACCCTCTGCGCCCTGGAATGGGATCGCGTCCACGAGGCCGAGCCGGGCCGCAAGCACAGCCGATGTCCCCGTGTCCACGGCATCCGCATTCGTGTGGGCCGCGTAGAGCGCGCAACCGCCCCGAATGAGCCGGGATACCACGGCGCCCTTGAAGTGGTCCTCAGAGACGCTTGTGACGCCGCGCAGCAGCAACGGGTGATGCACGAGGAGCAGTTGCGCGCCGAGCTCGATCGCTTCCTCGGCGGTATCCGGCACGGCATCGACCGCGAGGTGGATGCGCTCGACCGCAGCGTTCCGGTCGCCGGCAAGGAGACCGATCGCATCCCACTCTTCCGCGCCGCTCGTCGGCCACAACCGCTCGGCCACGCCGACCGCGTCGGAGACGGTGACCGGTTCTTTGCGCGCCATCCCCCCAGCTTAGTTCGAGCGGAAGACCTGCTCCTGGCGGCGAATCCCCGGGATCCCCGCGGCGATGGGCGTGAGCAGGCCGAGAATCAGGGCCACGAACACGCCCAGGTCGCTTGCGGCAAGATCGCTGCCGAGGGGAACATTCAGCAACGGGAACAGGTATCCCTGCCAGCTCAACCACCCCACGGTGGCCGTCGTGAGCCCGAACCCGACCACGGTGGCGACCACGAGCATTCCGAGGTTGACCCAGTTGACGTCCGGGTAGATCCCGCCGCGCCTGAGGAGCGCCTCCGCGTTGAAACCGCGGTTGCGGATCATCATCTCGGCGCCGAAGATTCCCGCCCACGCCGCCATCGGCACGGCCAGGCTCGTCGCGAGGTCTCTCAGGATGAGATCGAAATCTCCGACCGACACCGCAATCGCGATCGCCACGACGGCAACCGCACCTCCCGAGACCACGACGGCCGCGGATCGCCGCATTGTCGCCCCCGTGCCTTGCAGGGCGAATCCGGCGGAATAGATCGAAATGACGACGCCGGAGAGCAGGCTGACGGCGAGCGCGACAATGAGCGGAATCGGATACCAGATGGGGATGAGCAGGGCGATCGTGTCGAGCGGGGTCGCAACGAGGCCCTTCGCGACCTCAGGGTTGGATGCGGCGAGCACCGCGCCATAGGAGATCAGGACGAACGCGGGAATCGTGGCACCGAACGTCGACCACAGCATGGAGGTCGTTCCGGAACTGTCCGGTCGCTGATACCGCGCGAGGTCCGCGCTGCTCACCGCCCACACGAGTCCCACGAAGCTGAACACGAGCACTGCGCCGGTGACCACGAGGATCCATGGCCCATCGCCCACCGTCAATGCCGCCTGGATGTTCACCGCCGGCCAGGTGATCACGATGAGCCCGACGATGAGAATTGCCGTAATGATCGTGACGACGAGCTGCATGCGGGCGATGAGCCCATAGCCGACGTAGGCGATGACCAGGGCGAGCAGGAATCCGATCGCCAGGCCGATGATGGTCACCTGCGGTTCGGCGAGCGGCCCGGTGAGTTCGGCGCCCGCGAGGATGCGCGCTGTGCCCGCCGCGAGGAACCACAGCAGCACAGCGCCCCAGAACACCCGCACGACGAGCGCGAACACGGCCGGAAGGATGTTTCCGAGATGCCCGAAGGTCGCCCGCGACACGATCATGGTCGGCTGGCCGCTCCACTTGCCAGCGAGCGTGCCGAGGCCGAGAGGCAGGAAGGAAATCGCCACCCCGACGAGGGTTGCCACAATCGCCTGCCGAAGGCTCATCCCCAGCGAGAACACCGCGCCGCCGAAGGCGACGCTCACAACGGAGGAGTTTGCAGCGAACCACAGCCAGAACAGGCGCGCCGCCCGACCAACGCGCTGGTCTTCAGGAGTCGGTTCCACGGAGGTCGCCTCAACGCGGAATGCCCTCGGTCCCTGAAGAGTGCCGGGTTCCGTTGCCGCCGACACCGCGGAGGGAACCACACTCCGACTGGGTACGGGCTCGACGGGAGCGACCGGTGCCTCCGGCAGGATGGCAACGCCCTCCGACGTCACCGGGAACGGCCCCACGAGGTCCGCGTAGGCCTGATCGGTGTCCGCGACGTCGTCGTCCCGAACGGATTCCACGCCGTCGGAATCCGGCGCCAGCGCGTCACCGTGGGGCTCAGCAAAGAACACCGTCGGTTCGCTGTCCGAGTCGGGCACGGCCCCGCTCAGCAGGGAATCGAAGTCAAAATCGATCACGTCCGGCACCGGAGGCGGGCCAGGCTCCACCAGGTCGGGGATCTGCGGCGTGTCGGGTTCGGCAACCTCCTCCGATGCGCTGTCGACGTTCGCGTCCACCTCGCCGACGGGTTCGGGCGGGCTTTCCGGTATCGGCGGAATCACGTCCCGTCTGGGCGGCATGAGTTCGTGGCCCGGTGGCGGCGGAATGTCCCGCAGCGGGGGCGACATCGGTGCCGGAGCGCTCTTCAGGTCGCTGTCGAGCACCTCGTCCAGGCGAAACGTGTGTGTGGCTTCCGACGCCGGCACACCCGAATTCTCGTGCTCCGGTTCCGGCTGCGGCGGCGAAGAAAACAGGTCACCGAACGCGCTTCGAGCCGATTCCACCTCATCGATGGCCCCGGTGGCAAGCATGGATTCCTGCCAGCTGGCGAACTCGGCCGCGTCCTGTTCCCGAAGCCGCAATTGCTCCTCGAGCCTGGCAATGATGTCGTCGGAACTGCCCGGCTTCGTCGCCTCCTCTGCGAGAGCGGCCGCCAACTCGTTCATGGGCATGGACCGCCGGGTGGGAGGCGACAAGGGCTCCTCTGCACCGTCGCCGGGCTCCTCAGCATCAGGGATGTTGTTCGCCGGCTCGTTCAGGTCCGGCTCGTTCCGGTCCGGCTCATCCCGCTCCGGCTCATCCCGCTCCGGCTCATCCAGGTCAGGCTCGCCGGATTCAGGCTCGTCGGATGCCAGCTCGTCGTCGCCCAGCATCTGGCTTGCTCCCGAGTGCGTCACGCGATCGAGATCTTCAGCCAAAGCATTGGCGAGATCGTCGTCACTCATCGTCTCGGCATCGCTTGAGCCACGCGCCGGAGGCGGCGTCCAGGTCGATCGCCTGGGTCCGGCGGGTCCGCCCGAAGCGGCACCCGCCTCGTCGGGATCGCGATCGCCCTTGGCCGGGTCGTCGTGGTCAGCCATGGGCCAAATGATACGTCCTCACCACGCAAGCACAACACCGGCGTGCCGCGGCACGGCAACACAGGGTGGGCCCTACCGGGATCGAACCGATGACATCCACGGTGTAAACGTGGCGCTCTACCAGCTGAGCTAAAGGCCCG
>CALMSL010000176.1 GCA_937872445.1 uncultured Microbacteriaceae bacterium | reverse complement strand
CATTCCCCCTGCGCTCATCGATGAACTCGTGGACGACGCCATCGAGCAGGAGCGTCAGGAGACGTTCATCGCCGAACAGGTCGGTGCAGGGGAAAGCGTCGACGGGCTGTACCCGATGAATGCCGAGTGGAAGGCGAGGTACGAGTTGTGGCTCTCAACGCAACGCTAGCGGCGCCGAGCAAATCGCGGCTCGCCTACGACTTCATCAAGGCGCGCATCGAGGATTCCCGGTACTCCCCCGGCTACCGGCTCGTGCTCGGGGCGATCGCGGGCGAACTCGGTGTGAGTGTCGTGCCCGTGCGCGAGGCGATCCGGTTGCTTGAAGCCGAGGGGCTCGTCCAGTTCGAGCGCAACGTCGGCGCCCAGGTGGCGATGGCCGACCCGCGCGAGTACGAGGTCACCATGCAGACGTTGAGTCTCGTCGAGGGGTGGGCGACCGCGGCATCCGCCCCATTCATGACGGCGGATGACGTTGCTCGCGCACGCGCCATCAACGATCAACTCGCGGAGAGTTTGCACCACTTCGACCCCGTGGCGTTCACCCGTCTGAACCTCGACTTCCACTCCGTGCTGTTCGAACACTGCCCGAATCCGCACATCCTCGACCTCGTCGATCGCGGGTGGGCGCGACTGCGTGCGCTGCGCGAGTCCACGTTCAGTTTCGTGCCAGGGCGGGCGAAGGAGTCCGTGGCGGAGCACGCGCACATTCTGGACCTCATAGAAAGCAGCGCGGACCCCGTCGAACTCGAGTTCGCCGCCCGCAACCACCGGCTCGCCACTCTCGACACATTCCTTGCGCACGAACGCGCACGCCTTCACCACTCAGACCAACCGACACAGGAGTCAGCATGAAGTTCCGCAGGAACCCCGCCTCGATCCGCGGCTCGATCGCCCCGCTCATGACGCCGTTCACGGCTGACGGAGCGGTGGACCACGCCGGGCTCACCAACCTCGTGAACTGGCAGCTCGCCTCGGGAAGCCACGGTATCTCGATCGGCGGCTCGACGGGCGAACCGAGCTCCCAGACGATCGCGGAGCGCGCAGAGGCCATCCGCACGGTGGCTGCCGCCGTCGACGACCGCGTACCGTTCATGCCGGGCACCGGATCCGCGAAACTCGACGAAACCCTCGAACTCACGGCCGCGGCCCGCGATGCCGGGGTCGACGCCGCGCTCATCATCACGCCGTACTACGCGCGCCCGACTCAGGAGGCGCTCTACCGCTGGTACAAGACGGTCGCGGACGAGTTCCCTGACCTGCCGATCGTCGCCTACAACGTGCCGAGTCGCACCGCCGTCGACATCGCGCCGGAAACAGTGGCCCGGCTGTTCCACGACGTGGAGAACTTCGTCGGCGTGAAGGAAACCACGAAGGACTTTGAGCACTTCTCCCGCGTGCTGCACTTGTGCGGCCCGGAACTCCTCGTGTGGAGCGGCATCGAACTGCTCTGTCTGCCGCTCATGGCTTTGGGCGGCGCCGGCTTCGTGAGCGCGACCGCGAACATCGCGCCCGCCGCGGTCGCTGAGATGTTCGAAGCGTGGGAGTCCGGCGACTTCGACCGCGCGCGCGAAATCCACTACGGCCTGCACCCGCTCGTCGACCTCCTGTTCGTGGAGACGAATCCGGCTCCCGGCAAGTGGGTGCTTGAGCAGCGCGGTCTCATCGCGAGCGGCCACGTGCGGTCGCCGCTCATCGAGCCGACGGATGCCGGGCTCGTCAAGATTAAGCAGTTCATGAGCGAGGGTGAGCAGTACCTCACCTCGGCAGAGGGCTTCACAGTAGGGAGCAAGTAAATGACACACTTCGTGCCCAGGAACCTTCCAGACCACATCCAGCACTACATCAATGGCGAGTTTGTCGACAGTGTCGACGGCGGCACGTTCGATGTGCTCGACCCCGTGTCGAACGAGACCTACGTGCAGGCGGCAGCCGGCACGCAAGCCGATATCGACCGCGCGGTTGCCGCGGCGAAGCACGCGTTCGACACTGGACCGTGGCCTCGCATGAAGAACCGCGAGCGCAGCCGCATCCTGAACCGCATCGCCGATCAGGTCGAGGCGCGCGGCGACGAACTCGCCGAACTCGAGACCTTCGACACCGGTCTGCCCATCACGCAAGCGCGCGGTCAGGCGCATCGTGCGGCGGAGAACTTCCGCTTCTTCGCCGACCTCGTTGTCGCGCAGCGCGATGACACGTACCAGGTGCCCGGCGTTCAAATGAACTATGTGCACCGCAAGCCTGTTGGCGTCGCGGGGCTCATCACGCCGTGGAACACGCCGTTCATGCTGGAGAGCTGGAAGCTCGCTCCAGCGCTTGCTTCCGGATGCACGGTCGTGCTGAAGCCCGCCGAATTCACGCCGCTGTCGGCGAGCCTGTGGGCCGGGATCTTCGAAGAGGCGGGACTCCCCCAGGGCGTGTTCAACCTCGTAAACGGGCTCGGCGAGGACGCGGGGGATGCGCTCGTGAAGCATCCGGACGTGCGCCTCATCTCCTTCACGGGCGAGACCACGACGGGCCAGACGATTTTCGGCAATGCCGCGAAGCACCTCAAGGGTCTTTCGATGGAGCTCGGCGGCAAGTCCCCGGCGATCGTGTTCGAGGA
>CALMSL010000175.1 GCA_937872445.1 uncultured Microbacteriaceae bacterium | reverse complement strand
GAGGAAACCTGGCCGACGAGCAGGTCGAGGAACTCGCGGCCGCCGGAAACCTCCCGGCCGCTGTGGTTGGTCCAGATCGGCAGCGTCGGATCGGTGGGCTGAACGGCAGCTGCCGCAGAGCGCAGTCGGTCCACCGCGGGCTCCATGTACCGCGTGTGGAAGGCGCCGGCGACCTGGAGCGGGATGACGCGCGCTCCGGTCGGTGGTTCCTTGCCCAGGGCTTCGAGCGCGTCGACGGCGCCCGCTACCACGATCTGGCCCGCACCGTTGAAGTTCGCCGGTTCCAGCCCGAGCTCGCCGAGCCTGGCGAGGAGTTCCGATTCGTCGGCACCGATCACGGCGCTCATCCCCGTCGGCGTGATGGCTGCGGCATCTGCCATGGCGCGCCCGCGCTCGGCGACGAGGCTCATGGCGTCGGCTTCGCTCAGGATGCCGGCGGCGGCAGCGGCGGTGAGCTCCCCGACGGAATGTCCCGCGATACCGCCGACGTCATCGCGCCGACCCTGCAGAAGGACGTGCAAAGTCAGCAGGCCGGCCGCGACGATGAGCGGCTGCGCAACCCTGGTGTCGCGGATTGTGTCGGCATCGGAAGTGGTTCCGTGGGCGGCGAGGTCGAGTCCGGCGGCCTCCGAGTACCGTTCGAGGCGGTCGGAGAGCCCGGGAACCTCGAGCCAGGGGGTGAGGAATCCGGGGGTTTGGGATCCCTGACCGGGGCAGACGACGACAATCACTTCTCTAGTCTCCCAATCCTTCGGCGGTTTGTACTGTGACAACCCCACCAACAATAGTCGGATCGATTGTCTCGTCCCACAGTGTGCTGCGGATTTCTGCTCCCTCAGCGGCGGCGGCCACTACCATCCGGCTCGGCAATCGACCCGATGATGAGCGCCGCCTGGAGGATGAGCGATTCCCGGGACCCCGTCGCGTCGTAGCCGATCACTTCAGAGACCCGTTTGAGCCGATACCGCACCGTATTCGGGTGGACGAACAGTTCGCGCGCGGTCGCCTCAAGCGATCGACCGTTGTCGAGGTACGCCCAGAGCGTGGTCAGCAACTCGTTCGAATGATTCTGCAGGGGGCGGTAAATCCGGTTGATGAGGGTAGCGCGTGCGAGCGCGTCGCCGGCGAGAGCGCGTTCCGGCAGGAGGTCATCCGACAGCGTCGGCCGTGGAGCGTTGCGCCAGGATCGCGCGACGGCAAAGCCTGCCAGCGCGGCCTTCGCGCTGCGGTTCGCATCGACGAGGCTTGGCACCTCATGCCCGAGAACCAGGTGGCCGTCGCCGAAACCCGGTTCGAGGGCGTTGGCGATGTCGAGGAACGCCAGCGGAGGTGTGACTCCTTCCTCCTCGCCGGACGGCGCAGGAAGGGCCCGGCCGATCACGAGCACGAGCCGGGAACCCTGCACGCCGATGAGCACGTCCGCATCCAGGTGCCGCGCAGTTCTGCGCAGCATGTCAACGTCGAGCACCGGCGGCGCCGTCCCGACCAGCACGGATACCTCGCCGTGACCGTGCCAGCCGAGTGCCGCGATCCGGCTGGGCAGCTCGTCATCGTATTCGCCGCTCAGGATGCTGTCGACCACGAGCGCCTCCAGGCGCGCATCCCAGAGCCCCCGCGCCTCCGCGGCCCGCGCATAGACATCCGCGGCGCCGAACGCGATTTCCCTCGAGTACAGCAGGATCGCTTCGCGCAGCGACTCGTCGCGACCCTTGACACGCTCCTCCACGACCTCCACCGTCACCTTGATGAGTTGGAGGGTCTGGGTGAGGCTCACCGAGCGGAGCAGTTCACGGGGTGCGACACCGAACACGTCAGCCGCAATCCACGGTGTCGATCCCGGGTCGTCGTACCACTGGATGAAGGAGGAAATGCCCGCCTGGGCGACCATGCCAACGGCTGAGCGTCGCCCTGGGGGCATTTCTCCGTACCAGGGGAGGGTGTCCTCAAGGCGTTGCAACGTTGCCGTGGCCAACTCCCCGGAGACGGCCTTCAGCCAGGCGAGAGTCTGGGCTTTCGTCTTCTGCACGATGGGCTGCCGCTCGGCCGGCGTTTGTCCGGTCGGGCGCTGCCCGGCCGGTATCCTTCCATTCGGCTTCTGCGCGGTCGCCTTGGGTGCCGGAGTTGGCGGCGTCGTTGGGGTCATCTGTCGTGGCCGATGTTGTCCGGGTCGTTCAGCTCTCGCCGCCAGCGGATCCGGTCGTGCCCGCCGTCACATCGTGAAGCTGGTAGCGGTCGATCGC
>CALMSL010000174.1 GCA_937872445.1 uncultured Microbacteriaceae bacterium | reverse complement strand
AGAGGGTGATTTGCCCGACCAACTACCCCGCCCCCATCGACCTGTCGGGCATCGAGTTGACGAATGTGGCCCAGATCGACCGCGGCAAACTCGACATCGGCCTCGGGGATCCCAAAGGACTCAAGGGAGTCACCGATGCCGGCTCCGGAGTACCGCGCGATCCTACGATGGTGGCCTTCCAGCAGGTCCTCGACCGCCTGAACGACCTGTTCGGCGATGAGTCGTTCACCGAAGCCCAGCGCGTGTCGTTCCTTGAGGCGCTGATGCGGACGCTCATGGCTGACGAGGCCATCGTCCAGCAGGCCCAGATCAACTCGCCCGCCCAGTTCTTGGAGTCACCAGACTTCGACGACGCCGTGAAGGGCGCCGTCCTGAGCAACCAGGACTCCCACAACACCCTGGCCGAGTTCTTCTTCAGCAGCGTGCCGGGACGGCAGGCGCTAGTCGGAGACATCGCTCACTGGTTCCAGACAGAAGTGATGACCGGACGATGACAAACGGTCAAATCGCTTCAGTCAGATCTCTACTCGTCGCCTCGGTACATCACCCGCGATGACCCTCTCCACACTTGACCACTACTACTTCGCCTATCGGAAGGCGAAGTACGACCTCTACTTCTCCAGCGCGAGCCGACAGTTCGATTTGCTCGAATATGAGCAAACGCTGGATATCCGCCTCAGCCGTCTACACTCACTGGTGAACGGCACCGATCAGGAGTGGGTCCGCTCACCAGACTTCCTCGGAACATTCACGATCGCACCCAAGTCTTGGGAAGACAACGTAACACCGACCGTAGCGGGTCAACAGGGAACTATTACTGGCCCGCCGAGCCGGTTTTCTTGGTCTCACTTCAGCGACACCGCAGCGTCCGATGGCAAGACAGCAACGTTCCGAGTCATGGCCCACTGCAGCATAGATATGCACGTCCTATCAACTCTCTGGCTCCTAACGGTCGGCGCAAAGTTCGATAGTCAACTCTCTGATTCCGCCGTCGGTAACCGACTACGTCGCGACCGGAACGGCACCATCAACCTGCGGTCTAGCGGAAGCTTTGTCCCCTATTTGCGCCCATACCGCCAGTTTCGTAAGCGTGGCCTTGCCGCAATCGAGCAGGCCCTCGATCAAGGTGAAAGGGTCATAGCGCTGACGGGTGATGCAAGCGCCTTCTACCACCGACTCGCACCCGAATTTCTCACCGACCCCCGCTACATCGACCTTATTCTCGACTCCGACTCCCTCACTGCACTCGAACATCGATTGCACTTGCTCTTCACCTCCGCACTCATTGGCTGGGCCGCCATCGTTGAGCGCCAGCTCAAATGTAATCATGTGGGCCTTCCCGTCGGACTCCCCGCAAGTGCTGTCGTCGCGAACCTCGCCCTTCACGAATTCGATACGCTACTAGATCGACGTGTTGTTCCATTGCATTACAGCCGTTATGTCGATGACGTCTTCATTGTTCTAAAAGACGTTGACGACTTTCCGGATCCCGCGTCTACTTTGAATTGGCTCTGTGAGCGCTCCGGACCCGAGACTCCTCTATCCGTCAACGACGGGGACCTCCGATTCGCTCCTGCCTATCATGGGGGGTCCGACATCATTTTCGCTAACAAGAAGAACCGAGCATTCAAGCTCTGTGGTTCGTCTGGGCGCGCCGTGGTCTCATCTCTCTCCCACGCCATACTGGCACAAGGCAGCGAATGGCGCTCTTTGCCGTGTCTTCCTAGCATACCGCTCGCAGTCGGTACGCGCATGGTTGTTGCTCTTCAATCCGATGGTCACCCTGCGGACAGTCTTAGCAAGACAGAGCAGATCACAGCCCGTCGTGCAACATTTGCCCTTCAGCTAAGAGACTTTGAGGCCTACGCACGCGAGGTAGACCTGCCAAGCTGGTCTGATTTTCGTACCGCCTTCTTTGAATCTGTCTGCGACCATATTCTTACGCCATCCGGATTCTTTGAACTCTATGCGTACCTTCCGCGCCTCCTTCGCTTAGCCCTTAGTACCCAAGAATTCGAGCGATTCCTTCAGATGATTCAATGCATTGAACGCCTGGTTCGCTCACTAAGTGACACCCCGATTGCACTAGCTGGGTACGCCGAGACTCCAACTACAGCCGCTGCACTCTTGACTTGGCGCAGCACGCTTACTTCGATCATTAAGACGAGCATCGCCGTAACCCTGTCTGCCGTGCCAAGCGGACTGAGCGAAGCGGCCATCGAATCCGTACTAGACGGTATAGACCCAGACCGCACAGATTACATCTCACTTCCGGCTCTTGTCGGACAGTATGCCGATCTCTTTGAGCGCGATCTTGCCAACACGCCAGCACGCTTTGCGGTGCTTCCTGATTATCTTACCCCACAACTAAGCGTCATCGCCGAGTCCGATGAGGCCTCGCTCCTCGAATCGCTTCGTCAGTCTCCCTCGTTCGGGGTATCCCAATGTCTGAGCTCACTTCAAATTCTCTTTCCCGAACAGATCGAACAGATTAACCGAATTCGACCGGCCTTGCTGTTTCCAACCCGCCCGCTTTCAGTACCCGAGCTTTTCTTGGCTGTGAACCCTCTGGCCGAGGTTGTGCCTGGCGAATTGCTTGTACACATTAGTCAAACCATTATTGCCTTGCGCGGGTTCGATCTTGACGCCGACATTAAGCCTCGTTCCACTCGCACAGCGGACCAAATCACGTTGACCATTCCCGACAGGCAATACCGAGTTTCGCAACGTCGAGTAGCGCTAGCCGCCGTTACTACCCTTGACAGCCAAATGGAGCGAGCGATACACCGGCAGCCGGATCGCGGCCTCACCCGCCACCGGCGCTTGATGCGACTCGCGAACCAAATTATTTCTGGTACCGAACGCATTGACTACGCACTGTTCCCCGAGTTAAGCATTCCCCCACAGTGGTTTCTACAGATTGCCCGTAAGCTCGCCGCACGCGGCATTAGCCTCATTGGGGGCGTGGAGTATGTTCCTACCACTCGGGGCCTGAAGAATGAGGTATGGATGGTCTTTCGTGCGGCCAGGGGCGGCGCACACCCGCATGTCGCTTACCGACAGGAGAAGCAGCAGCCCTCTCTCGGAGAGAGAGGGCTGCTTTCGACGTTCACGAACACCGAACTCATCCAGACTGTTACGTGGAAGTCTCCGCCACTGGTTAGACATGGAGACTTTATCTTTTCAGCATTGATTTGCAGTGAACTCCTGAATATTGACTTTCGTGCTCGGATTCGTGGAAAAGTTGACGCGTTGTTTGTCGTAGCCTGGAATAAGGATCTGAACACATTCGATGCGCTTATTCGATCAGCATCGCTCGACATCCACGCGTTCGTAGTTGTAGTTAACAACAGACGTTATGGGGATAGCCGAGTTCGCGCCCCCATGACTGCAGAATGGAAGCGGGACCTCGTTCGGCATAAGGGTGGACTTACAGACTATGTGATTGTCGGAGAACTATCCTACGGTCGGCTACGGTCTCATCAATCACGGCACGCACCTGAAGCTGGGGAGTTCAAACCGTTACCGCACGGCTTTGTCCTGGACGATGCGCGGCGCCGGCTGCCTCAGCAAGAAACCGATCAGGTTGCACAATCGACGGGGCACGACCCAATCGATGATTTGGAAGAGGCCTATCCAACGCTACCTGACGATGTCGAAGAGTGGAACGCCCCGGAATTCGAATAGTCGCGTCGCCGGTGACTCACCGCTCTTTCCTCAACGCTATGGTCTACGGTCACCTCTGGCGTCGAGTTGGGGGTCTTGACCTTGTTATGCTTTCGAGAGCGTGTTCCGTCAATGTGATCAACTTATTGACTTGAGCCGAGCCACTCCGTCGTGATTAGACCGCACGCGAGAAAAATGACGGGACAGGCGACCTGACCTCTTTACTGAGGGTTGCGCACCACGCTGGGCGAGAGCAGAGCCACGGCATAGCCACCACGGCTCGACTTCCGAAGAGGGCTTCTTTTCTAGCCGTCCTCACGCCCGCAGCCCACAGCCTCATGTTCCTCGTCGATGCCATCAACGTGCTGGCCGCCATGGCCTGATGGGCCGACTTCTGGGTTCTCGACGCC
Organism: uncultured Microbacteriaceae bacterium; assembly: GCA_937872445.1. Classification (GTDB taxonomy): domain Bacteria; phylum Actinomycetota; class Actinomycetes; order Actinomycetales; family Microbacteriaceae; genus Terrimesophilobacter. The sequence continues at coordinate 1,057 of CALMSL010000174.1, read as the reverse complement.
ACTTCCATGCCCGTCGGACGTGTCCCCGCGAGCTGGCTGGACCGGTATATTATTGTGTAGCGCATACTGCCGAGTTTCGGCTTTGGCCTTCTGCTCACTACCTTGCTTCTGATCTACGCTAGCGTGGCGAACCGCATGTTCCCGTTCTTCGCCACCCGCATCTCCGGCTACCGTGCATGGCAGCCCCACGCGGGTTCTCGCGGCGCGGTGCCCGTTCTGGGTCCTCCACGTCATTCTTGAGGTCACCGGGCATGCATTCGTGGCGATGTAGGCCGTGGATTGGCGCCGCGCATCGCGGCCGACTTCTCAGCCTTTATCGAAGTCGACAGGGTGCGCTCGCCGCGGTCGGGTGGATCGTCGCCGCGCAGAGGGTTTATCCGCGACTTTAGAGGGCGGGTGCCCAGGTCGAAGCTGTAGTGCGTCGCCGAACAGACTTCGTCGTGAGACCGATAGCCCCTTGCATCTCGCAGCCGCTTCCCCCAAGGAAACTGCCGTGCCATCTTCTCCTCGAGTTTGACTCCCCTGCCCGTTGGGTACCCTCTGCACGCCATGCTCATCGTCGGCCGGTGCCCCGCTCAGAGCGAGAGACCGTCAACGGACCCGATCGCCAGTGGAGGTGCGCCCGCATTGCCCTCACTCACCCTCATCCGCCACGGCGAGACGGAATGGAGCCGCAGCGGGCAGCACACCTCCACGACAGACCTCGACCTCACCCCCGCCGGCGAGGAGGCCGCGCGGTGGACCGCGGCGCGCCGCACGCGGCGGGCATCTGGAGCTTCGAGGTCCTGAGTCCGCACCGGCCGGTGCGCGCCGAACTGACCGCGCGCGAGCGCGAGGTGGCGACCCTCCTCGCCCGGGGTCTCACGAACGCCGAGATCGCCGAGGCACTCGTGCTCTCACCTCACACCGTCGAGGACCACACCAAGAGCCTCTACGAGAAGGTCGGCGTCGGCTCCCGCCAGGAGCTCGTCGCCCGGGTGTTCATGGAGGAGTACCTGCCCGAGGTGATGCAGCGCACGCCGCTCACCTCGCACGGCCGCTTCGAGGTCGACCCCTC
>CALMSL010000173.1 GCA_937872445.1 uncultured Microbacteriaceae bacterium | reverse complement strand
GGCGCCGGTCACCTGCTGTGCCAGCTCTCTTTATCCGCGGCCGTTAGACGGCAACCTTGTGAGTTTAGCACCCCGGATGCCCCTGCCGCGGCGGGCGGCTAAAGGTGCTCTCGAAGCACCTGCGTGATCTGTTCCTCGGTGGGCGATCCGGCCAGCCGGGCCCCCGTGTTGTACACGCGGCAGGCAAGGTCGGTGGTGGTTCCGCCGTTGGGGAACGGGTCTTCGCCGTCGATGAGGATGGTGGGCGATCCGGCGAAAGCGTATCTGGCAGCTTCTTCGGGTGTGGTCAGAAGGACGGTCTCAATAGCCACATCCGATTTGCCGACTGCATCCAGCGCGTTTCGAAGCAGCGCGCCGGTTTCCTCCCAATTGGGACATTCATCGATGTGAAGCAACTGGATGTTCATGGCTCCCCTGCCGCTACGCGGCAACCCGGTCGGCGTCGCGGCGCGGCACACGCACGCCATCGAACACGCCCGCCCGAATCGCCTGGAAAACTTCGGTTGCCGCTTCCTGGATGCGGCCCTGCCGGTGCGACGCCTCCACCGCGGCGAGGCGGCGATCCTCTTCGGTGTAGACGACATCCGCAGCAGCCACGTCATCGACCAGCTCGCCCTCCATCGCGCGGACCCACGCCGACACCACCTGGCGAAGCGTGGAGTTCCCGATCTCGACGGCGATGCGCTGGCCACGGATGAACGGCCGCACCTGGGTGATCATGGCCCGAGCCAACAGCCCCGGGGCCAGCACATCCGCGGCCTGTCGGTCGCCCACGTTCTTGGGGATGCCGATCAGCGTTCCGACATCGACGACCGGATTGTCCGCAAGAGCCGGTGAGAACGCCACCCTGTCACCGCGCACGAAACCGTCTGCTGCGAGCCCCACATCGGTGACGGTGGCAGCAACCATGGTTCCGACCGCGTCGATGGAAACGCGCACTTGCCCCGCCATGGGGCGCCGGAGGGCTTGTGTAGTCATACATGGGAAAACCCGCAACAACGCCCGGGTATTCCAGAAACTCAGGCGATACCTGTGGATTTGCCGAGTAGTCTGGGGCACGTCGCGGCAACGGCCGGCGACAACGAAGTCCTGCGGAAAGGTACGATCATGGTCACCGTTACCCTGTCCTGGCTCCTCATCATCACCATCCTCGCGGCGGCGCTTGCGCTCTTCGACGGCATCGCCCGGATGCGCGGACGCCGAAGCAACTCGATCCTCGCGATCGCGGAACTCCTTTTCGCGCTGCTCATGCTGCTGTCGCTCTTCTTCGCGTTCCCCGCACCGCTCGGCACGCTCCTGTTCGCGATCGTGCTCGAAGTTATCCTTCTACTGATACTGCTCATCCGCGGCACAGGCGCCAGAGGCGCCTCGACCGTGACGATCATCGCGCTCATTCTGAACTCCATCGTCGTGCTCATCGCGCTCGGCTGGCTCACCATCCCCGGGCTCAGCTGACGCGACTCCCCCGGCGAGACCCGGCTAGAACTCCTCGTTCGTATCCGGATCGCCACCCCACAGCCGACCGGATTCGAGAGAGGAAATCGAGGCGACTTCGGCGTCGGTGAGGTCGAATCCGAACACGTCGAGGTTCTCCCGTTGGCGCCTCGGCGATGAAGATTTCGGTATCGGAATGCTCCCCAGCTCCACGTGCCACCGCAGAACGGCCTGGGCAGGCGTGACGCCGTGCGCATCCGCCACCGCCGTCACCGCCGGGTCGGCCAGTACAGACCGTTGGTGCGCGAGCGGCGACCAGCTCTGCGTCTGGATGCCGTTTTCGGCATGGAACGCCCGCATTTCCGCCTGCGGAAAGTGCGGGTGCAGCTCAATCTGGTTCACCGCGGGCACCACCCCGGACTCCTGAATGAGGAACTCCAGATGCTCCCGGGTGAAATTGCTCACGCCGATCGAGCGGATGAGCCCCTCCTCGCGCAGCGCGATCATGGCCCGCCACGAATCGAGGAATTTGCCCACTCTCGGGAGTGGCCAGTGAATGAGGAACAGGTCGATGTAGTCGACCCCCAAATTCGTGAGCGACTCCTCGAACCCTGCGCGGGTCTCCGCAAACCCGTGGAACCGCCCTGGCAGCTTCGTTGCGACTACGATGTCTTCCCGCGGAATGCCGGAGCGCCGAATCGCCTCCCCCACCTCCGCCTCGTTCTCATAGTTGAGGGCGGTATCGAGCAGGCGGTAACCGCAGCCCAACGCCGACACCACGGCGTCCCTGCCGTCGTCGCCGCTCAACAGGTACGTGCCGAATCCGATCGCCGGAATTTCGTTGCCATCGCCAAGAGTTCGTGAGGGAATCGTCATGCCTTCAGTCTCGCGCATGCTCGGCGCGATAGTCTCAGCGGGCGGCCACTGGGAAAGGAGCGCGAGTGTCGTTGTCCGGAATTCTTGACGCACTGCTGATTCTCTTGATGCTGGCGTACTTCAGCTACGGCTGGATCGCCGGATTCATTCGCAGCATCTTCGGTCTCGCCGGAATCGCCGTGGGCGGCATCGCCGCGTTCTTCGCGATCCCGCTCGTCGGTTCGTGGGTTCCGTGGCCCGAGTGGCGGCTCTCGTTCATCCTCATTGCGGTGTTCCTCCTCATCGTCGCCGGGCAGACCCTCGGCTCATTCCTCGGCCGGGTGGTCGGCCAACGCGTCGACAAATCCAAACTGAGCATCGTCGATCGCGTCGCCGGGGCGATCGTCAACGCCGTCGTCGCCGCTCTCATTGCCTCCATGGTGTTGTTCAGCATGGGCTCCCTCGGTGTGCCGTTCCTGTCACAGACCATCGCGGGATCCGCCGTTCTGCGAACCATCAACACCCTCACGCCGCCGCCCGTGGCGAGCGCGCTCGCGCAACTGCGTTCGATCGTCATTCAGGAAGGCATTCCGCGAATCGTGTCAGCGGCGGGCGTGCCGGTGGCGGAGCCGACCGCGCCGCCGAAAATTCCGGATGTCGACACGTCGAGCCCGTCCCTCGAGAAGGCGGCGAAGTCGGTGGTGAAGGTGACCGGGAACGCCTACCAGTGCGGTCAGAACCAGTCGGGCAGCGGATTCGTGGTCGCGAAGAATCGCGTGGTCACGAACGCGCACGTGGTTGCGGGGGTCAGCGAACCCGTCGTCGACGTCCCCGGCCAGGGCGCCAAACCCGGTCGCGTCGTGTACTTCGATCCGAGCAATGATCTCGCCGTGATCGCCGTCGCGGGTGTTGGCGCTGCCCCGATTCAGGTCGGAAGCACGCTCCCGGACGGATCCGATGCGGTCTTCGACGGCTACCCGCTCGGCGGACCGTTTCAATCCAATGCCGCGCAAGTTCTTCAGGTGACCACGGTTCGAGTCAACGACATCTACGGCAACAACCCGCACCTCATGGAGGTGTATCAGCTTGCCGCGCACGTGCAGGAGGGCAACTCGGGTGGCCCGCTGCTGTCCACGAAGGGCGCCATTGCGGGCGTCGTGTTTGCGAAGGCGGCGGATACCCAGAATGTCGGCTACGCGCAGACGATGAAGGAGCTTCAGCCCGTTATCGACCAGGCGGAGAGTCTAAGCGCCGGCGTGTCATCCGGGTCGTGCATCCGTCGTTAGACGGGCCAGCTAAATGAGCCGTGCATCGAAGAACTCGAGCACGCGCGACCACGCGTCGTCGGCAGCCGCCGGGTCGTAGGTGCCCGGGTTGGTGTCGTTGAAGAACGCATGCCGCGCGTTCGGGTAGACCGTGGACTCGAAATCAATCCCGGCTGTGTCCATCGACCGCGTCACGTCGGGCAGCGACTCCATCAGCCGCTCGTCGAGGCCGCCGTAAAACGCGCGCACCGGGCAGGCGATCGCCGCAATGTCGGCAGTCTCCGGCGGTGCACCGTAGAACGGCGCTGCCGCCTTCAGGCGCGGATCCGCGGCGGCGAGCGCGAACGCGTAGCTGCCGCCGAAGCAGAACCCGGTCACGGCGAGTCTGCCCTCGATGCCGGGCTGTGCCGCCAAATAGTCGAGAACTTTCCGCAATTGCCCGACCGCCCACGCACCGTACGCCGGATCTTTCGATGCGGCCAGCTTTTCCCGCATGAGGGGCTGCGCTGCCGAGCGGGCGGCGGCATCCAGGTTCATGGCGAGGTCGTGCAGCTCCTGTCCGACCGCCGGGGTGACCCCGGCGTTGGTGAGGATGTCCGGCGCGAGGGCGAGGTAGCCTTCCGCTGCGAACCGATCGGCGACAGACGTGATGTTGTCGACGAGTCCCCAAATTTCGTGGATGACCACGACGGCGCCCTTCGGTGCACCCGGCGGTTCAGCGCGATACGCGGTGAGTTCGGAATCGGGAATCTGAATCATGGGCATGGTGTCATCCTGTCACTGTCGCGGTGACCCCGCGCCGGGGCATCCGCAGGGCATAGACGGAGGCGATGGCCAGGAGAATGACTGCGGAGCCGAATGCCGCCGGGTAGGAAAACGCGTCAAGCAGGGCACCGGCGGCGAGCGGGCCAATAATGGCGCCGAGATCCGAGATGGCGGAGAACACGGCGACCGGCTGCCCGCTTTTCTCCCCCGCAGCATCCCCGACGGCCGCAGCGGGCGCGGTGCCCATGAACGCGGAGGCGATTCCGAACACGCAGAGAAGCACGATGAGTACCCACAGTTCGCCGGCAAACGGAATCGCGAGCATCACCGCCGCTGCGACGGCGTAGGAGCCGATGATGGCCGGTTTTCGGCCGACCTTGTCGACGAAAGTGCCTGCCGGCCCGAGCGCAATCGTCTGGACGACAGCGGCGATGGCGAATGCGATGCCAGTCCACAGCTCTTCACGGTGAAGCAGTTCGACAATGAGGATCGGCACGAGAGCGCTGCGAACGCCGAGGTTGGCCCATCCGGACGCAAAATTGGCGATGCATGCGGCCCGGAACCGTTCGTCGCTGAGCACGACGCGGAAAGGGATCGCGACCGATTCCGGCGTCTTCGCGCCGCTGACCGCTTGGGATACCGGGCGAAGAAACATCAGGCCGACCGTTCCGGCGACGACGAGCGTGGCGGCGTAGAAGAAGAACGGCGCGCGAAGGGAGATCACCGCCAGCAGTCCACCGATCGCGGGCCCCGCCATGCCGCCGATGAGGAATCCGCCCTGGTAGAACCCGACCGCCCGACCGCGCATCGATTG
>CALMSL010000172.1 GCA_937872445.1 uncultured Microbacteriaceae bacterium | reverse complement strand
CGGGTTGTTGAGCACGCGGTCGAGCATCACCAGCGGTCGGGCGGGCTCGTCATCGTCGACGGCCGCGTCGCTCGCCGTCAGCGTCGCGCCCAGACGTCCGGCCAGCGCGTAGGCGACGTCGAACTCGAAGTCGGTGAACGGGAACTCGATCGCGTAGAGCCTGGGGCGCGACGAGTCGCCGCGATGCGCCTCGACCATGCGAACGATCCGCTGCGCGAAGTGGTCGGCGATCTCGCCGCGCGTCACCTCGGGGCCCCTGGGCGTTGCGGCCTGCGCAGGAGACTGCGCTGCCGACTGTGCTGCGGCCGGGGCGCCCGACGACGGGGCCTGTCCGGCGCCGGTCGCCGCGCCGGCCTGCAGCGCGGCCGCTGCGCGTGCCATCTCGGGCGTGAAGTTCTTGGGGAGCGCGCCAGAAGCCACCGGAGCCGGCGCCTCGGAGGGCGACGGCGCCGATGCCGGGCGACCCGGGAAATTCTTCGGAAGGTTGCTGCTCATGCGCCCGACCCCCGGATGTCACGCGGACCCGAGCCATCATAGCGCCGGAATCAGGTCTTTACACCGAGTTCCTCGCAGAGGCGCGCGACCGTCGCCGTCAGCGCCTGCACGTCGCGCTCGAGCCGCGCGAGATTCGCCTCGAGCGCCGCCAGATTGCCCAGTGTCGGCTCGGCTGCCGACGCCGCCTGCGGTGCACCACCCTCGGGCGCTTGGTGCGCGCCGGCCACGATCCGGGCGCCGACCGCCGCCTGCCCTGCCGAGACCGGTTCGTTCGTCACCAGGTCGTTCGGCTCCCCTGTGCGCGGCGCCGGCCCGCTCGACCGCGGCCCACTCGGTAGCGGTCCACTCGGTACCGGCCCACTCGGTACCGGTCCGCTCAGAAGGCTCGCCCAGCGCGTCTCGCGCGCTCCGGGCAGGCGCGGCAACTCGGCCACCAGCGGGCCCGCGGCACGAGCCGCCAGCTCGTTCAGGTACCCCTCGACCGACGCGATGTCGGCGAAGCGGTGCAGGCGTTCGCTGTTGATGCGCAACTCGCCCGCCGTCTGCGGCCCCCGCAGCACCAGCGTCGCGACCAGCGCGACCGCCTCGTCCGGGATGTCGAGCACGCGCCTCGCATTGTGCGCGTAGCGCATCGCCCGGCCACCGCTCGATTCGATCACCAGCGAGGCATGGCGAAGCGAGTCGAGTGCGGCCTGCACCTCGGTGTCGGAGGCTTCGATCACCGGCTGCCGGCTGCTCTTCTGGTTGCAGCCGGCGGTGATCGCATTGAGCGTCATCGGGTAGGTGTCGGGAACGGTGCGTTCCTTCTCGACGAGGACGGCGAGCACCCTCGCCTCGAGCATCGAGAGCACCGGCAACGGACGCGTGGTCATGGGGGCGGGCGACGGGGCTGTGGACTGCGGCTGCTTCAGTGTAGCCGCGAGCCCCGGTCGCCGGGAATGTGGTTACGGGGGCAGGACTTGGCACCCGGAGACTGTCCACCGCCTGACCTTCGGCCTAGGCCATCAGGCCGATTTCGGGCGGGTGCAGCGTCGATATTCCCGGCAGCATGCGCACCTTGATCGACCCGCGCGGCACCTGCCTGAGTTGCACGCACTTGGGCCACTTGGACGACGTCGCTGGGGCCGCAGTCTGCCACCAAGTTGAGACGTGCCGGCACTTCACGCCGACTGGCGCGCACTGGCTGCCCGCGCTGGGCACGCGCGCCGGGCATCGGCGACCATAAGGTCGCGAACCTGGCCGCTGCGCGTGCCCTGCTGCAGCAGGGCCAAGCGCGTGACCCGACCCGCCTTTCGCGCCACCCCTCGCGCCCTGCGTGGCTGGCACTCTTCAGTCATGTCCCTGCGACGTCTTCGGGCCGTCCTGGATCTGCATGATGGATCGGCCTCTCAGCAGCCTTCACCTTCGCCAACTTGTCAGCCTTCGCCTTGGCGTAGAAAGCGATCCACTCCCAGAAGTCGACATCCGGCTTTGCAGAGAATGTGAGCGTAACCGTAGTACCGCCATCAAGCGACGCGAGCTGCTCAACATGACCGGATGACTCCGGCGCCGACGCTCGCACGCGTGGCGCTTGATCGGCAGGAAGCTGGCGCGCCTCATCGAGGCGAGTTGGTGCACGCGCCACTTGTTCAACGACTGTATTATCAGCTATCCCCATGTCACCAGACACCACTGAATCCGAGCCAACTCTCGCAAACCAATGATTTTCCTTAAGAATACGAACAACAGACGGCGCAGTTGCCTCGTTAAAGCGGCGATCAAGAACCAAGTAGTGATTAAGTGTACTATCAGATGGCAGCTCCGGCCAACGCTCGTACACATCGGAAGCGATAGACGGCGCCGTCGCCGCCTCTCGGATCAACCGCACACGATCTTCGGATTCGGGACGCTGGTCCAGAATGATTCGGAGCGCCAAGTCAGTGAGTTGAAGCTGGCGACCCTTGCCGCTTCCGCCCGTCTCCACAAGCAAGTTGTAGCTTTTCAGCGCCGACACCGTCTGAAGTGCGGAGCTACTCGATTCCGAGAACTTCCAGTGCACCGCCGCGCGACTGAGCGGCGCGACGCCTCGTTTCTCCTCGGCGTAGAACTCTCGCGCCCGCTCGATCGCCCGCTCCAAGTTAATGAAGGGGAAGTTCGGGCTTCGGTCCTTTGACTTCTTCGACACCACGGCCATGTCGCTCATACTCAACGCCTCCTATCGCCTAGCCGGATCATAATTCAAGATGAGCGCCTTGCGCAACATGATAAGTGAATTATTTAGTAGCAATCGGCCAAATCGCCGATTGGACTTGCTGAATCGGCGACATCCCGCGTAGACTGTCGCGGCGACGCGCGCTCAGCGCTGAGGAGACACCATGAGGAGGGTTTGCGGCCCCGGCGATCCGCTCGCCGTACCCGGGACCGAATGAACAAGGCCGCTAGCTCGATGCGCCCCGTAGCAAGAGAGCACGAACTAGCGGCCGTTGGTGAGCACCGTTCAAAGCACCTGTGGCGAAACTGGTAGACGCGGCGGTCTCTAAAACCGATGCCTGGCAGCGTGCGGGTTCGAGTCCCGCCGGGTGCACTTTCTATTCTAACTGGCGGCTTGATACTCCGCTAATCGGAGCCATGCATGGCTTTGACGTTTCACCCCAAGCCTGGGGTTGTGCTGGTCTGCGACTTTGCCGGCTATGTCGCGCCAGAGATGATCAAACGCCGGCCAGTTGTTGTGGTGTCGCCCGCTCACTTGCGTCGACCGAACCTCCTTGCCGTTGTCCCGCTGAGCACGACTCCGCCTGACCCGATCGCGCCATACCACTACCGCCTTAGCGGGAACCCGGTCCCGGGGTCGGACGCCACGGAGGTCTGGGCTAAGTGTGACATGCTCGCAACTGTCCGGCTGGAGCGCTTGGACCGCTTCCGAATCGAGCGCGGGCGGTATGAGATAGGCTACGTCTCGATGGAGCAGGTGAGGGCCATCCGCGCTTGTGTGGCGCTCAGCATCGGACTTGACGTGACGTCAACTAGCGTTAGAATGTGAACGTTTCCCGCTTGTCGGGCTTGCGAGTCTCCTGAATGGGAGCCGGCTTCGGTCAAGGCGATGACAAGCCTCCGAAGTCGCAGATGTGTCAGTCAGCGAACGCCACCTCCGGGTGGCGTTTGTCTTTGATGACCAGAGCGGTCCTTGGGCAACAAGGCCGACAATTGGCATGATGGCCTAGGGCCCGCTGATTGCCGGGCGATAGCCGATCGCCAAAGTTCCAGCGCCCAATCGTCCTCCGAATTCCGCCGCCCATCGGCCCGCGCTCGCCCGGCCAGATGCATTGCGACAAATGCCCGGTTTTGGTGCACAAGAAGATCTATCGTGGCCTCTGCTTAACGGCGCGGAGATCAACGCCATGACCAACGAACAGATCGAAGATCTACTGGAACGTGCCGACGCAGGCGACTACGAGGCGCAGAAACAGGTTGATGCCTGGATCGCCGAGGCGCTCGAACCGGTGTGCACGACCGCGCCAATCGACTACGACGCACATATCGTAGACGCCGAAGACTTGTTGCTCACTGTCTGCTGCGGATCATGCTCGGGCGGTTTCGCGGGTTGATCGTGGCACCGGGCGCCTTCGGGCCTGTCCGTCGAGCGACGATCGTTGGTACCGCAATACTGGCGTTTGTCATCGCCGGGCTGCAGCCGGCTTCCGGCCGAGTTGCCACGACGGGCGCGGTGGGCGTCTCGGCCACGGTGGTCGACTCGTGCCGCTTCGCCGACGTACCCGGCGCGGCGTTGACCACAGCATCGGGTTCGTGGGTTGCGGCGTTGCAGTGCACGCGGACAACTCCATATAGCCTCGAAGTAGGAGCCGGACGCCATTTCGACGCTGGCCAGGCTTCACGCCGGATGCGGGGCGAGCATGCGGGCGGTGGCGTTGCTTACTCGCTTGTGGCTACGCCGGTCGCCGGTAAGGGGCTTGGCGCGCGGTTGAACTCCGCCGCGTTCGCCGCAACTGTCGCGCCCTCCGACTATGCCGGGGCAGCAGCCGGCACCTATACGGACACGATCGAGCTTTCGTTACGCCACGCGATCAGCCACCATGCGCTGGCGGTGACCCAAATGACCCTGCGGCTTGACGTCGACTCCTCCCGCGCTCGCTGACTCAAGCGAGGTGCTCGGGTCGGAATGCACACCTGCGCCGCTGGAGCCGATCGGGCGTGCCACCGCGAGGTGGTCGGCAACGACTATCTTGAGTGCTGCTGTTAAGACGAGGAAGCACAGGTGGAGGTGGGTCGCCGAAACCTGGACCGAGTGGTTGTGGTTGGACTCAATCAACTTGGAGGGTAACGCTGGATGGCTTCGAAAACCGAGCGCATCCTGATCTTGGCGAAGACCTATCCCTCGCCGAGCGCGAAACATGTGGAGACGTCTTGTGTCGCGGGAATCACCGGAAGCGGCTCAATGCGCCGCTTGTATCCGGTACCCTTCCGAATGATCGAGCATGATCAGCAGTTCAAAAAGTGGCAGTGGATCGATGTGCGGGTCGAAAAGGCCACCAGAGATCACCGACCGGAGAGCCACAAGCTCTATGTCGATACGATCATCTGCGGCGACGTGATCGATGCCAAGAAAGCTTGGGGCGCACGTTGGGAATGGTTGGACAAGATCCCCTCGTTCAACAGCTTTGACGCCATCGACGTGGCAAGGCTCGACGACGGGCTGTCGCTCGCGTTGTTGCACCCCAAGCGGCTACTCGGCCTCGATATTTCCAGGGCGCGAAGCCCGGACTGGACGGACGAGGAGAGAGAAAAGCTCGCGCGCGAGCAAATGCAAGGAGATCTCTTCTCCGAGGCGGAAGCAAAGCAGCAAGTTAGACAGCTGCGCAAGGTGCCGTTCGACTTCCACTACAGATACGTATCCGACACGCCGGAGGGCGAAAAGGAGTACAGGCACAAGATCGTGGATTGGGAAGCGGGCGCGCTATTCTGGAACTGTCTGCGCGATCACGGCGAAGATTGGGAAGCGCCCTTTCGCTCCAAGCTGGAGGGGCAACTCGGTGGCAAGGATTTGATGTTCCTGATGGGAAACCAGCACAGGTTCCAAGACCAGTGGCTGATCGTCAGCCTGTTCTATCCACCAAAGCGAACGCTGGCGGAGAGCCGGCAAAGTTCGTTGTTCTAGCGTCCGCGATAGCGATGTGCTCGATGTCCGCGCCGCAGTGCTCACGCACTGCGGCGGCCACCATCGAGCGATGGCAAAAGCTGAAATCCGCTTCGAAGCAGAGCAATGCGCAGTTCGACCGACGCACCAAACCGGAGAGATTGTAGATGGCTGACCGCTGCGTCTTCAGGTGCTTGAGGAACCTAGCGGCATAGCGATTCCAACTGCCGTCCTCCCTGTAACGATCGCGCACCAACTTTGGGCAGCCAAGATCCGCCATGTGGACGTACTCGAAACCGCTGCGGTTGAGCACGTCGGTGAGCGCCTTCTTCGAGAAGCCGGGTTTGCGTGACAGGGGCAGTTCACGAATGTCCACGACGGTTTCGATGTTGTGCTCGGCGAGCAGCAGGATGAACGTGTCGATGTCCAGCCCTTCATAGCCGATCGTGAAAACGGTCATTCGTCCAATGCCCCCTGAGAGGCGGATCTTACGGGAGAATCAGGCTCTCCCTTGGCAAATCCTTACGACTCGAGGCCTTCCGTACGGCCACTCGATCGCGCGTTCAAACACGCCGCTAGGCGATCGACGCGGGCATGCACTCCCTCTTTGCACGGATCGGCCCGATCAGCGTCCGAGCATCTCCGTCTTGCGCTGGCTGTCACGGCTCGAGCCGAGCCAGAAGACGAGTACCTGCGTGAAGCCGCCGATCAGGACCAATGTGATGACACTGGCCTTGATCTCGGCCGAGAAGTCGCCCTCGAGCACTTCGAGCGCACCGTAGCCGCCGATGCCGATAAGCAGCACCGAGAGGAACTCGACGAACTGCAGCTGCAGCCAACCGAAGTCGAGAAACGGCTTACCGTCGCGCCAGGTGCGAGCGAATTCGCGCGCGCCGGTAACCGACCGCTCGCAGAACTCGATCTCGAGCCGGACGCTCTCCCACTGTTCGGCTATCGTCCGGACGAAGTCCTGCCGGGCACGCGGATCCGGCTGCACCACCTCGACCGCCTCGCCATCTTGGCCGTCTCGATCAGCACCGGCGCGACGGCCTCGAGCGCCTTGATGTTGCGCTCGGCCGATGGCGACCCGGACGAGTACCAAGGCAGAAGCTTGAGCAGCTCCGGGGCGAGGGTAAGGGCGACTTGACCTGCGAGTGGTAGCGGCATTTCTGCCTCCCTGACGAATGTCGGTTTCGATTCGGCGATGGGCGCCGGCGGCTGCTCGGCGGCCACTTCGGTGGTGGCCTGCGCTGGCACCGGCGCGAAAGTTCCGCCGGCCGCCGCGTACGCGTCTAGGACGCGCCTCAGGCTCTCGGTGCGCTGGCCGTACGGGCTGCCAGGCAAGCTCGCCCACTCAAGCCTGCACTTCTCGATCACCTGCTCGATCCGGCCAGCCAGCACGTCGTCGAGTGCCCTGCGGCGGATCAGCAGCCCGACGGCGGCCAGGTCCTGCGAGTTCGGCGAGAAGTCGCGCAGGCCGTACCTAGCACGCACCTCGTCCCAAGTCGTCGCGGTGATCTGGTAGGCGCCCGCCGCGGTGGTGAAGTCGATCTTGCCGTTCCTGATGAACTGGCCGTCGCGCTTCTCGTAAGTGCGCACCCTCGGGTGATCGGCGAACGAGTCGAAGTTGCCGCCGCCGAACAGGCGCCGGTAGCCCGCGTCGTCCGCCGTACCCTCGCCCAGCCTGATCGCACGCAGGAACGCGCGGACATTCGACGAGCGCAGGGCGTCGCTCAGGGCTTCCAAGTGATCCATCCCTTGGCGACCGCGATGCCCACGGCTACGGCACCGACCCAGACAAAGATTCGGGTGAGGACGCTCTTGCCAACTTGGCGGCAGATCTCGTTGGTCATCTCCTCGACTGCGAGCTTCGCGGCCTTGCGTGCGACGAGCGGCTCGCGCTCCGTGAGCTCGATCTCGCTCATCCCGTCAGGCCGCAAGGAACGTGCGCCATGGCCTCCCCTGTTCACACGACGCCAGCCAGACCTGCGGCAATCCCCGCGGCGCCCGCGTCGCCCGGATGGACGGTGTCGGGGAACGCCACCAGGTCACTCGACGTCAGCGACATGCCCTCGACCAGCGTCACGTCCGCTAATACCGCGTCGCGAATCTCCTGGCGATAGGCCTCGAGGGGAATCGACTTCTCGACCGACGAACAGGTCGGGGTTACCGCCACGATCTTCACGCCGGGCGGCCGCGCGCGGATGTTGTCGAGCGTCTTCCGGTATCGGTCGCCGAAGTCCGTCTTCTGCTGCCAGAACTCATTGAAGCCGATGAAGTAGACGAGCGTGTCGGGCTCCAGCGCCGCCGCGGCGGTGCCGTCCGAGGGTACGCACATGCGCGCGCCATAGCCGAGGTTCACTATCTCGCGGCCGGTCTTCTTAGCGAGTGAGACCGGCCACGTGCGCGCCACCTGACTCGACCAGAAGCCGTGCGTGATGGAATCCCCCAGCACCACGATGCGCCGCCCTTTCCGCGGAGCTGCGGCCACGCTCGACGAGGCGCGGGCGGCGTATCGCAGGGCAGCGAGTGCGGCGCACCCGGATCGCGGCGGAACCGAAGCGCGTATGGCTGAGGTCAGTCGGGCGTGGGAGCAGGCCTAGGAAGCTGCGCGATGAACCGCTACGCCCTCGCCCTCCCTACCGATCGCCGTCGTCGCCGCGTCGGTCTCGATCGCGGCGCGACCAGTTCTCGTAGTCGTCGCGCACAGCGAGAAACAAGGCCACGAACGGGACAGCCAGCAGGGCGACCGTGAACGAAACCGCACCCTTGACGCTTCGCCACAGCAGGCTGAACACGTACCGAATCACGGCGCAAACCCATTTGAAAGAAATATTTTCCGTAATTCTATCTTCGAAGGTGCGGACCGACCCGGCGGCGCGGGATTTCCCCATGCATCGCGATAGTCCACGTAGCTGCCGCAGCCCGCTCGCGACAGGATGAGCAGGCGGGCCTGACCATGACTCCGGCGCTGCGCGAGCTCGTCCGCTGGCTCGCCGCCGAGGCGATCGCCGAGGCTGCAGCGGCCGCGCGCGCCGACCACGCTCCGATGGCCGACCTGCCCCTGTCGGAGCCCGAACTTGACCGCCGCGATCTACGCCAGGTTCAGCACCGACAAGCAGAGCGAAGCCTCGACCGCTGATCAGTTTCGGGTCTGCGATGGGCGCGCCGCCGCCGACGGCATCGTCATTACGGTTCGTCACGGCGACAACGGCGTCTCCGGCTCGATCCCGGTTGCACAGCGTCCGGACGGCCGGGCCCTGCTCGCCGACGCGCTGGCCGGCAGGATCACGGCGCTGCTGGTCGAGTCCCTCGACCGCATCAGCCGCGACCAAGTCGAGCTTGAGCGCACCGTGCGCCGGCTCGAACATCGGGGCATTCGCATAATCGGCGTCTCGGACGGCTACGACTCAACGGCGGGCGGCCGCAAGGCGCTCCGCTCGATGCGCGGCCTCATCGGCGAGATCTACCCCGACGACCTGCGCGCCAAGACGCATCGAGGCTTTGCCGGCAAGGCGACAGCCGGCTACTCGGCCGGCGGCCGGTCCTACGGCTATCGCTCCGAACACGACGGCCGCGGGTACCGGCTGACGATCGAACAGATCGGAGCCGAGTGGGTCAGATGGATCTTCCAACGCTACGTCGACGGCTGGTCAGTGCAACGGATCGCGCACGAGCTCAACACCCAGCGCGTGCCGGCGCCGCGCTCGGGCACTTGGGCGGCGTCGTGCATCTACGGGTCGGCCCGGCAGGGCGCCGGCCTGCTCAACAACGAGCTCTACATCGGCCGGATGATCTGGACCCGGCGCCAGCGGGTGAAGGATCCGGACACCGGCCGGCGTCAGAAGCTCGAGCGCCCGCGCTCGGAGTGGCAGGTGCACGAGGCGCCTGAGCTGCGCATCGTCGGCGACGAACTCTGGCAGGCCGCGCGCGCGGATGGCGAAGCCGCGGCGGGTGGGCGGCGGATCGGGCAAGGGCGCGCCCGGGCGCACGCTCTTCGGCGGGCTCCTGAAGTCTGGCGTGTGCGGCGGTGCGGTGACAGCCACCAGCGCGAGGCACTACGGCTGCGTCGCGCGCAAGAATCGGGGTCCCGACGGTGTGCGCGGGTGTCGTCGCGCCGCACCAGGCGACCGACCGCCGGCTGCTCGCGATGGTGCGAGAGGACCTGCTAAGCCCCGAGGCACTGGCCGAGCTGCAGCGCGCCGTCGCCGAGCATCCGGCCGGCCGAGCCAGCGCCGAGCGGCAAGCCGAGCGCACGCGCCGCATGCGAATAGCGGAACTGGACACCGAGATCGAGAACCTGGTGCGGACGATCGCCGGCGACGTCAACTCGCCGGCGCTGATGCAGGCCCTGCAGAGCGCTGAAGCCGAGCGGACGATGTTGGGGAGTCGTCCGCGACCGCGATCGCGCCGCCAGCGCCCGAGATCAGCGCCGCAGCGGTCGTCGCCGCGTATCGGCGCAAGCTGCTCGAACTCGAGCGCGTGCTCGAGGCGGACCGCGAGCGCGCACCGGCTGCTGGCCGAAATCATCGGTCGAATTGCGATCGTGCAGGAGGGCGAGCGCGTGTTCGCCGACGCTGAAACGGAAGCGCCGGCCCGATTGCTCGTGGCCGGCGCGTCTCTAGGTGTGGTTGCGGGGGCAGGATTTGAACCTGCGACCTTCGGGTTATGAGCCCGACGAGCTGCCAGACTGCTCCACCCCGC
>CALMSL010000171.1 GCA_937872445.1 uncultured Microbacteriaceae bacterium | reverse complement strand
TCAGCACATCCGACGGACGGGCGCGCGACGCTCATTTGGATCACACCAGCAGGCCGGGAGGTCGTCGACGCTGCGACCGCTGTGATCAACCGGGAGTTCTTCGCCGACGTAGGGTTGGATCCGGACGATCAGGGCAATCTGGTCGCGATTCTCGCGCGGTTCCGGCGCGACGCGGGCGACTTCGCGGAGCCGTCATCGATCTAGTGTCGTGGAGTGAACTGCGCGACAATGGGAGGGTGTTGACCGTGACTGAACCCCAGGTGTGGGTGTTGATTGGCGTTTTTGCCGCGGCCATGTTCGGCATGGTCGGGATCGTCACGACGAGTTTCACTCGGACGCTGACGGCCGCGATCGGCGGAGTCCGGATCGAAATCAACGGTCTCCGCGAGACGATAAATGCCAGGTTCGAGACGATCGACGTGAAGTTCGAAGCGATGGAAGCCAACTTTTCCAGCAAATTCGAGGCACTCGACCGGGACATCGCCGCGTTGTCCCGTCACGTCTTTGGCACCGACCCGCACTGACCTAAACCGTCAGTTGACTTGCTCAAGGGTGATGATGCTCTCATGATCGAACTGCACCTGCGCGGTCGGGTTGCGGCGGGGCGGCGCAACGACTTCGACGCTTTTCTCCCGGAAGCGATCCCGTTCTACGAGTCGCCTGGCGGCATCCGCGTGCGCGTGCTGTGGGACGTCGCCGATCCGGATCGTTTCGTCGAGATCATCGAATACGCGGATCAGGACGCGCATGATCGTGACCAGATCCGGGTCGAGAACGACGTTCAGATGCGCGACCTGCTTGAGCGCTGGCGCGACCTTCTCGACGGACCGCCGATCGTCGAGACGTACGAACGCGAAGGCTAACTTTCGGAGCCGAGTTCCTTCGGCCGCAGGTCGAGGCGGCGCAGCAGTTGCGCATTCAAGGCGACGACGACGGTCGAGGCGGACATCAGAATGGCCCCCACCTCCATCGGGAGGATGAATCCGATGGGCGCGAGTACCCCGGCGGCGAGGGGAACCGCGATCAGGTTGTAGCCCGCAGCCCACCACAGGTTCTGCGTCATCTTCCGATAGCTCTTCCTGGAGAGCTCGATGACCGACAG